>CAYNNY010000181.1:0-6043 GCA_964398555.1 uncultured Verrucomicrobiales bacterium
CACTGGCATCCTCTGGCTCGAAGATGCGTTTGACGAGGTGGTCGATTCCTTTTTGCGCGAAGCTACTATCGGGGTAGATGCTTTTGGCTTCGAAGTACCAGGTGAGTGCCGAGCCTGTTTGGGGGTTGAGGTCGTTGTCTTCGAATTCCTTGGCGCGGTTTAGCGCGACGGTGAAGTTGGCGACTTTCGAGGAGAGTTTTTCGAGCTGTTGGAGAAGTTCCGGGTCTTTGGGGAATTCATCACGCAGGGTGGCGAGCGATTCCCAGGCGGCGTAGTCGTTGCCGATTTTTGAAAATTCGCTGGCCTGGATGATGGATCCATCGATGCGGTGGATGTTGCGGATGATCTGCTCGGCGGCATTTTTGCGGTCGGCATCTTCCGCGACGACGGGGACAAACTCATACTGACGCTTGAAGATTTCTCGGAAGTTGTTCTCGCTGAGAAGTCGGTCAAAGTCGTTGAGCAGTGTGTGAGCGACGTCTCCTTGGCTGATGAGGGTGTCGAGGCGTTGATCGATTTCTTTGAGTTTCGGGTTGGTTGGCCAGACTTGGGTTGCATTGGTGAGTTCTTTTTCGAATTTGGCATCGTCACCTTTCATGAGGGCGATTTTCGCGGCGCGGAGGTGGCCATCGGATACGCGGGTGTAGGCGGCGATCGCTCCTTCGGCTTTGGTGGAGTCAAAGTCGGAAGATCGTTTTTTAAGCGCTTCGAGATAGATTTTGGCGCGAGCGTAGTCGTGCACATCCATGGCCTTGACCAGGGCGTGTCCGTCGCGAACGTATTCGAGGATTTTTCGGCGCTCAACGGATGGCACTGTTTGCACACTGGGCATGAACTCCCCGATGGCAAAGGCCTCGGTGAGGCGTTTGGAGGCGCTGTGGAGCTCGTTGTGCTCGATGTGGTTGTTGAAGGCGGCGACAAAGGTGGTGACTTTGCGGATGGCTTCGTTGGCGGCGGAGTCGAGGCCGGTCACTGTCGGGTCAACGCCGAGTCCTTCGCTGAAGAACTTGGAAACATCGGATCCTTTTTTCAGGCGCATTTTGCTATCGCCGTCACGGAAGACGAGGTTGTAGAACCGAGTGCCAATCACGACGTGCTCGAAGCGGCGCTGCACAAAGAGCTGGGCGAGTAGGGCTTGATATTGGATTTTGGCCTGGATGATATTTATTTCGTCTTTGGCCTGATGCAATTTTTTCAAAGCTTCGATTTCGAGGATGCGTTTTTGAATTTCTTGAAGCTCGAAGGAGGTGGCTATTTTGGCGGCTGTGGAATCTTTACTTGGGGGCTTGCTGCCGCGTTTTCCTTTACCCTGAGGGTCGGAAATTCTAATTTTTTCCGCACTGATCTGGGCATTGCGGGCGATGCGGGCTTTTTCTTTTTCGAGATTGGCAATGTAGGCTTTGGAGTTGCGGATGGACCCTTTCGAGAGCATGGCGGCGTAGATGGCATTCGAGAGCGAGTCGCAGATTTTTCCGTCGCCTGAGTAGGAGGATGCACGGGGGAGGAGGGCGAAGCCGTTGCGGAGCTTGGTGCGAATGTCTCCTTTGGTGTGTGGCGATACGGCTTTGAGGATAGCGTCGATGGTTTCGCGGTATTCCTGGGCTTCTTTTGAGGTATTGGGTGAGTCAGCAAGGTAGGATTCAAACTGCCCTCCGAGCCGGTTGTCGCCGAGGTTGAAGGTGTGACCCATCAGCGAGATCGTCTCTTGGGTGGGATCGATGAATGGCACTTCGTTACCGTAGGGCGAGGAGGATTTTTTGTTTTGGCGGACGATGGTGGTGTCGCCGCTGTTATTCGCTGGGGCAGGTTTGGCCGCGCCCCCTCCTTGGCCTGGGTTGTAGACCTGAGCACTGACCGGTAGCGCAAGGCAGGGTAGGGCTGCGAGAAGAATGATGGTGTGATTTTTCATAACGTTGGTGTGCAAGTCTGATCTTCCAGAGAAGTTACTTGGCTTTGATCTCGAGCGCAACGGGTAATCCCGCGCGGTTAATTTCGACTTTGAATGTGTAGCTTTGTCCTTTTTCGAGGTTGATTTGATCGACACCTGCCGGCACGAATACTGGGATATTGCCCTTACTCTGGCCTTTTTCTCCTTGGTCCACGCTGACGTTGATCAACTGGCCTTGGTCGGGTGTCCATTTTTCTTTTTGGGTGATTTTTCCGGTGAGTCGGTATTCGTTGCCGCTCAGGGTGGTTGCCCCGTCTTGCATGTCGCTGACGGTGAGTTCGCTGAGTCCTACGAAGTGCTGAGAGCGTTTATCGAGGACGAATTTGCCGATGACCATCGCGCCGATGACGGCGGCTCCGATGATGATATAGACGGCAAGGTGGCTTTTACTTTTGTTTTTAGATCTGCGGGCCATGGTTTTTTTAAGTCTGGAAGTCTGGGAGTCTGATAAGCGATAACTGATAACGGGGCAGCCCTAAAGGGGCAACCTAGTCCCAGTGGTGGCGTTTGAGGCCGATGTAGGAGGCGATGATGCCTAGGGCAATGTGGATGATCAAGATATACTGGCAGGCTGAGGCGGATTGGAAGGTGGTCTCGGTAACGGCATCGATGGCATTACGGTAGCTTGGGCTCATAGAGTCGATGCTGCCGGACCACGCCCAGTAGGCGGAAATGAATGGCTGGGTGAGCGACTCGATACTTTCGGGTAATGCGAGGACTGCCCCTGAAAGAGGAAGCTGGAAGCCGACGAGGTAAATCGAGAGCAGGGATGACTGCTCCGCTGTTTTCATCAGTGATGAGATCCCTAAGCAGACGGCTGTCATGGCAGCATTGACGAGGACTAGGAACAGGGTGTGGTCGAGAAATCCGCTTCCTAGCCCATCTGGAAATTTCCAGAATTGCTGCACGAAGATCGCCATCCAGAGTGATTGGATGAGCACGAGACTACCGAGGAAGGCAATTTTACTTCCTAAATACGCACTGGGCCTGATGCCTCCGAATTTTTCTTTTTCAAAGATTAATCGCTCGCCAGCCACTTCGCGGGCGGCGTTGTTTGATCCCATGAGAGAGAGCAGGACAACTTGAAACATAACGATCCCTGAGACGGCAGAGCCTACGGTGAGGTAGCTTTTTTCTACTTTGGTGTGCTCTTGGATTTCATGCATCGTGCCTTGGTAGCGATCTGAGAACTTTTTGATGTTTTCATTTCCCCGCTCGCTGAATAGGGCGACGAGAATCGGGAAGCAGAGGAGAATGGCGAGTTGCAGCAGGACTTGGCCTCGGTTGCGGAAGAAGATTTTCCAGCGTCGGCTGAGCAGGGTGGAGAACTGGCTGATGAACCCGGGCATGCTGACGTGCTCGGTGGATTCGCGGATGATTCCTTGAGACGCTGCCGGAGCATCCATCGGAGCAGTGTCCGAGGCGAGTTTTTTGGCGGGAGCGGTGGTCTTGGCTGATGAAGGCGCGGCGATGTCATCGGGGACGGAGAGTTCGCCGTCTTTGACGAGCTGGGCGCGGCGCTTGTTGAGCTTTTTGTAATAGGCCTCCCGGTGCTTGATCCAGGATTCGTGCCACTTTTCAGGGCGTTGCTTGGCGAGCTTGGGGTAAACTTCTTCGGTGTCCTCAACAGAAAAATAATGGTTGAGTCCGTTCGGCGGGCCGTGGTAGGCGACGCGACCCTCATGGAGCACGAGGATGGAGTCGTAAAGCTCCAGGTGGGCGAGCGAGTGAGTCACCGAGATTACGGTGCGGCCGTCGCTGCGGGAAAGTTGGTGAAGAAGCCGGACGATGTCGCGCTCGGATCGGGGGTCGAGGCCGGAGGTGACTTCATCACAGAGCAGGAGGTGCGGGCCAGTGACCAGCTCCATGGCCAGGCCGAGGCGGCGTTTTTGTCCGCCGGAGAGCACTTTGACAGGGCGGTCTGCGATGGATGAGAGTCCCGTTTCCTCAAGGATGCGGTCGATTCGGTTATCGAGCTCTGCGAGGTTTTTGGTTTTCACCCGGAGGCGGGTGGCTGATTCAATGGACTCATCGACGGTGAGTTGATCGTAGGCGATGGAGAACTGGGGGACGTAGCCAATTTCCGCAGGATCGAAGTCTTGGTCCTCGGCGAGGTTGCGACCATTCCAGAGCAGTTCACCGTTGGATTCTTCGTTTAATCCGGCGATGGTTTTGAGCAGGGTGGTTTTACCGCAGCCTGAGGGGCCTACAATCGCCATGAAGTGACCACGCGGGATGTCCAGGGTAGCATGGTCGATGATGTGGAAGGGTTCTCCGTCCTTTTGGATGGTGAAACTGACGTCTTTGAGCTGGAGCACGGTGAAAGGGGGTGGTGGTAAGTGGTCGATGGCGGGGTTGTCTATGGCCGGAGGCTTGACATCGCAGGAATCACGAGGTTGAACTGATTTAATTAGGGAAAGTTGCGGGGGCTGGCGAGAAGAAAACTTGTGGAAATGGGATGGGGCGTTAGTTTTCCCATATGTCAAGACGTGCCAACAGACGAAAGTCATCCAGCCAGAGCGGCTCAAGCCGAGCGGGGGGGCGCTCAAAAGGAGGTGGAGTAAAATGGGCCATGCGCATTTTAGCTATACTGGCCGTATCGATTATTCTTGCGGGATTTGGTCTTTATTCTTGGATGCGGTCCTATTTGCGCAGCGATGATTTTCGGGTGTTCATCGGCGAGTCTGTGGGCAATGTGATGAATGCGGATGCTGAATTTGAGTTATTTGAGTGGCAGGGGATGGATGTAAGGACCGATGAGCTGCGTGCGGAAAGCGATGGCTTTATGCGGGGCATGAAAGCGGAGGGCTTGCAGGCCAGGTTGAGCTTGGCGGGGGTGCGGCGTGGAGTTTGGGAGATTTCTGATCTGCGTATTAGTAAGCTGAAGGTTCGCTTGGCGACGGCGCGGAGTGGGGAGCAACTCATTGAAGAGGATGATTGTGAGGAAGAGGTTGGCCCGACTCCTCGGGTAACGACGAGTGACGACGCCGGTTTTCTCGCGGGGCTGCTGCCGGATAGGGCAGAGCTGGTTTCTGTAGATGTGATGAGTATGGATCTGGATCTGCAAACTTCTACCGGAGGATTAACCGCGACGGATATGGTGATGCGAGTGGACGGTGACGGTGCGGCGGGGCGTTACGATCTTCATCTTTCCGAAGGTTCCATTAAGAGTTCATGGTTCGGCCCTTCTCTTGAGTTGATCTCGGCCCGTGGCAAGTATCAGCGCGGGAGGTTGTTTATCTCTGAATCACGCTCGAAGGTGTATGAGCGAGGACTGCTTTTGCTGAATGGTGAGTTGGAGGGGAGTGAGTTTGGATTTTATGGAAGCTTAAGCGATGTCCGCAGTGAGGAGCTGGTGCCAGAGGATTGGCAAAAGCGTATTACCGGGGATGTTAAGATGAAGTTTAAGGTGGGGTCAGGCAAGGAAGGCGTGATTACGCAGGGTGAGATCGAGTTGAAGCGGGGTGTGTTGACGGCATTGCCCGTGCTCGACCGTATTGCTGCGTATGCCAATTCCCGAAGATTTCGCCGACTCAATCTGTCTGAAGCTCGTCTGAAATTCAGGCGGGAGGGCTCGCGATTGGATCTTACTGAGATTGTCCTAGCGAGCGAAGGGCTTGTAAGGCTGGTGGGGAGCTTGAGTATTGTCGATGGTCAGCTGGACGGTCGATTCAAGGTAGGCGTGATGCCGGGCACCCTAGCGCACATCCCCGGAGCTGAAACCAAGGTGTTTGTTCGCGGAGATAAAGGTCTCCTTTGGTCCTCTTTACGCATCACGGGAACCATAGATGACCCCCAGGAAGATCTCAGTGACCGCATGATTGCTGCAGCGGGTGAGCGGATGTTTGAGCTTGTTCCTGAAACGGGGATGATGGCGCTGAAGTTCGCTCACGATAGCGCAACACAGCTTCCGGCGAAAGCTTTAGAGACCGGAGTGGATGTGATTCGCGAAGGATCCGATACCATTCAAGAGGGCGTGCGTGGACTCTTCGATCTTATCCCCGGTTCAGGCGAATAGATTGGGCTGTTTGGCAGGGAGTGCTTTTTATTGTTAGGACGGTTGTTTTTGTATTTCTGCATTGAAAAATCGACTGC
>CAYNNY010000182.1:0-6042 GCA_964398555.1 uncultured Verrucomicrobiales bacterium
ACCCATGACCATATCCCCCAAAAACCGCCCGTGGATCATCCTGTCGCTCTTTTTGGTCACCTTTTACGCCATCATCATTACCAGCTGGGCAGTCTTTATTCACCTAGCAGGAAAAAGGGAAACCAGCCGTCTCACCCCTGAAGAAGCCGCTGAGATCTACCAAAAACGACAGGAACAGCAGCAGAAAAAGCCTATCCGCTAAACAATTAGCTAAACTATTATCCGCTAAACCATCATGATCGAAACCATCAACACCCCAGCATTGGCCTTGGTGGCCGGAGCGCTTACCAGCATCCATTGCGTCGGTATGTGTGGACCGATCGCCTGCTCGCTCACCGCGCTCAAAAAAGATGAAAACAGCCGCATCGGCGCGGCCACAGCCTACCATAGCGGGCGCCTTATTTCCTACACCAGCATCGGCGCGATGTTAGGAGCGATTGGCTCCAAACCCTTGGAATATTTCCATCACTCTTCAATCAGTTTTTTACCCTGGGTGCTGGTCGTGGTTTTTGTCGCCATCGCCTTCGGTCTAGAAAAAAAAATCCCGCGTCCGGCATTTATCAAACGCTGGGCCACCCGGCTCCGCTTTAAAGCGATGACCATCTCCGCCACACGTGGTGGCCTAGCCATGGGACTAGCTACGCCCCTGCTCCCCTGCGCCCCGCTTTACATTTTCTTTGCCGCCTGCCTTGCCACCGGCAGCGCCATCCAAGGCGCCGAATTTTCACTCGCCTTTGCCATTGGCACCGTGCCCCTGCTCTGGGCCTCCCAGCTCGGAATGCAAAAACTTCAGATTAAACTCGGCCCAAAATGGACCAAAGGCGTGCAACGCAGCATTGCCCTCCTCGCCGCACTCTTCATCGCCAAACGCTTGCTCTTCGATCCCACACCGCTGCTAACCCCCGCACCAGAGCCCTCGACCATAGCACCGACAGAACAACAGTCTCCCGCCCCAAAACCCGCCAAACCAGGATGATGTCTCTAAACCCCTTCACCCACAGTTGTGCGGCAAAAAAAACTTCCCATAATTCTGACCCCAATATTAACCCCAAGACAGCCCCCCCAGTTCACTAAAAACCAAATCCATGACACAAATGAAGGCATAAATGCCCCTTCAATGTTTTGACAATTTCTCAAGCTTACACTACGTAACACGCATGGCCACTCAGCGTATCCTCGTATCAGATCCTATTTCAGACAAAGGAGTCGAACTTCTCAGCAACCACCCGGGCATCGATGTCGATGTTAATACCGGACTCTCACCTGAGGAACTCATCAAAATCATCCCCAACTACCAGGGCCTGATCATCCGCTCCCAGACCAAAGTCACCGCTGAAGTGCTTACCGCAGCTACTAAGCTCAAAGCCGTAGGCCGCGCCGGAGTCGGCGTGGACAACGTCGATCGCGATGCCGCCACCAACCACGGAGTGATCGTCATGAACACTCCTACCGGAAATACCATCTCCACCGCCGAGCTCGCCTTTACCCTCATGCTTTCCACAGCACGGAACATCGGCCCGGCACACGCCGAAGTGCTCAAAGGTAACTTTGCCGCCGCCCGTAAAGCCTACGCCGGAATCGAACTCAACACCAAACGCCTCGCCGTCATCGGCATGGGCCGCATCGGTGCCGAGTTCGCCAAACGCGCCCACGCCTTTGGCATGACCATCGTCGCCTACGACCCTTTTCTCACCCAAGCCCGCGCGGACCAACTCAAAGTTGAGCTCGCCGAGAGCCCAGACGCAGCCCTCACCGGTGCCGACGTCGTCACCCTGCACGTCCCACTCACGGATGACACCCGCCACATCATCAACGCCGAGCGACTCGCCCTGATGAACTCCGGCGCCATCGTCGTCAACTGTGCCCGAGGCGGACTGATCAATGAAGCTGCCCTCAAAGCCGCCATCGACTCCGGCCACATCGCCGGCTGCGGCCTGGACGTTTACGAAGACGAACCACCAGCAGCCGACCACATCCTCTTCGGCCTGCCCAAGCACACCACCTTCACCCCTCACCTCGGAGCCTCCACCAATGAAGCCCAGGAAAACGTCGGCATCCAAGTCGCCGAGCAGCTCCGCGACTTCCTCACCACCGGTGAGATCCGCAACGCCATCAACATGCCATCACTCGATGCCGCAGCACTCAGCGAAATTGGTGGCTACCTTGACCTCGCCACCTCCCTTGGCAAATTCCTAGCCAAACTCGGCCCAGCCAACCCGGACGCCATCCGCGTTTCCTACCACGGCGCTATTTCCGAGAAAGACACCTCGCTCATCTCCCGCACCGTGCTCACTGGCTACCTCGAGACAGCTCGTCCGGACGGACAAGTCAACATCGTCAACGCCCCGTCCATTGCCTGCGATATGGGGCTCGAAACCATCGAGTCCACCATCTACGCCAAGACAGAATACTCCGAGCTCATCGTCGCCGAACTCAAAAAAGGAGACACCCGCTACCGCATCGCCGGAACCATCATCGGCAAGTCTCCAAGGATCGTGGAAATCAACAAACTCTTTATCGATACCGCCATCCATGGCCACTTCCTCATCGTCAGCAACGATGACCGCCCAGGCATCGTCGGACTCGTGGGCACCACCCTCGGAACCCACGGCCTGAACATTGCCAATCTCTCACTGGCCCGCAACAAATCCTTAGGAAATGCCCTCAACGTCATCTCCCTCGATACAGCCCCTAGCGCCGACATTATTGCCGAGCTCTCCGCCGCCCCTGGCATCCTTTCCGTCACAGCAATCGAAATATAAGCTATTTTTCCTAGAAATAGACTTTACACGGCAGCCGATCTGGGTATTTTCCCCGCCCCGACAGGTCGTCCAGCGACAACCAAAGTTATTTTTGCAAATATTGCCAACCATTTTCCCAAACCATTTATTATGAAAGTTCTCTCATCACTCCTCTCCATGAAGAAGCGCCACGAAGACTGCCAGATCGTTAAACGTAAAGGCACCCTCTACGTCATCTGCAAGAGCAACCCGAAGTTCAAGGCCCGTCAAGGATCCACCAGGGGCACTCGCCTCAGCAAAAAAGGCGTTAAGTAAACCTCTGTGCCGCGCGTCAAAACCGCGACAAGGATTTACTTCACAACAAAAACATTTCCAACCCTTCTCCGTCTCCACGGGGAAGGTTTTTTTTGTTTCACCAGCAAGAAACCTCCCACTGCTCCACCATCTCGTCAGGAATAGCATCCAAAAACCGCGACGGCTTCAGCACATAATCCCCTGTATAACTCCGAGGATTAGTCATCGGATACGTTAAATACAGCTGATCCTTCGCCCTCGTCACCGCCACATAAAACAAGCGCCGCTCCTCTTCAAACGATGCCTCATCGCCGGACTCCAGCACCCGACCGTTCGGGAACATACCATCGGCCAGCCACACCAAAAAAACAACCTTCCACTCCAGCCCTTTGGCCTGGTGAATGGAAGAAAGCATCACACTATCCTCCTTTTCCTTCTCCTGCTCCGCCTTACTTTTACGCGGATCTCCATCCACCGATGACATCAGCGAAAGCTGCGCCAGAAACTCAAGCACATCACTATAACCCTCCCCATACTCCATCAGCTGCTCGATATCCTGCTTGCGCTGATCGTAGTTCTCAAAACTCGCACGCATGTAATCGTCATAAAACCCCTCAAGGATACTGAAAATCATCGCCGCAGGACGTGCAAACTCACCATCCGGCGCCAGCTCATCCAGCGTGTAACAAAGCTGCTCCCAGCTATCCTTCGCCTTCGCCGGCACCTTAAACTTCAGCAACGTCTCAGAAAACGACTCCGGCACCACCGCCCCACTGCCATACTCACACCCCAGCCACGCCCGCCACATATTATCCGCCGTCTTATCCCCCACCCCGGGCATCTGGAGCACCACCCGCTTAAAACTTACCTCATCCCGGCCATTGACCACAAACCGAATCACCGCCGCTACATCCTTCACATGCGCCTGCTCAAAAAATCGTAACCCACTGGTGATCTGAAACGGCACCTTGCGCCGAGTCAGCTCCATCTGGATCTCCATACTCTGATAGTGCGCCCGATACAGCACCGCGATCTCGTTCGGCTCCATACCTTCATCAATCAACTCACTAATCCGCTCCGCCACAAACTCAGCCTGAAGCGATGGATCGTCCAAAGGCACCAAAGCCGGAGTCATCCCCCCACCCTTACGCACGGCGCGCAGTTCCTTATCATACTGCACCCTATTCGGCCGGATCGCCGCATTCGAAAGCGCCAACACCTCGGGTACACTGCGGTAGTTCGTCTCGATTTTAAACACCTCGGCATCCGGGTATTTTTTGTGAAACGATAAAATATTATCCATATCCGCCCCGCGCCAGGAATAGATCGACTGCGCATCGTCGCCCACCACCATCAGATACTGCTTCTCGCCCACCAGCAAATCAATCAAATCACACTGCACTCGGTTCGTATCCTGATACTCATCCACCAGCACGTGTCGGAACTTCTTCTGATACAGCTTCCGCAAATCCTCCCGATCCTGCAGCAGCCTCAGCGTCAGCACCAGCAGATCATCAAAATCCATCGAATTCGTCTCCTTCTTCTTCTTCCGATACGCCGAGCCCACCCGACCAATGTCATCGAGCCAATCCTCCAAATGAGAATACTGCTCATTGACCACATTCACCAAATCCTCACAAGTATTCTCCACGAGGCTGAAAATGGAAATCAACACATCCACCTTCGGAAACTTCTTCCCCATCGCATTCACCGCATCCACATTACAGCTCTTCACCACCTGCTTCATCACCGCCTTCTGATCATCCCGATCCAGAATCGAAAACGACCTCGTGTAGCCCAGCTCCTCAGCATGCCTCCGGAGGATTCGATTCCCCACCGAGTGAAACGTGCCACTCCAAAGCGTCCTGACATCCCCCGGCACCAGCTGCTCCACCCGCTCCAGCATCTCGCGCGCCGCCTTATTGGTAAACGTCAGCAGCAGAATACTCCCCGCATCCACCCCCTTATCCAGCAAATACGCCACTCGGTGTGTCAACGTCCGCGTCTTCCCGGACCCCGCACCCGCAATCACCAGCGAAGGCCCCGGCCGCGAGCTCACCACCGCAAACTGCTGCTCATTCAGCTCTGCTGCATAATCAATCCCCGAGCCACCCTCCTGGGCGCTTCTCAGCGACTGCTCTGACTTCATCCGGTAATCACGTGCCATGTCCAGAGAAAGTATCAAGCAAACCAACAATGAGAAGAGGCAATGTTCAGGAACTGAGTAAAACTGTGATTGGGCAAGTTGGTGATTCCAAATTACACTCGCGTAGCGCGACCGTCCCGGTCGCTCAAAACTCCTCCGGCGCAAGCCGCAATTCCCCGACTCTATCCCGCTGCCTACCATTCACCAAACTAGCCGCCCCCAAAAGGCAGCTCATCACTCGATCAATAGCGGAGCATGAGAGCGATCTTTGGAATTCTACAAATAACACCTCAAATGAAAATCACTAGAAAATGGAAAATTGGCATCTGCGTGTTAGCGCTTTATCTGCTTGGTTACGGGCTTTTTAGCTCTTTGGCTTTGGTCATTGATTCACAGCATCAACAACAAAGCATTAACTGACACCAATCGTATCATCGGCATTGTTTTAATTGTTGTCCTCGGATTTCTGGGCAGCTTGATCTATCTGTTTTTACCTAGAGATAAAAAAATATGAAATTCATACTCTATCTAAGCTTCATCTCGTTGCTACTAGGAGTAGCTGGCTGCAAGCCCGAATTTTCTTTTGGTGAAGATGTAGAGTTGTCTGGAAGCGCCTTTAATGCTGCCAAGCTGGATCAGATCTCAAAGCTGACAGGCATTATTTTCCCTAGCGGATCAATGGGCAAAGATTACTTTTATCAGGGATCAGGGATCGATGATGCGCTTGCTGCTAAAATCATCATTCCTGATGAAGGGGTGAATGAGTTCATGAAGAATGCTATATTTTTATCCGGAAGCGACTCAAGGGCTTCGATCGAGATCGGCAAGAGCAAGGCTTGGTGGAAGCTTGAGAGCTTGACG
>CAYNNY010000183.1:0-6002 GCA_964398555.1 uncultured Verrucomicrobiales bacterium
TGGCCAACGACGAAAGCTATCTGGAAAGCTCCCTCTCCCTAGTGTAGGAGCCCTGTGTGATCACGCAGGAGCCGGGGCTTTACATTCCTGAGATCGGGGGGGCCGGAGCGAGGACACGGTGCTGGTTACCGAGGACGGCTATGAGTTTATCAACACTCCTACGTATGAGTGGGTTATTGATTAGGCGGTTTCGCCCATGGCCCATGGCCCTCTATAGATGGCGGTCACTTCGCCGTTGTTTGATGGCCTTGAGTCTTTTTCCTCGATTGGGGAGGAAGGCTGAAATGCCATAGACGATCGGGTAGGCCAGAAGGCTGAGGAAGAGGGCCATCGAGAAGCAGCCGACAAAGAAGTCGGCGAGATTCCCAGTAATATCGAGTTCAAGAAAGTGAATATGGGTATCCTTGTCAAAGGGGAGTCGGACGTGGATGTATTTGCGAATCCAGTTCCCAAATGATAATTGAACGAGAATAAGTGGCGGATGGGTGAATGGATTTGAGATCCAGCAGGTTGCCATCGCGACCGGGACATTGACCTTGGCTCTCATGCAGGCCACCGCGGAAAAGAGCATTTGGAACGGGATGGGGAGCATGGCAAAGAAAATGCCTATCGAGAGGCCTCCTGCCACTGTGTAGCGGCATGGGTGCCACAGCTCCCTTGCGTAGAGAGGTTTTGTGAGCGCAAGCAGCCAGGGGCGCTTGCGAATGTGGGGGTGTCTGAGGGTGCGGTAGGCACTGCGAACCAGTCTGAGGTATCTGCGTTTCATAGCTGGTTTTTACTTGGGAGCCTACATGGGGGGCGGGTGGGCTTGGTGTGCCGTCAATGGCACTACAAATCAATACAACAAATAAAAAAACCCGCCACTGATTATTCAGGGGCGGGTGGAGAAATAGAGGTTGTGACTCAGGTTATGAGATTACCATGTCTGTGTGCGGACGTGGTAGAAGTTTTCAGCACCGAGGGTTGGCGGGAACTCAGAGAGTCCGTCACTTGGGTTCATTTCGATGCGGTGATCTTCTCCGCAGCGCTCATAGGGTGGCTTGAATGTGCCGTGGTAGGTGGGGCAATGGAAAGTAACGAGTTCGTAGAATCCGTATCCCATGCGTTTGAAGGCGCGGCGTGTGCCGTCGGCTACGCCGTAACTGTATCCTGCTTTGCGGCCATAGTCTTTGTTTTTACGGACGATTTGCTCTGGGATTTCTATGAAGCCATAGAGAATGTTGCTCACTGCCCGTCCTAGCTTGCGTGTGGACGTGTAGGTGGATCCGGGAGAGGCTTGAATATCTGCCATCACACCGGAGGCGGTGCAAAGAATAGCGGCTGCGATCGTAAGTGCTTTTTTCATCGTGTTGGGATACTGAAGGCTTGTTTGGGGGGTGGCAATCTCAAAATTCATTTTTTCTGAAAAAGTGAAGAGAAATAGAGTGCTAGGTGGCTAAATGTCTGATTTTTTCCGCGAAAACCATTCACTGAATGATTGAATCATCGCGTAGAGCATCGGGACGGCGACGAGGCTGACGACGGTGGCGACGATCAGTCCAAAGCAGACGGTGGTGCCGAGGACTTTTCGACTTTCTGCCCCTGCGCCTGAGGCTACAACCAGAGGGATCACTCCGAGGACGAAGGAGAAGGCTGTCATGAGGACGGCGCGAAATCGGATACGGACAGCGCTGATGGCGGCATCGTGGATGGATTTACCGGAGGCTCGCTCTTCCATGGCAAACTCGACGATCAGGATCGCTGATTTAGTCGCGAGTCCAATGAGGAGGACGATACCGACCTGGGTGTAAATATTATTGGTCATATCGCGAGACATGAGGCCCATGACGGCACCGAGCAGAGCGGTGGGCACGGAGAGGCATACGGAGACCGGGATGCTCCAGCTTTCATACTGGGCGGCAAGCACGAGGTAAACCATGAGGATGGAAAATCCGAAGATGCCGGCCATGGCAAGTGGATTGATCGCTCGCTCTTGGAATGAGAGGTCGGTCCAGGCGAAGCCCATACCGGCGGGGAGGTTTTTCGATGACATATCCTCCATGATATGCAGAGCTTGACCGGAGCTGAACCCGGGGGCTGCTTCTCCTGTGATTTTAATGGCTGGATAAAGATTGAAGCGGGTGATGGTTTGAGGCCCTAGGATTTCATTGACTTGAGCGAAGGTGCCGATGGGGATCATTGTGCCTTCGGCGTTTCTGACTTTGAGCTGTTTGATATCGTTGGGGTCCATCCGGAATTTAGAATCTGCTTGGGCCATGACGCGGAAGACACGTCCAAATTTCGTGTAGTCATTGATATAGGCCGTTCCTAGGGAGGCCGAGAGCGTGGCGTAAACATCGGCGAGATTGACTCCACGGGCGGCGACTTGCTCGCGGTCGATATCGATATTGAGCTGCGGGGCGGTGGCGCGGTAGGTGGTGCGGAGGTTTTGTAGTCCGGTTTGGCCATTGCCATCTTCAATAATCCCCATGGCGGCTGATTGGAGCGCGGCGATGCCCGCTCCTTTTCGGTCCTGAAGCATGTAGGTGAATCCTGATGAGGTGCCAAGGCCGGGAAGGGAGGGTACGGGGAATGCGAAGGCAAGCCCATTGCCCAGACTGGCAAGGGAGCGGTTGATTTTCTGGATAATGGCGGTTTGGTGCTGCTCGGGAACGGGGCGATCTTCCCAGTTTTCAAAGACAACAAACATCATGCCGGAATTCGGGGCTGCGGCTTGGTCGATCATGGAAAATCCACCTACGGCAAGGATATTTTTGACACCCTCAATTTTTTCAATGGCGGCAGATGCCTGGGCCATCATGATTTCGGTGCGTTCGAGTGAGGCACCATCGGGAAGCTGGACGTTCACCATACAGTATCCTTCATCTTCCTGAGGGACAAATCCGCCGGGAAGGTTCCCAAATCCCATGATGGCGAGGGTGACGAGGACGGCAAAGATCGCGGCACCGATGAGTGAGCGGCGGATGGCCGTCTGCACAGCCGAGGCGGTAGCGGAAGTGGATTTTTCGACTCCCCGGTTAAACAGACCGAAAACTTTGCTGGGTGCTTTTGTGTTTTTGCGTAGGAGGATGGCGCAGAGTGCTGGGCTGAGCGTCAGGGCGTTGAGGGAGCTGAAGAGGGTGGCGATGGAAATGGTGATGGCAAATTGCTGGAACAAGGTGCCGGTGATGCCGGGGATGAAGATGGTGGGTACAAAAACGACGAGTAATACGAGAGTGGTCGCAATGACTGGACCGGAGACTTCACGCATCGAGATGATGGAGGCGTCGAGGGGGGATTTTCCTTCCTCGATATGGCGCATGACATTTTCGACGACGATAATGGCATCGTCCACTACAATTCCGATGACGAGGACAAGGCCAAAAAGAGTGAATTGGTTAATAGAATAGCCCATGAGTAAGAGCACGGCAAAGGTGCCAATGAGGGATACTGGGATAGTGACTGTGGGAACGATGGTGGCGCGGAAGCTCTGGAGAAAGATGTAAACCGTGAGCACTACGAGCAGAAGAGTGATGATCAGGGTGACGACGACCTCTTTGATGGAGGCATTGACCACGGCGGTGGCATCGTAAACAACCTGTTGCTCGACGCCTTCCGGAAAATCGTGGGAAAGTTCGGCGAGTTTGGCTTTAACGCCTTCGGCCACATCGATAATATTAGAGCCTGGGATTTGGTAAATCGCTATGGCTGCGGAGTTTTCACCATTGACGGTGGATGAGAAGTTATAACTATCAGAACCCTCTTCGACCCGTGCGACGTCTTTGATACGCAGGACGTGTTTGTTTTTGGTGGTTTTGAGGATGATGTTTTCAAACTCCTCCACGGTAATGAGTCTGCCTGGAGTGGTAACGATGTATTCGAGATCGGAGCCCGATTTTGGAGTGGGCGGCGAGCCGATACGACCGGCGGCCACTTGCACGTTTTGTTGCTGGACTGCGGCAACAACGTCGGCGGGTGTCAGCCCCCGAGTGGTGAGTTTATCCATATCGAGCCAGAGGCGCATGGAGAGTTCGCCGACTCCGAATACGCGCACATCGCCCACGCCATTGACGCGGGAGAGTTCATCCCGAAGGTTGAGGGTGGCATAGTTGGAGAGGAAGGCGGCGTCGTATTTGGATTTGCCTGTTTGGGGATCTTTGGGGGAGGTTATTCCTATAAAGAGGGTGATGTCAGAGGATTTTTTCTTAACGCTGACGCCTTGTCGTTTCACTTCCTCGGGGAGGCGGGCCTCGGCGAGGGTGACTCGGTTTTGCACCAGAACGTTGGCAATATCGAGGTCGGTTCCTGATTCAAAGGTGACGGTGAGTGTCATCGAGCCGTCGTTTCCGCAGACCGATGACATATAGAGCATATTTTCCACGCCATTGACCTCGGTTTCGATGGGGGCGGCCACGGTGTCGGAGACGGTGGCCGCGTCCGCACCGGGGTAGTTCGCGGTGATGGAGATGGTGGGTGGTGCGATCTCTGGGTAGCGGGCAACGGGCAGGGCGAGCAGACCCACGATACCGACAACGATAATGACGATGGAGATGACCGAGGCAAAGATCGGGCGGCGGATGAAAAATTCACTGAACATGGCAAAAAAGAAAGTGTGCGGGCATTTGGCTCGTGGCTGGATAATGCGCGGTGGATTTGGGGGTGCCCTATTGAGCTGATTCAGGCGATTCGACAGCATTATCAGACTTTTCTGGCTGAGCTTTCACTGGCTCGGGGGCCACTGTCATACCCTCTCGAACACGTTGGAAGCCTTGGGTGATTATTTTTTCTTTTCCCGCAAGACCTTTTTTGACGATGCAGAGGTGATTCACACGTTCACCGAGCGTGATATTGAGGCGTTGCACTTTATTTTCGGAGGTGACGACGAGCACAAAATCACCTCCGAGATCGCGCTGAATGGCGATGTTGGGGATGAGGATGGAGTTTTTTCCTGGGTCGGGGTTGGGGATTTTGACTTGGACATACAGTCCGGAAACGAGTTCTTCATCGGGGTTGGACACGATGGCGCGGATGCGGGCTGTACCTGTGGCGCTGTCGACTTGCACATCGGCGTAGTCGATAGCAGCCGGGTGAGGGTAAACTTCTCCGTTGGCCAGTGTGAGGGTGACGAGAACGGGGTCGGCTTGTTGCTCGTTTTCTGAGTTGCGGTTTTTGAGGAAGTTAAGGGCGGCTCGCTCGTTGATATCAAAGTAAACGCGGAGTTTCTCATCGCTGACCATGGTGCAGAGTTCTGTTTCACCATTGCTTCCGACGAGGTTGAATTGATCGACTTCAAGTTCTGAAATTCGACCTGAAAATGGAGCTTTAATGGTGCACCAACTCAGAGTATCTTTCATTTCAATAACACTGGCCTCGGCTGATTGAACAATAGCTTTGGCCGCTTCGACGTCGGCTGCTGCGATATCGATTTGGATTTTGGAAATGGCTTCCGCTGCGGTGTTGCGGCGGGTGAGGGTGATCTCTGCGATATGGAGATCGGCTTTCGCTTTGGATAGGTTACTTTCAGCCACATTGAGGGCCGAGCGATACTGCACGTCATCAATTTTAAAAAGCACCGTGCCTTTTTTTACTTTGCGGCCGGCTTTGAAATCGGGGGTGATGGTTTTGAGAATTCCTTTGACCCTGGCCCGGAGCTGCACGGTTTTCATCGCGACGAGGTGTCCGGGAAATTCAAAATAGGTGGGCTGATCCCGGATGATCGGAGTTTGCACGCCTACAGTCATCGGTGGCGGCGGGGCAAATTCATTTTTTTTGCCGCAGGAGGAAATGAAAGGCAGCGAGCAAAGAGCGAGAACCCGTGCGATAGCTGGGGCTGAGAGGTGGAAGAGTGGAAGTTTCATCATGTGAAAGTGGGTGGTGTTGATGCGGCTGCAGGCGGAAAAAAATCAGGCCATCACCCAGATGTTAAACTAGGGGATGGCCGTGAGGTCAATCAGGAAATGTTAGCTGAGGCTGGTGGCCTATGGTTATTTACCCAGATTCTTCTGGACGTGTTCTTTGGCTTG
>CAYNNY010000184.1:0-1346 GCA_964398555.1 uncultured Verrucomicrobiales bacterium
CTAAGTCGGCTGGTTTTGCCAGCAAGTATGTGGGCATTGATCGGCAGAATAGAGGTTCTCATCAGTAAAAATCGTTGATTTAACAGTGAATTTAATGACTGTAAGTTGCCCGGCATCTTTTTTTAGCGGCAGTAATCAACACACGTTCAGAGCTCGGTTTAGCCGAGAGGATTTACATGATGATTTTAGATTGAGTCGATACGTTTTCATCAAGTCTTCGTCTTTGAGGATTTTAAATCCTGTTAAATCTTGGAAAAATCCTGTTAATGCTGTCAGTGCCGCAGGCAACCTGTCTGCCTCATTTCATCGATCCTCAGCCTATGTCAAAGTCCGAATCACTCACGCCTTCGATCTTAATCACCGGTGCCAACGGAGGCTTGGGCCTCTCCATTGCGCGGTATTTTCTCAGTCATGA
Source organism: uncultured Verrucomicrobiales bacterium (assembly GCA_964398555.1). Classification (GTDB taxonomy): domain Bacteria; phylum Verrucomicrobiota; class Verrucomicrobiia; order Verrucomicrobiales; family Akkermansiaceae; genus Oceaniferula. The sequence continues at coordinate 416 of CAYNNY010000184.1, forward strand.
CGACTCCAGCTATGTCTATCTTGGCGTGCGGGCGAATCGGGGAATGGCGGAAAAGCTCACCACCGAATATCCGGACCGCTGCGCCACGCTCACCCTCGACGTGACGGATGAACATGCTTGGGCCGCAGCTCTGGAATCGGTGGGAAAGGACGGGCGCGTGGTCACGGTGCTGGTGAACAATGCCGGCCACCACGATGATCACCTGCTCGCATCCATGCCCAAGCAAGCATGGGACGATGTCATCAACACCAACCTCAATGCTGCTTTTCTCGGTTCTCAAGCGGTGATCCGGGGTATGATGATGGGTCGCTTTGGACGTATCATCAACATCGCCTCACTGAGCGCACTTTTAGCACCACTCGGCCAAACCAACTACGCCGCGGCCAAGGCCGGAGTGGTGGCGATGACCCAGAGCCTTGCCAAAGAAGTCGCCAGAATGGGCATCACCGTCAATGCCCTCTGCCCGGGGTATGTCGAGACGGCCGCCCTGGATCACATGAGTGCCGACCAGGCGAAGGCATTGAAAAAATCCATTCCGATGCGTCGATTTGGCAAGCCTAAGGAGGTGGCGAGCGCCGTGTTTTTTCTTGCAAATTCGGACGCGGCTTATATCACTGGCTCGACGCTGAAAATCGACGGCGGCATCTTTTAATCAATCTACCATGCCCAGCTCCTCCGACCTCCACCAGAAGATCAAAGATGTGCTCGTTGACGAACTCATGCTCGATGAAACGACGGATGAAATTGCGGACGAAATGCCTCTGATGGGCGAAGATAGTTTAGGGCTGGACTCCGTGGATGCGCTCCAACTTGTGGTTGCCATCGAAAAACATTTCGGCCTGAAACTCACCGATGCCGAAGCCGCCAAAGGCGTTCTTCAATCGGTCAATACCATCGCCGCCGCGATCACCGCCAATGCGGCAAACCCAGC
>CAYNNY010000184.1:1446-5976 GCA_964398555.1 uncultured Verrucomicrobiales bacterium
AAGGCTTAATTGCTCTTCCGCAATCTCTCCCTGACCTCTATCGCAGACAGGGAATCCCAAGCCGCTCCGCTCAACCCAAGACCTTCGACTGCTGGGTAATATGAAATCTGAGGTATCTCATCTGAAGGTTGCGATCGTCTTCCTGATTAAACTTCTCAGCACCTGCGCATTTCTTTACTGGGCATTCAGTCAAATCGATGACCCCGCTGCGCTCAAGTGCCATTTTATCAAGGCCTTACAATCACCTCTGTGGGTGATGGCGGGGTTGGGTTTTGCCGGTCTCAGTCTTGTTGCGGGATCTCTGCGGTATTACATCCTTCTTCGTGCGCAATCGATCCCGGTCTCGTTTGCGTATATCTGCAAGCTGACATTTATCGCAGCTCTTTTCAACATCGCCTCACTGAGTGTGGCCGCCGGGGATGCTGTGAAAATGATCGGGGTGATGCGCCGATACCCTCATCAGAAAATAACCATCGCAATGGTTCTCTTGATGGATCACTTGGTCGGGTTCGTGTCGTGCGGGTTGATTTTTCTCATCTTTGCCTGGGGCGGCGGCATCATTGGGGCGGTGGAGAATGAGGTGGTGCGACAAGTGCTCATCTACGGCACGGCGTTTCAGCTTGTGATGCTGCTTTTGATCTTTCTGATGTTTTTCACCAGCTCGGAGAAACGGCATCGATGGTTTAAGTCAAAATTTCCCAAACTGGCAAGCTATCAGCATGTCGATTCCATGGTGACAGCGGTGCATGTTTTTCAGAACCAGAAAAAAATAGCCTTCCGCGCCTTGATGATTTCTCTGTTACTTTCCCTCTCCTTTTTTATGTCGTTCTACGCAGCGCTCCACACTGTCGATCAGCCATTGCCAGTAGGAACGGTGCTAACGGTAATGCCAGTTGTGGATGTAGCCACCTCCCTGCCGATCTCGATCTCAGGCTTGGGAGTGAGGGAAAAAACCTTTGAGTTTCTGCTCAGTGGGATGACGGACGTCTCATCGGCCTCCGTGGTTTCTGCCTCCTTGATCGGATTTTTGTTTCATGTATTCTGGGGGCTTGTGGGCGGGCTCTTGCTTCTTTTTGAGAAATCCGTGTTTGCTCACAAACAAAAGAAAAGACAAATCGCCTGATAGCATCCAATAGCAGCTTATGTCCTCCACGCTCATCACCCTTCGCGAACTCATCTCCGAGCAGCTCTTTCCTTTACCCGCCTCCTTTGGCGACGAATCTGATCTTTACCTCGAAGGTTTGGATTCGATGGCGCTCATGCAGCTGATTCTGCTGCTCGAAGAATCCTTCAGCATCCGCCTGGAACCTGCCGATCTCGGACGGGAGAATTTTCAATCGCTCCGATCAATCGAGGACCTGATCCTCAAGAAACAGACATTGTGATCGCTCAAGAGGACATGGACATCATCGTCATCGGAGGAGGAAGCGCGGGTATTTGCGCCGCCATCGCTGCAGCCCGGCAAGGCGCTCGCGTGGCTCTGATTGAGAAATCCGACAAACTCGGAGGCATGGGATCTTTGGCGATGGTGCATACTTTTTGCGGGCTTTACTTGCCAGACACATCACGGCCACCCGTGGTGGCAAATGCTGGACTGCCTGCAGAAATTGAGACAGCCATGCGTGAGCGCACAGGTTTGGACGGCCCCGTAAAAATGGGTCGGGTCTACGTGCTGCCGCAACGGCCAGAGGCGTTTGACCAGCTTGCCAAGGAAATGGTGAGGGCAGAATCACCCCAGCTCACGCTGCTCCTTCAATCCGAGTGTGTAGGGATTGTTCAAAAGGAGGGTGGGGGATTTACTCTCATGATAAGCTCTGAGGGATCGCAGCAATCGATGAGCTGCCGGAGTCTGGTGGATTGCTCCGCCAATGCCGTGGCGGCTCAATACTTGCAGGCAACACGTGTGCAAGCCGAGTTGCCGCGACTCCAACGCCCCTCTTTTATTTTCTCCCTCCAGAATGTGGGAAAAGACGCCGCGGATGAATCCTTCCGGATGCGTTTCGCTCTAGATATCGCTCACGCCGTCAAAGCGGGGGAGTTACCCCAAGCTGCGATGGGGGTCTCGATGCGGCCATCACCTCGTGCAGGAGAGGTGTTTTTTAGCATCGATCTAGACGGCTCCGAATATGCCTGGGATCCTAGCCTAGCTCAGTCGCGAAAGGAAATATCAGATAGCGGCCAAGAGCTGGCATTTCAGCTTTGCGAGTTTTTGAAATCTAGCTACCCCAGTTTTCACCAGTCCTCCCAAGTCCGATTCCCCGATGAGATCGGCGTGCGGGAAAGTTACCGATGGCTTGGAAAATACATACTGACGAGCGACGATCTGATCTCGGGGAGGGAATTTGATGATGCCGTCGCCTATGCCACGTGGCCCATCGAGTTGCGAGAAACGACTCGAGGAGCTAGATTTCAGTATTTTGATCAAATGGCGGCGTCGCAAATCCCACTCAGATCCCTGACCAGTCAAGAGATTCCCGGGGTCTATTTCGCAGGTCGATGCCTATCCGCTACTCATCGCGCATTGGCATCTGTTCGCGTGATGGGCACATGTTTCGCCACTGGACAGGCCGCCGGCATCGCCTCCGCGCTCTATGCAGCTGGCGAGACGGATATCTTAGAGCAGGCAAAAAAAATACGCGCTCTCACGCTGTGAAATCTGGGACGCATGACGAGATTTTTACAAAGTTGATGATTGCCATCAAGCATCATTGCCACTACCGCGTGCCTCTCCCCACGCGCCAGAACTGGCCCGAACCCAAACCACGCAACTCATTATGTTTCATCTCTTTTCGAAAAAAAATGGCAATCTGAAGGACGACACCTTGTCCGGCCTGACCGTCGCCTTGGCCCTCGTTCCTGAGGCGATCGCCTTCTCATTCATCGCCGGAGTAGACCCGCTCGTCGGTCTCTGGGCTGCCGTGTTTATGGGATTCATCACCTCCGCTCTCGGTGGACGACCCGGAATGATCTCCGGAGCGACGGGAGCGATTGCTGTGGTGGCAGGCTCGGCCGTGATCTATGGCAATAACATTGCAGACGGGCTGGGACTTCAGTTTCTCTTTGCGGTCATCATGGTGGCCGGCGTTATCCAGATTCTCTTTGGTGTTTTGAAACTCGCCCGTTTCATCCGACTCGTCCCTCACCCAGTGATGATTGGATTTGTGAATGGACTCGCGGTGGTGATTGCCTTGGGGCAAATCGATTTCTTTAAAGCCGATGGCGTCTTTATGCAGGGAAATGCGCTTTACATTATGGTCGGGTTGATTGTGCTGACGATGTTGATTATTCAGTATTTACCCAAGTTGACGAAAGTCATTCCATCCACCCTCGCCGCCATTATCGTGGTGGGCCTCCTCTCTTACGTTGTGATGGATGCGCGCACCATCAGTGATATTCTCAAGGAGCAAACAGGAAGCGGGACCCTCAGCGGCAGTTTCCCACTCCCTCAGTGGCCGAGCGATATCGTCTGGGCCGATCACTGGCAGTTTATTCTTCAGACCGCCTTCTTCGTCGCCATGGTCGGTATTATCGAGTCGTTGATGACGCTTCAGCTCATCGATGAAATCACCGAGACCCGAGGCCAAGGTAACCGCGAAAGCGTTGCCCAGGGAGCAGCCAACTTTCTCTCCGGACTCTTCGGTGGCATGGGTGGTTGCGCCATGATAGGGCAGTCGCTGATCAATATGAAATCCGGCGGACGCGGACGTACCTCCGGCGTGGTCTCCGCCCTGGCCCTTCTCATCTTCATCATGGTGGGTGGCCCCGTGATTGTGCAGATCCCGATCGCGGCCCTCGTCGGCGTGATGTTCATGGTGGTGATCGGCACCTTCGAGTGGTCGACCTTCCGCAGCTTTGGCAAGATTGCCGCTTCGGAAATGCTCGTCATTCTCGCCGTGACCTTGGTGACTATTTTTGCTCATAACCTGGCACTTGCTGTCTTTGTCGGCGTCGTGCTCTCCGCCCTTGTTTTTGCTTGGGAAAGCTCAAAGCATATCACCGTCACCATGCACAAGGACACACCGGACGAGCGCATTTACGGCGTCGAAGGCATGCTCTACTTCGGCTCGGTGCGTGAGTTTGCAGATCGATTCCAAGCAAAGTCCGACGTGCCCAATATCGTCATCGACTTCGGAGAGGCCCGCGTCTGCGACCTCTCGGGACTGGAGTCGATCAATGCCCTTGGTGAGCGCTATCGTAATGCAGGGAAGACTCTAAAAATTCGCCACCTGTCGCCCGACTGCCGCCAAATGCTTGAACGTGCCGGCAAACTCGTGGATATCGAGGTGCTCCCCGATGACCCCCACTACTCGGTCGCTCGACTCAAGGGTGAGGACAGCAAGATCATCGAGAGTTGAAAATTGCCGAACTGATGTCGATCTTTGGCATCGCCCCTGTGAATCAAGCCGTTTTGAATAACTCGCTTTCCCATGGGATATCAGATTTTGAAGACGCCGTGCTGCATGAATCAGCCCTACAGGCGGATTCGTTTTCTAGCTGTGCAGTAGGCCGCGTTATTTTCTTTTGGCACCG
>CAYNNY010000185.1:0-2025 GCA_964398555.1 uncultured Verrucomicrobiales bacterium
AAAAAAAAGACTCCACATTGCCATCAAAAAAAGCCAAGCTTCTGTGGATGCCCCGCCCGTTCCTGCCCTTAATCATCGCCACCTGCGCCACCGCATTTCTGGCTCTCGTCTGTGGCTCATGCAGCGACCGCACACCGGTGGAAAAGGCGAGCGAAGAGCAAATCCTCATTCTCGCAAACAGCTCAGAGCCAGAAGGGCTCGACCCGCAAATTGTCTCGGGCGTCCCCGAAAACAACATCATTCGCGCCCTCTTCGAGGGGCTTTGCAGCGAAGACCCAGAAAAAGACGGCAGCTCACTACCGGGTGCCGCCACCTCGTGGAGCAGCAATACTGACTTCACCGTCTGGACGTTCCACCTGCAAAAAAAGGGCCTCTGGTCCGATGGCACACCGCTCACCACAGAAGATTTTCTCTTTTCTTACCAGCGCATTCTCGATCCCGAATTCGCAGCCAAGTCAGCCACCATGCTCTACTTTATCAAAGGGGCTGAGAGCTTTAACAAAGGTGAGACCAAAGATTTCTCCACCGTTGGCGTCAAAGCCCTCGATTGCCACACCCTACAAATCACCACCCGGGCACCGATCCCCTTTTTACCGGAGCTCACCAAACACTTCAGCTGGTTCCCCGTGCCCAAACACACCATCCTCAGCCATGGCTCAATGGCAGAGAAATACACCTCATGGACCGATCCCGGCCACCTCGTTTCCAACGGACCATTCGAACTCGATGAGTGGAAATTCAACGATTACATCTCCGTCCGAAAAAACTCTAACTACTGGGATAGTCAGCAAGTCTCCCTCAAGAGTATCCGCTTCCTCCCCATCAGCAACAGCTACACCGAGGCCCGTATGTTTTTCGACCAGCAAATCCACGGCACCTACGGGCTCGCCCCAGAAATGATCGAATACTCTAGCAAGCACTACCCTGAGAGCCTTCACCAAGAACCCTACCTCGGCACCTACTTTGTCCGCTGCAATGTCAACCGCCCCGGCCTCACCGACCCCCGAGTGCGTCAGGCCCTCGCTCTCGCCATCGATCAACAAGCCATCATCGATAGCGTCGCCAAAGGTGGGCAGCTCCCCGCCTACGGCTTCACCCCGCCCATTGGCGATTACACCCCGCCTGACAGCATCCATTTCAATCCTGAAAAAGCCCGCCAACTCCTCGCCGATGCCGGATTCCCCAACGGCGAAGGGTTTCCCAAAATAGCCCTACTCACCGCCGACCGCGATCTCTCCAAACGCCTCAGCGAAGCCTATCAAGACATGTGGAAGAAACACCTCGGCCTCCATATCTCCATCCAACAACAAGAGTGGAAAACCCACCTCCAATCCCGGCACCAACAAAACTATGACCTCTGCGTCAGCTCATGGATTGGCGACTACCCGGACCCCACCACCTTTCTCGAAGTCTGGATCAAAGACGCAGGAAACAACAGCACCGGATGGGCCAATGACACCTACGATGCCCTACTCAAAAAAGCCGAAACCAGCCCCACCCCCGAACAGCGATTCCAACTACTAGCCGAAGCCGAAAGCATCCTTCTCAAAGAAATGCCCATCCTCCCCGTTTACTGGACCACCACCAACTACCTCCTCCACCCCTCCGTCCAAGGCTGGCACCCACTCATCCTCAACAACCACCCGTATAAATTCATCAAACTCCAAAAACCAACCCAACGAAAGTAGGACAACTTTGTAAGCTGTCGGCTTCCTGTCGAGCGTCGCGCAGCAGCCCATGCTTCTGACATAATTCTTCGGGCATTATCCAGTCGGCAAGTTACAAACTCGCCCTACTTTAAAGGAGCCCAGCACTCCACCTTAATTGAGCCACCTCGCCCCAATCAACCAAAATCCTCAACTCAAGCAATTCTGAAAAATTCCGTTAATTCTGTCAAGCGCCGCAGGCATCAGTCGCTTCGCTCCAATTACGAATGATGAATTAGGAATGCACATTCTGGCACCCAACAAAAATCCTGTTAAATCCTGCAAAAATCCAGTTAATCCTGTCGAGCGCCGCAGGCAA
>CAYNNY010000185.1:2125-5938 GCA_964398555.1 uncultured Verrucomicrobiales bacterium
CCCGTCTCCCGTCTCCCGAAACCATGTTCTCCACCATCCTCTCCAGACTTGGACAAGGTCTGATCATTCTTCTCTGTTTGATCACGCTCACCTTTTTCCTCGTGCGAATGATGCCTGGTGATCCGCTCACTGATGACCGCGTGCTCCCGCCGCACATCGTCGAAAAAAACCGAGCCTACTTCCACCTCGATGAACCCGTGCCCATACAATATATCTATTACCTCAAGAACCTCAGCCAAGGAGACCTCGGAGGATCCATGTCTAAAAATGGCCGCCCTGTCATCGACATCATCCGCCACGCCTTCCCCGTTTCCCTCACCCTCGGCGTGGCCGCAATGATCATCGCCCTTGGCATCGGCATTCCCGCCGGCGTCATTTCAGCTCTGAAAAAAAACTCACTGATCGACTACTCCACCATGGCCGCCGCCATGCTCGGCATCAGCATCCCATCCTTTGTCATTGGGCCATTGTTAGCCATGGGCATCGCCAGCCACTCGGTCACTTTAAAAGTCGCAGGCTGGGGCGATCCATTCGACTGGATACTCCCCTCCATCACACTCGGGCTAGCCACCGCGGCCTACATCGCCCGCATCACCAGAGGAGGCATGTTAGAAGTTCTCAATCAAGACTACATCCGCACCGCCCACGCCAAAGGGCTCTCACCTAGCAGAGTCGTCATCAAACACGCCCTCCGAGGCGGACTCATCCCTGCCGTAGCCTACGTCGGCCCAGCCTTCGCCATGCTCGTCAGTGGATCATTCATCGTAGAAACCATCTTCCAAGTCCCCGGCCTTGGACAGCATTTTATCAATGCCACCACCGCCCGCGATCACACCATGCTCCAAGGCGTGGTTCTGCTCTTTGGCATCCTCATCGTCATCGCCAATCTCATGGCAGATCTCGCCCTCATACTCCTCAACCCAAGACTGAGAAAGTCATAAGAGCTATGAGTAAAACGAGCAAAAAACACAAAGATTCCGGCCAGTCACTCTGGAATGATGCCTGGCTCAGGCTGCGAAAAAATCACATGGCCGTGGCCAGCGCCGTGGTCATCGGTCTCATTTTCACCCTCTGCTTTGTCGCCCCCATCCTCTTCTCCTTTCAAGATCCCAACACCCAGAACCTCAATAACACCTTCGCAACGATCAGTGGCCAACACCTGCTCGGCACCGATCAATCCGGCCGCGACTTCTTGGCCCGTGTCGTTTACGGCGGACGTATCTCACTCCTGGTTGGATTTGTCGCCACCTCCGTCTCCCTCGTGATTGGCCTCCTCTGGGGATCCATCTCCGGATACGTCGGAGGGCGCACGGACGGCATCATGATGCGCATTGTCGATGTCCTCTACGGACTCCCCTTTCTCATGCTCGTCATTCTCTTTTCCCTGCTCATCTCAGAACACACCAAAAGCTTGGCGGAAGTCATGGTCACCGACTGGAAAATGGACACCGAAACAGTCAAAAAAATCACCAACCTCATTCCCCTCTTCATCGCCATCGGCGCCCTCGGATGGCTGACCATGGCCCGCATGGCGCGCGCGCAAGTGATGTCGATTAAAAACCTCGAATACATCGAAGCCGCCCGCTCCCTTGGCCTCTCCCACACCAAAATCCTCCTACGCCACATCATGCCTAACATGCTGGGTCCCATCATCGTTTACACCACCCTCACCGTGCCCGGCTTCATCCTCTACGAAGCCTCCCTCTCCTACCTCGGACTCGGTGTCGAAGCCCCCAACAGCTCATGGGGCATCCTACTCAAAGACGGCGCCAACTACATGGAAACCCACCCCAGCCTACTCATCATCCCAAGCGTCCTCTTCTCCCTCACCCTCTTCGCCCTGAACTTCCTAGGCGATGGACTAAGAGACGCCCTCGACCCCAAGGCCGCGAAAGACTAATAAAAAGTAAAAGCATGAAAAAAATCCTCACCGCCCTGATTCTCATCCTCTCCGCGTGCATCACCACCGCGGCTCCTGAAAAATTAAAACCATCACCCACGCCCGTCATGACTGGCAAACCGTCGGGTAACATCCTCGCCACAGGATCACGCCGCGTCATCCTGATGAACCCAGAAGGGAAAGTGCTCTGGCAGCATCCAGGAAGCAACGTCAGCGACTGCTGGATGCTTGAAAATGGCCACGTTCTATTTTCAGATAACCAAGTCACCGAAGTCGACCCAACCACCGGCAAGGTGGTTTTCACCTACCAACCAAAAATCAAAAAAGGAGGTGGCGTCTTTGGCTGCCAGCCGCTCAAAAATGGCCGTATCCTCGTGGGCGAAAATTCAACGGGAAAAATTCTCGAACTCACCCGAGATGGCAACATAGCTTTTGAGCTGCAACTTCCCCTCTATCAAGCAGGCAGCCACCACAACCTTCGTATGGTGCGCAAACTCAGCAACCGCAACTACCTCGTCTGCCACTCCGGAAAACACCTCGTCCGAGAATACACACCCGAAGGCAAGGTGGTTTTCGAAGTCAAGGTCGACAATATAGCCTTTTCAGCCATCCGCTTAAAAAATGGAAACACATTGGTTGGACACATCAACCAGATCACTGAGTTCGACCCCCAAGGGAAAATTGTCTGGCAATTTTCAGCCGATGACATTCCAGGCATCAAAATCAACTCGATGTGCGGCATCCACGTCCAGGCCAACGGAAACCTAACTGCAGGAGTGTATAGTGCTTACAAAAAAGGCGGCCAAGTCGGGTTGTTCGAAATCACACGCGACAAACAAATCGTCTGGAAATACAGCAACCCCAAATCCGACAAAAGTATGATGAGCCTCCAAATGCTGGACGCTCATAGCAAGCCACTCACACCCGAGCCGCTTCGGTAATGAAATCTTGGAGCACTAGCTGGCGTCTTCAGATTCTATCAGCCCAGGCTATTCTTCCGTAATTGTCTCATCGAATACAAGCGATGATCTTTCTTTTTCCAGCCTACACCTCGCATTGGTCGCGCTCCGGTTTTACGCTTTTTGCTGAATCGTTCACGTGCAGACTCAAAGAGTTCGTCGACAAACTCCCTGCTACCCACCGTCATCCCATCGCTGAAATACCGCACTCGGCACCGCAGAGCTTCGCCTAGCGAAAGCTTTCCACCCTTCGCAAGAACCTTCTTCACCAACTTACGTTTAAAGCCTTTTCGAACCCGTTTGCCCACCTCACCCGTTTCTGGTTTGTCCGCAAATACCTCTTCGCCATCGGAAAAAAGCATCATCCTGTAGCGATCCATCATGTTCATTGATTCCTCATCCTCTTTTTGAGAAATTAAGCCTTTTGGGTTCGATGTTTCCCGCTGACTTATCCCCAGCACGCGACACAACCCAGCCCGAGCCAACTTGCTATTGCCTGACCTGATAGCCTCGCCGTAGGAGCACCATTGATAGTTCTCCGGCTTCTCCACCATTCCGGCACGGATCGGATTCAAATCAATATAAACAGCCATCACTCGGGCAGCATAGCCATCCTGCACCAGCACACTCTTGAAACGACCTTCCCACAAGGTTCCTCGCCGCTCATGATGCCCGTTAAACCACTGGGTAAATCGTTGTTTCAGTCCCTTCATAAACTCGGATAGATCGTGCATCCTTCGCGTATATTTAGCCTTTAGCTCCAGAGCGGCTAAATCTGAGCCTGATGCCCTGAATCGTTCCAGCATTTGTTCCACATCCATATAATGCTGTGGCGAATACATCGCTTTGATTTTGGCCAAAAACACCTCATCTGTCATTGCAATAGACGCTCCTTTTTTCTTAGGAGGCACCTCAACAAGGACGTGGAAGTGATTACTCATGACACAATAGGAC
>CAYNNY010000186.1:0-5840 GCA_964398555.1 uncultured Verrucomicrobiales bacterium
CATCTGTCGAGCCGATTCGTAGCTGTCCGAACGATATGGGAAGATGCTCTTCGGTGATTACTCATCCTCGTTGTCAGATGTGCGCGAACAAATTTCCGTGGCATCAAGATTAATGTGGAATAGCTAGATAGTCGTGTAGTTTTGAATGCGAAGAATCTAGTGATCTATCCTAACAGTATTGCTCGTTGACTCCCATATCAGTTATCACCTGATGATTAACAATCAGGAAAGGCAGATGAAGTGGGTGATTCTCCTTCTACTTGCTAGAAATAAGACAGTAGGTAAGGGGCCGTGTACAGTCTCCATTTCGTTAATGATTACCGACTATCAAGAAGTTTTGCCTAATCGATATGCCACCATCAATATCAACACCGCCCATCCGCTTTGAAAGCGGAAATCTCCTTTATCATCGCTCCACCTCTCGTCGCCCCTGCATGGCGCGCATCAAGGTGAGTTCATCAGCATGATCCAGCCCACCACCGGCCGGGAGGCCTTGGGCGATGCGGGTCACTTTGCAATCGCGTGAGGTCAGCATTTCAGCAAGATAGTTCGATGTGGCTTCACCCTCAACATCAGCCCCCAGAGCAAGAATCACCTCCACCCCCGGAATGGTATCCACCCGCCTCATCAATGAGGAAATTCGGAGATCATCCGGAGTAACATTATCCAGCGGTGATAACTTACCACCGAGGCAATGATAGTAACCGGAAAAGACGGCGGCCCTTTCCATCGGCAGAACATCCGTCGCCTGCTCCACCACACAGAGCTGAGATTCATCGCGCTGGCCATCATCACAGACGGGGCACCCGTCCGAGGTCGCAAAAAATCCACACACCTCGCATGAGCGCACCCGTTCTTTCGCTTCGAGGATCGACTCCGCGAGTTCCTGAGAATTGGATCGGTCATGCTGCAGCAACCAAACGGCAACCCGCTCGGCGCTTCGAGGACCAATCCCAGGCAAGCGTTTCAGCTCACCAATCAAATCTGCCACCGGCTCTGGAAACCCTGCTCTACCCATTGACTTTTTCCTTTCCCTTCACCTGCTCCTGCTCCTGCGCCTTGGGTTGATATTTTTTATCTTTATCTTCTTTAAGACCCTTTTTCACATCCTGCTTCACCTCCTTTTTCTCTTCTGAAACCGGGGGGGTCTTGTAAGCAGAACTTACCGTTAAAATGGAGGGAGGAATATGCGCGGCCTCACAGGGCATGAGGTGCTGGCTGACATACATCATCGTGCAGAACCAGGACCAAAACAGCCCAACGATAATCAAGAAAGGTGAAAAGTAGATATTCCAAACCGCCATCGTCGGCACCATCGCCAAAACGAGCACAAGCAGCGTCACCCCGATCAACGTCCTCCGTCCCGTGCCCACGGTGTCCAAAATAACAAAGGCTAGGCCGAAACAAAAAACCGCCGTCACTAATATCAGCACGGGGAGCGATAAAACACTTGGCATCTGACTATGAAACACAGGTCCCAACAACCCGCCTAACAGCCAGTCATCACCCCGCTTCAGCAGCCCGACAGCCTGCATCGCCAAGGCGAGGCCAACACCCACCGTCCCATAAAGCAAACAAGGAACATCCACCCTGCTGACATGGTCAGCTGAATGGTGGTCGTGGTGATGGTGATGATGAGAGCTCATTTCTGCGTTAAACCGATTGATCTTCAGTGGACTGGGCTGCGTCTTTCACTCTCCCCTTTTTGGCCGATTCCTTAACCGCTTCCACATCGGCGTAGGATTGCACCACTCGGTTACTCAGAAATTGATCAGCATCTTGCACCGCATCTTTTCCAATCTCGAACTGATCCTGGCCAATATTCCCCTGAATCAGCTTTAAGCCAAATTGATAGTCCTTGAACCGCTGCTGACACAATTGCAACACGCTGCGCCCCTGATCAGCAGCTTCTGCCCCTAGGAGCGAAACGCCCTCGTCGGTCATTTTTAAATGGATTCCATGCTTTTCATGAAAATCCCGGCAGTAGAGATCGGCCTCTTCGCGAGCTTTCGCCACATCGACACGCTTTCCCATTTCTCTGTATCTGGCTAACACCTCGTCGGGTTTATCAATCAGATCGGCATCAATGCTGAGTTCACTGACGGCCGTGCCCGGAAGCTCGAACTTGAAGTCGCGCAATAAACTCTCACACACCGTCATCAGAGCGCGAGCTCCGGTGTTTTCTTTTTCCGCCCGCTCCGCGATTTTTTCAATAGAGGAATCCTCGAACTTCGCCTGAATTCCGTAGGCGGCAAACTCGCGCTCATACTGGCGGAGAAGGCTACCTTCCGAGTTCTTCATGATATTCACAAAATCTTTCGCCTCCAGCTTCTCACAAACCACACGCACGGGAAGCCGACCAATGAACTCGGCCTCAAAACCAAAATCGATAAAATCCTGAGTATTGACCTCACCGAATAATTCTTCATCGAGCGGATGATCCGTCATATCCGCGCCAAAACCGATCTGCCCTGAGCGCAGCCGCTTTTTCACGACTTTCTCAAGCCCAGAAAAAGCGCCACTCACAATAAACAGGATATGCCGGGTGTTAATGGTGTCCTTCCCAGCCTCCTTGCCATTCTGAAAATCCATCATCGCCATCATCTGGCCTTTCATGTCGTTCGGGTTACGCGCGGCCACCTCGGTCTCCTCCATCAGCTTGAGCAACGTCGTCTGCACCCCGCGACCGCTGACATCGCGCCCCATGGAGTTGCCTCCGCCGGCGAGCTTATCGATCTCATCGATGTAAATAATCCCGTATTCAGCAAGCTCGACGTCGCCGTCCGCCTTTTGCACTAACTCTCGGACCAGATCATCCACATCGCCACCCACATAGCCGGTTTCCGAAAACTTCGTGGCATCCGCTTTGACAAATGGCACACCTATCATCTCGGCAATATGTTTGACCAGATAAGTTTTCCCCACTCCTGTGGGACCCACGACGATGACGTTTTGTTTCTGATATTCGATCCCATCTGGGATACCTCCATGCTCCTGCTCCAGCCCGCGCATGTATTTAGCGTGATTGTAGTGGTCACAGACCGCGATGGAGAGAGCTTTTTTCGCCTCATCCTGCCGAATGACAAACCGATCCAGATGAGCTTTGATATCGCGAGGTTTATAGTGGAAGTCGAAAATGGCATCCGCCTCATTGATCTCCATGGTTTCGGGTTCATTCTCATGGACATCGCCCTGAGACTCATCCCGATCAAACCCGGGAAATGGCATAGACGCAGCACCGCCTAACTTACCGAACATGCTCTGCAGCATTTTCTGCAATTCATCGGTATCCGGAAGATCCTTGTCTTTTTTATCGCTCATCTCGCGCGGAGTATCCACCAACCCATGCGGGCGCGCAACAGAAACTTCGCCCGATCTCAGAGCAAAATATTCAATTAAATAGCGAATACCTGCTAATATCTAAAATTCAGCATTGCAAGGTGAGAAAATCATACTAAAAATGCGCACCGGATTATTTAACAAGGATAATATGAGCACAGAGCGCTACGAAATTAAAGGTAAAATAGGAGAAGGCGGAGTGGGAGCAGTTTACCACGCCTACGATACTCATCTCAACCGAGACGTTGCGATCAAACGAGTGTTAGCCGACGGCGGATACGAAGATCAGGAAGAGGCCACCAAGAGCCTATTGAAGGAGGCGACCGCCCTTTCATCCGTCCAGCACCCCCACATTGTCACCGTTTATGATGCGGGAGTGGATGCCGATGGCCCCTACGTTGTGATGGAGCTCATTCACGGCCGCACCCTAGATGAAATGGTTGAACGCGCCACCATGACCTGGGACGACCTCCGTGAAGTGGCCCTGCAAAGTCAGGAAGCCCTCATTGCCGCCCAGGACCTCGACCTCGTTCACCGCGACCTCAAACCCAGCAACATCATGGTTTGCTGGCTTCCCTCCGGAAAATTTCAAGTTAAAATTGTAGACTTCGGACTGGCCAAATTCTCGGCCGCGCCATCCCTCCAGACTATCGCCCACGGCGATGCCGTCTTTGGATCTATCTTCTTTATGGCCCCCGAGCAGTTCGAGCGCGTCCCTCTGGATAAGTGCACGGACATGTACTCCATGGGTTGTCTCTACTACTACTCCCTGACCGGCGAGTATCCCTTCAATGGAGAAACAGCCGCCATGGTCATGGCCAGCCACCTTCAACACCACGTAACACCCCTGCACGAACTCCGTCCAGACATCCCTCGATGGGGTGCTGACTGGATTATGTGGCACATCGAAAAGGACATGAAAGCCCGCCCTCAAGATGCCCGCGAGTCACTCGGACGCTTCCTCCTTCTTGACCAGCAGTCCACCCAGCCCGTCACCGTCTCTGCGGAGAATCCCACTGGATCCGCCCCGGTAGAGCCAGTCACACTAGCAAACGGAGCGCCCCAACTCATCTTCCCCACCTCAGGTACAGCCCCCGTAGGCACACAGCCCGCTCCCGGAACGGCTGCCGTCAGCCCACTGACCTCACCTCAAGCGATTGCACCACCAAACGCGGGACTCAACGTGCACACTGGGACTCAACCCGTTCAACAACAGGTTCAATCTGGCACAGCACCACAATTTGCCACCGGCCCACAACTCACGCAGTACGCCACAGCTCCGCAAACGGAGCAAGCCGCGCATCCAGAAACGGCAGCCCAAGCTGACACCGCGACAGCTGAGCAACCACTCGTTGAAGAAATAAAAACAGGCCTCCCGCCCGTTGCCAAGTGGACGATTATTGGACTTCTCGCCTTGGTGATCATTGTTGCCGCCGCTATTATATACAGCCAAAGTGGCAAACGTAAAGAGGCCAAGAACTACAAAGCCGTGATGGAAAAAGCTGAAAAGCTCGACAAATCAGGCCAGCTCACTGATGGACTCACCATCAGCAAAGGCGAACTCACCGCCCTGCTCAACGTCGCATCCAGCATCGACGACAACAAGAAGCGCGTAATCGTCCGAAAAAGCCTGGCCTTTGCCCAAGGTGACGGCTTTGATGCCGATCCCATCATCATCAAGCACATCACCACGGTTCCCATGACGCAAAGCATCCGGACGGACCTCTTTAAGTTTGTAATTTCCAACCGCGCCAACCCGTCGAATATCCAGCCACTGCTTGAGTTCGCCAGGGACAGCAATCAAAAAACGGCAGCCGCCCAGGCGATCAAATCCGCCCAGGCCTCCATGAAGGGAGCCAAAGCTGAAGACTACTTTGATGATTTCCTAGATCTCATCAATAACACGGAATCAGACAGCATTCGCACAGCGGCCGAAAATGCCGTGGCGACACTGCTCATCCAAGCTTCAGATAAAGACCCATTCGCTGGCACCATTCAAGGATTTTACGAATCCGCCGTTGATGACTCAGCCCGCTTTACCATGCTGCGCCTCCTCGCCTCCACCGGAGGTAAACAAGCGGCGAAAACAGTATCCAAAGCACTGAGTTCTGACGACAAAGCACTTCAAAATGCAGCCATCGCAGCTCTTGGCCGGTGGGAAAATGATTCCCAGTTTGAAACTCTCACCAATTTCATTTCGGACATAGACAGCTCCAACCTACGCAAAAAAGCGTTCGATTCAGCCTACAGCTTCCTTCGCATGGACCGCGACCGAGATGCTGATGACCTGGGCGACCTCTGGGACTCACTTGCTCAAGTCGCTGAAAGCCAACGGGAAAAACTCCAAATCATCCGAGGCATGGCGAACCAAAAGCACCAATGGTCCATCATCATCCTCGATCGTCTCATCCGTGATAAGGACGACGAAGTAATCGACAAAGCCAAGCAAGCCAAAGAACACGTCCAGAAGAATCTGGGTAAATAACCATAGGCCACCAGCC
>CAYNNY010000187.1:0-5812 GCA_964398555.1 uncultured Verrucomicrobiales bacterium
CATACAAAAAGACTGCGGTTGAACCAGAAAATTGAGGATTTCCCAGCGTTTAAGCATAATTCATATTTGAGTTGAGTTTGGCTCGACATTTCTCCAAACAGATTTCAATCTATCCACATGCGTGAGACTACGGATCAAATCAAGGACTTCCTCCAGTTCATCACATTACAATTTATCAACCACCCGGATCAGGCCCAGCTCCGGGTCGCTGAAGTGGATGATAACCATATTCGCTTCCGACTCATCGTCGCGCAGTCGGATGTAGCCATGCTCATCGGCCGCAATGGATTCACAGCCAGTGCCATCAGGAACGTGATGAAAGCCGCCGCTGCACGCCAAGGGATCCAGGCCAGCTTGCTGATCCATTCCCATGAAGAGGAACAACAGCGCATGGCTGCCATTGAGGCCGACGAGATGATCGACGACGACAAGGAAGACACCTGATTCTAAAAATCGCCCCCATCTCCAGATTCGGCTGGCGGGATCATTTTGCATTTCCCCACCGCCATATCTGATGTAGGCTCAACAAATAATGCTCCGCAAACGTATCTTCAAAAACCTCCGTCTGATCATCCTGATCACGCTCGGACTGTTTTTGGGCATCTTGGTAGGTGGATCCTATTACCTCAACCAATCCGGAGGAAATAGCCAGTGGCGCGACAAAATTGCCCATGAACTTGAGAATCTGGGCATTATCGCTGATTTTGAGAGCCTTCGATACAGCCCCACCCGCGGCTTGATCGCAGAAGGTGTGCGCATTTATACGGATGAAAGTCGCACCGAAACCATGGCCACCCTCCAACATCTCGTCATTGACGTCGATAAAACCAAGCTCATGCGTGGCAAAATCCGGGTCAATAATGTCTCGTTGAGCAACGCCGAAATCTCAATGCCCCTGGACCCCGACGAACCCGATGGCCCACGCATCATCATCAATGACCTGCGCGGCGATATGTTTCTCCCGGACAAAAATTCCATCGAAGCCCACGATGTCTCCGGAGTCATCGCAGGGATCAAACTCACGCTCGATGCTCATATCTGGAGCAGCAATTTAGGATCCGTTAAAGACCAGCCCAAATCACACAAGGATGCGCGAATCACTCGGATCAAGATTGTCGCAAAAATCATCGAAGAAATTAGCCGCTGGAGCTGGCCACAAGGAAAACCACCACACATCAGGATTTACGCAGAGGGAAACATCGACAACCCAGACTCTGCACATCTTGAGTTTTCACTCACAGCCGACGAACTCGAGCGCGATGATGTCATCCTTCACGACATCGAAATCCGAGGCGACTACA
Organism: uncultured Verrucomicrobiales bacterium; assembly: GCA_964398555.1. Lineage (GTDB taxonomy): Bacteria > Verrucomicrobiota > Verrucomicrobiia > Verrucomicrobiales > Akkermansiaceae > Oceaniferula. Next base: position 1,302 of record CAYNNY010000187.1, read on the forward strand.
ACAACAAGATCGTGACCCTGGATCGCATCTCCCTCGATGATGGCTCCGGTAAACTTGAAGGTCGGGCAGATTTTCAACCGAGCACCCGGCAAGGCAGATTTCAAGCCAACTCCAACCTCCACCTTCAAATTCTCGCGCGAAAGCTATTGGGAATCCACCCCTTGCAGCAACTGACATTCTCATCCCCCCCCACCATTTCCTGCAATGGCACGATCACTCTGGATGAAGACCACCACCCGAGCATCCAACTCACAGGCCACGCTAAAATTAATAATTTCACCTATCTGGGAACCCACTTTAATCAACTTGAAACTGAAATCTCTCTGCAAGGTCAGAACGCCTATTTCACCGAACTACGCGCCAGCCACACCGAGGGCGAAATCAAGGGGCGAGTCCTCATCAAAGACGGCACCATCCGCTACGAAGCTCAATCCTCCCTTCCAGCCTCCGCCTACAAACCCTTTATCTTAAGCCCCATCGCAAAAAAACACATCGAGTTTGCCACCTTCTCACCGTCATCGAGAATCGTCCTAACATCCCAAGGCCTCATCAATCAAAACACTTCCGGTGATTGGTCATTTGAAGGCCACGGGAAATTACAAAACTTCACCTACAAAGGTGTGCCGATGAAGGAAGTCAAAGCGCACTACCAAACAAACCCAAAAAACACCACGTTTACTAAGGTCGCCCTCACCTTCGACTACCACGATTACGCGCTCAGAAAAAAATACGGCGGCCCCCTGTCGGCACGAGTAGACTCCGATGAAGTGAGAATCGATCACAAGAAGCGCATGGTGCACATTAAAAATGTCCACACCACAGCGTGGCCAGCCCCCGTCGTCCGGCTTTTTGCCACCAAGGCAGCTGACCATTGTGAACGATACAAATTTTTCAGACCCCCCACCCTTATTGGCCATGGCTCGTTTGACATGAACAAGGACCAGGCCCGCACTGACTTCAAAATCGATGTGCGCGTCCCCAGCTCCACCCACTACAACTTTCTCGGTGAAACACTCACCTTGCGCCGACTTCGCGGAAATGTGCGTATTCGACAGCAACGAGTGGATGTCAACAACCTCTCATTTCACACCTTCCAAGGCCCCTGTAGTGGGCGCCTTACCGTGCAAACCAAAAAACGCCTCTACGAAGGCACCCTCCAATGGTCACGTCTGCACCTCAAAGACCTCGGTCAAGTCTACCATTTCAAAAAAAGCGAGCGGGGCCTGATTACAGGCCGCATTGAGTTCAACGGCCAAAGCAACGCCATCGATAAATTCAACGGCAAGGGTGGTATAGCATTAGAACGTGGCAATCTCTTTTCCATACCCATGTTAGGCCCACTCACTCCGCTCATCGGAGGCCTCCTCGGAAAGAAAAACCCCACCAATGAACAAGCCGAAAATGCCTCCTGCACCTATGGCATCCGAAATGGCATCGTTTACTCTGATAACTTTCTCGCCAACACTCGATCCCTTCGATTCACCGGCGAGGGTAATATCAATCTCAAAAATAAAGAAATCGATATCATGGTCCGCATGAACGCCCGTGGACTATTCAGCCTGTTCGCACTTCCACTCAGACCTTTCATGGGACTATTTCAATTCAAAGGCACGGGAAACCTATCCGAACCAGTGTGGAAAACATCACTCTTTACCGCCCCTAAACGAGGTAAAAAAGACCCCATTTTTCACCGCCCTCCCAAAGCGCGCGTGATCAATGAATAAAGCCGAGCTCCCAGCCCCTCCGACTTCTAGTCTTGCGCCCACACACGAATAACGATAGAACCACATCATGAGACCTTCAGCTCGATTAACCACCCCCATACTGCTCGCCCTTTTAACTCTTCCGCTACTGGCGCAACAGTCAGCATTACCCACATCCCAACCAGCGAATCAAGGCATAGAGCAAACACCTATCCTCAAAGCCAGCGAAGTCCTCAAACCCGCCATCCTTAGAGGGCCCAACCACACCGTCCAGGAAAACATCCAAACAGCTGGATTTCTCAACCATTACACCGTCCTCACTAATTCAGGAACCTACCAGATCAAAGGCAACGCCTTACTGGCCAAGCGGATTAACGAGTTCAATGCCATGGAGGCACTCAATAACATCCAGAAATCAGACGAATTTAAAAAATCCCTCGCCAGTGCCGCAAAAATGCCGCTCAAGATGGTTGAAAACCTCATCGACGACCCCAGTGGCACCGCTAAACAAATCGGTGAAGGAGCCAAACGCTTTGTAGGGCGTGCGGGTGAGATGTTTCATCGCAAAGGTAAAAAAACCAAAGAGGAAGACAACGCATTCCAATCCGCACTTGGATTCTCCAAAGAGAAACGGAAAATTTGTTGGGACCTCAAAGTCGACCCCTACTCCAGCAACCAAGCACTTCAGAAAAAACTCGACGACCTAGCATGGGCAACATTTGCTGGCAGTTTCACCGTAAAACTCGGCATGCTCGCCATCCCAGGCGGAGCAGGCACCGTGATCTCAGGGGTCAGCACATCTTCCACCATCGCTGAAAGTATCCGGGACAATTCTCCCACAGACCTCAGTGCCATCAACCGAGAACTTCTCACCTCCATGGGCATCGGGGAGCAACTCATCGAGGCCTTTCTTGCGTCCAAAGACCTATCCCCCACCCTACAAACGATCATCGTCCGGATGCTCTCAGAAATTCAAAGTGCCCAAGGCCGAGATGCCTTGCTCAGCATGAGCCTCTCCTCCCGCAGTGAGGCCGATGCCATTTTCTTCGCTCGCAGCGCCCAACTGATGAAAGCCTATCACTCCAAAAAATCACCCCTCGTCATGATCTTCAACCTCTACGGCCTCCCTGCCGCCTACACTCAAGACCAAACGCTCATTATTCCTCTTGAACTCGATTACGGCTCATGGTCACAGGAGTCATCCAAACTCGCCGCCGCCATTGGAACCTACCAAATCCCCGGCAAAGAGATCAAACAGCGCCAGCTCGTCATCACAGGAAAGCTTAGCCCCATGGCCAAAGAGGGATTAAGTAAGTCAGGCATCCAGGCGATAGAAAACGTCTACAACGAAGGGGTCTATAAGTAGCCTTGCACTGAGAAGCAATTCACGCTAAAGACTCGCTCCACACCTACCGAACCCGCATTCCAACACCATGGCTTCCCAAAACGACACACCACCCACCGCCGAAACAAATCGCCCAGCTAAAGCATCATCACCCATGTCACTGACAACGGCTCTCATTGCCGTTATCGTCGTGATTCTCTTCATCATGCTGATGCTTTCGATGAATAACAAACTCTTCCAGAGCACCGGCAGTAGCAACCGTGATCTATCCACTCTCGAAGAACGTAACGTCCAACTGCGGATGGAAGCCAATGCCGAGCGCACCAAACTTGGTCTCGCCCCCCTTCCCGAAGGCTCTGCCGCCGCCAAAGCCATGGCGAACCGACTCCGCCGTGATGCCGCTGACCTCGCAGCCATGACCATTGGTTGGCAAACCGAGCTTGAAACCAAGGACAACGCCCTCAGCGACCTTCAAAGTCAAATCACGGCACGCGACCAAAATGCCCAACGTCTCTACGCTCAAATTTCAGCCCTGCAAACCAAGCTCGACCAAAATGTCGGCGCTGAGTCCATGGTCATCACCCTGCGCAACGACCTCCAAATTGCCCAAAACCAACTCCTGACGTACCAACAACAGCTCGCCGAAGCCCAGACACGCCCCTCAGCTGACTCCATGGCGCAGATCAGAGCCCAGCTCGATGAAAGTCAGGCCGCCAACCAAAAGCTCGCTCAACAAGTCGATGCCCTCCTTGAGCAATCCAAAGGATCTGTCAACCAAGCCAAATACGACGAACTGGCCGCGGAACTCGCAAGAATCCGCCCTGAATACAACCGTCAGCGCTACCAAATCCAACAACTCCAGGCAGAACTTGACCGCGCTACCCTCTTTGTCGAAAAAGATGGCAAACTCCCCGCTATCGCCGAGAAGCTCTACGCCCGACTCAAAACACTCGACAAACTCAGTGGAAAGGAACTTACCCAGGCCTACGAACAAATCGAACTCGACCTCAACGCCCGCATCGTCCACCTCCAGAGCTTTGCCACAGGATCGTCCGAAGTCACACTCGACCGCGAGAAAATGATCCGCGCCGCAGCCACCCTCAAGTCCAAGCCCAACTCGTTTTTCCTCATCGTAGGATACGCCTCAACCACTGGCACCTACCAAAGCAACTACGACCTCTCCAGAAAGCGATCCACCACCACAGCTTCGGTAATCAACACCCTCAAAAAACCGCAACAAACCGTCAAAGCCGTTTACCTAGGGCAAACCAATCGATTTGATAAAGGCAACCCGCTGAAAAACCAAATCTGCGAAATCTGGGAAATTGATCGTTAAAATATACCATCTATTTCTAGCGGAACGGTCTCAGCCGTTCCGCTATTTTTTTGTCCTTTTTCAACCTCATTACCATTATTCAAATAACCATTTGAAATAAGCATTTGCATTTTTGAAAAATACACCC
>CAYNNY010000188.1:0-5804 GCA_964398555.1 uncultured Verrucomicrobiales bacterium
AAAAGAACTACCAGGAGCCTACAGCGTGACCGTGAGGGATGAGCTGGCACAACACAGCGAAGTACCTTCATTTAACAGCTCAGGGAGCCCTAGCTGAAGTCGCCAACCTTCACGACGGCTTTAGTATCAAGGGATATTCTAAGCTTCTGACGACTTGAGCTCTAAATTTTCTTCGCGCTGCACCCTTTAATTCAGCATCCGCAAATCGCCACAAATTGATTGATTCTTCCGTTGGTATATCCAACGGGGAAATAAAGCGTTGATAAGGGCCGCGGAAAGAAATACAGCACCTGATCTTCTTGGTCTTTTCTCCATCAGCTGCGTTACCACCCATCTCGAATATCCCGATATACGAAGATGGAAGATTCCTTGCTGATGAAAAAAATATCTGCGAATCTCAGGCACCCTATTTATTTCCGTGACCCTAACTCAAAACGCAAGAGTTATTTAAGATGTCTTAATTGTTTCCGTGATCCTTAGCCTTTGGCTTTGGCTTCGGTTCGAATGGATTCTAACTCTTCCCATCGAGAATAGAGGCGGGGGACGTTTTCCTTAGCCTCTTTGAGTTCTTTTTCGAGCTCCTTCCAGTTGTCGGCATGCTTTTCGTAGAAGTCGGGGGCTTCAAACGCGGCCTGTAGTTCAGTGACTTTTTCTTCGGCTTTGAGGATGGTTTCTTCGATGGTTTCCAGTTCGCGTTCTTCCGCCCATTTGAGTTTACGCGGGCGGGTTTTGCTTTTGGTTTTACTTGAAGTGGTGACTTGGGGTTTGGCTTTGTTGGCGGCTTCGCGTCTGGTTTTTTTCTCGAGGTAGTAATCGTAGTTGCCTACCTGATAGTCCACCACGCCATTGCCCTCAAAGGCGAGAATGTCGGTGCAGACTCGGTTGAGGAAGTAGCGGTCGTGACTGACGGCGATGACGCAGCCTTTGAAGCCGACGAGGGCTTCTTCGAGAAGTCGGAGCGTGTTGAGGTCGAGATCGTTGGTGGGTTCGTCCAGCACGAGGACGTTGCCGCCTCGTTTGAGGATTTTTGCCAGCATGACGCGGCTGCGTTCTCCTCCGCTGAGTAGTCCGATTTTGGTGTTGATTCGTTCTTCTGTGAAGAGGAACCGTCGGAGGTAGGCGCGGAGGCCGATCGTTTCGTCGCCGAGTTTAACACTTTCTTGGCCTTCGCCGACTTCTTCGAATACGGATTTATCGTTATCGAGCATCAGGCGGTTTTGATCGATAAAGTTGATCTCGGTTTTGATGCCGATATCGACGGTTCCTTCGAGAGGGTCGAGCCGACCGAGGATGATGTTGATTAAGGTGGATTTGCCTGCGCCATTGCGACCGACGATGCCGATGCGTTGGCCTCCTTCGAGGCTGAGGTCGATGTGGGAGAAGAGTTGGGGGCCACCGTCGAACCGCATGCCGACACCACGGACATCGATGATTTTATTGCCGAGTTTTGGCGGGGTGGGGATGAGGAGGTCGACGTCGAGTTCCTGCTCGGGTCCTTCTTGATCGGCCATTTCAAAGTAGCGGTCCATGCGGTCCTTTGCTTTGGTGGTCCGGGCTTTGGGGCCTCGGCGCACCCATTCGAGTTCCTTTTTGAGAAAGCGTTGGCGTTTGTGTTCGCCTCGGGCCTCCGTCATATCGCGCTCGGCTCGGCTGAGGAGGTATTCGGTGTAGTTCCCTTGGTAGGAGTCACATTTCCCCCGGCGGATTTCTACGATCCGGTTGGAGATGCGGTCGAGGAAGTAGCGGTCGTGAGTGACAAAGAGGCAGGCTCCAGTGTAGCGGGAGAGAAAGGTTTCGAGCCATTCGATGGATTCGGTATCGAGGTGGTTGGTGGGCTCATCGAGGATCAAAAAGTCGGGTTTGGCGAGCAGGGCGCGGCAGAGGGCGACGCGGCGTTTTTCTCCTCCGGAGAGATTGCCGACTATGCGGTCGGGCTCCGGCGCGTGCAGGTGGGTGAGCAGGCTCTGCGCCCGGTGTTCCAGATCCCAGCCTTCGAGATGGGTGATTTCATCCAGCAGATCGGCACTAAGGTGGCTATCGGCAGGTGTGTTTTCGTATTTCTCGATGAGGTCGAGCGTGTATTGCGCACCGGCAAGCACGTTGTCGTGCACGTTCATGGTGTCATCGAGCGCAAACTCTTGAGGGAGGTAGCCGGTGACCAGTCCACGTTTGCGGGTGAATGTGCCGCTGTCGGCTACGGCTTCTCCCGCTGCGATTTTGAGAAAGGTGGACTTTCCGCAGCCATTGCGGCCGACCATGCCAATGCGGTCGCCGGCGTGGATGGCGAGCGTCATTCCGTCCAGAACGGTGTGGGAGCTGTAGCTGACGCATAGTTCACTGGCGCTGGCGATGGATTCGGGTGCGGCTGACATGGGCGGGAATGTATAGTCGGGAGGTTTTAAATACCAATTACCAAATAGCAGTTTATTAAATAGACGACAAAGCTGTTGTGGGTGTTGGTATTGTGCTTTTTTCGCTGTGGAGTCGCTCGTATGCTGCCGCAGTGCTGGGGGGGTGGTATGGGGTTGTTGATGTTTTTCGGATTCGTTGCCTATGGGTCATGGATACGTCCTTCTTGGGGTCGAATTCTAGGGGTTCTTTTCTGCATTTTATCTCTCTTTGCGATTCCTATAGGAACGATTGTCGGAGTCTTAGGGTTGATTGCGTATGGGCGTGGTAGTTCGTTATTTGGTGAAAATCGATATGAAAGCAAAATTCTGGAAGACGAGTTGAAGTATCGAAAAAAGTATAAGATGGGCTAAAACTCATTAAAGCTCATCTCATCTGTGGCGAGGAGCCTTCATTGGGGTAAGTTTTTCTTGCTCATCTTGGGCTTGCGGGATTAGGATGTTGATGTAGTTTTCCGCCTTTTCAAGATATGACTGATATTTCAACGATTGTGCCCGGCCAGCGCTGGGTGAGCGAAACAGAGCCCGAGCTTGGACTTGGGATTATGCTGAATGTCGAGTTCCGGCGGGTGGAGGTGCTTTTTCCTGCTGTGGATGAACGGAGACAGTATGCGCTGCAGAGTGCTCCGTTGCGGCGGGTTGCGCTCAAGGCTGGTGAGTCATTGGAGACTCACAGTGGCGATGTGCTGGAGGTGGACGAGGTGATTGAGATTGATTATTTGCTCGTTTATCTCTGTGGAGGGGAGCAGGTGGAGGAGGCGAGGCTTTCGGATACGATGAGCTTTAGTCGGCCTGAGGATCGGCTGTTGGGTGGTAGGGTGGATGATCTTTCCACTTATGATCTTCGGGTCGAGGCATTGCGGCGTCAGTGTGAGGTGTTGAAATCACCCGTGCGCGGATTTGTGGGTGGGCGTGTGGATATGATTCCGCATCAGATGTATATTGCTGGGGAGGTGGCATCGCGGTTGGCTCCTCGTGTTTTGTTAGCTGATGAGGTGGGTTTGGGGAAGACGATTGAAGCGTGTTTGGTGATGCATCGCTTGCATCTGACGGGGCGGGCAGATCGGGTGTTGATTCTTTTGCCAGAGCCATTGCTGCACCAGTGGTTTGTGGAGTTGTTGAGGCGGTTTAATTTACTCTTCAGTTTGTTTGATGAAGAGCGATGTCAGGCGATTGAGTCTGGTGCGGATGAGGGGGGTAATCCTTTTCTCGATAGCCAGTTGGTGATTTGCAGTATTGATTTTCTATCAGGAAGTTCGAAGCGGGCACGGCAGGCGATGGATGCGGGCTGGGATCTTTTAATTGTGGATGAGGCGCATCATCTGGAGTGGAGTGCCGGGCAGCCGGGGCGAGCTTATCAAGTGGTGGAATCACTGGCAGGGAAGACGGAGGGTTTGATGCTTCTGACAGCTACGCCACGACAGTTAGGGGCGGAGGGGCATTTTGCCCGATTGCGGCTCCTGGATCCTGAGCGTTACTCAGATATCGATTCTTTTCAGAATGATGCCGATCACTACGAGGAGGTCGCCGATGCCGTAGGACGTCTGATGGCGGGCGAGGCTTTGAGTGTTGATGATCGGGCGTTGTTTATTGCGAAGTCGGAGAGGATCCATGACCATTGTCGGGCCTTGGATGGTGGCGATGAGTCGTCGCGTGGGGCTTTGATTCGTGACCTGCTGGACACCTTTGGAACGGGGCGTGTGATGTTCCGTAATACTCGGGCTGCATTGAGCGGGTTTCCTGAGCGGAAGGCTGCGTTGATTTCACTTGAGGGTGAGGGTTTGGAATCCAAAATCCAATGGTTAGTCCAATTGCTCAAGAAGCTGGCGGAGCAGAAAGTTCTTTTGATCTGTCGCACACGTGAGCTTTCCGAAGAGATTTCCAAGCGGCTTCAGCAGATCATCAATGTGAAATGCGCCCATTTCCACGAGGGCATGACTCTCTTGCAGCGAGACCGATCTGCGGCTTATTTTTCGGAAGATGATGGAGCTAGGATTTTGATTTGTTCGGAGATTGGGAGTGAGGGGAGGAATTTTCAGTTTGCTCATCACCTTGTGCTGTTTGATTTGCCAGATGATCCAGAGCTACTGGAGCAGCGGATTGGTCGGCTGGATCGGATCGGGCAGACCGAGACGATTAATATTCATGTGCCTTATCTGAAGGGGTCACATGGTGAGGTGTTAGCTCGGTGGTATCACGAGGGCTTGAACGCCTTTGAACAAAGTGTGCATGGCGCTACGGAAATCATGAGGGAACTTGGCGGGCCGCCACCTGCCGGTGGAATGCATGAGCCAGCGCTGCACGCCTTTATCCAGGTTTCCAAAGAGTGCCGAGGGCGAGTGGCTGGTCGGCTCGGGCGCGGTTATGATCGGTTGTTGGAGCTGAACTCGAGCCAGCCAGCGCAGGCCGAGTTGCGTATTGCTGAAATTGAACGCATGGATAGGGATAAGCAATCAGAAGCGTTCCTGATTCGTCTATGGGATCACTTTGGGTTGCATATTGAGGAGCTGGTGGATCGATCTTATCTGTTACTTCCTGGTCATTTGATCACCGATGCTTTTCCGGCTTTACCCGATGAGGGGCTCAATGTGACATTCGACCGAACTCGGGCGCTGTCGCGGGAAGATGCGTCTTTCATGAGCTGGGATCATCCGGTGGCTCGCACGGCGTTGGAGCTGCTGCTTACATCTGAAGCTGGCAATTCATCGTTCGGTGTCTGGGAAGGTGCCCCGATGAAGGGGATTCTGCTTGAGATCTATGCTGTTGTGGAGTGCATCGCACCAGCGGCATTACAGAGTGATCGATTTTTACCGATTACTCCGATCCGGGTGCAGGTGGATCACGTTGGCGGGGATCGGACGGAGGATTTTCATCTGAAGGCTGGTCAGTTGCGCTCGGGAAATTTGCATAAACTACTCGCTCAGGATGCTTTCCGTCGGAAGATATTGCCTTCCATGTTAGATCAAGGTCACAAGGTTGCGGCTGGGAAAATGCAGAAGGTGGTGGATACGGCACTGGTGGATGCTGAGAGAAAGTTAGGGCTTGAGATTGATCGATTGGTGGCTCTTGGGGAGATCAACGATCATGTGAGTGAGAAAGAGATCAATGCGCTCAGGCAGCAGCAGGACGATTTACATCAGGTGATAACCAAAGCCAGGCTTCGGTTTGATTCTGTAAGGGTGATCTGGTGTCAGTTGTGAAATATGAAGAGGAGGTGGTGTTGTAATGTTCTTGATAGGTTGTTTCATTAGCTTTAAGAAATGAGCATGAAAATCCCGATAACGATTGTTCTTTCTCTAGGTGGGGGCTCCGGCCAGGAATAGCCGTATGGCTTTCGGAGTTCTTATCATCAAGGAAAAGATGGGACTCACCGATATCGAAACTGTCGAACAGATT
>CAYNNY010000189.1:0-5787 GCA_964398555.1 uncultured Verrucomicrobiales bacterium
AGATGGAAGATGGAAGATGGAAGATGGAAGATGGAAGATGGAAGATGGAAGATGGGGTGGGTCTTCTGATAGAGTGCGGGCGGGGCAAAAAAAAGCGCGGACTGGAATGTCTGCGCTTTTTGGGGAAAGTGTTGTGAGAAGGAGGTGAGCCTTACACTGTCATCAGTTCTTTTTCTTTGGCGGCGAGTTTTTCGTCGATGAGCTTGATGTGGGTGTTGGTGAGGTCCTGCACCTGGGCTTCGAAGTCGTGTTGGCCGTCTTCGGTGAGTTCGTTCGAGGCTTTCATTTTTTTAGCGGCATCCATTCCGTCTTTGCGGCAGGCGCGAATGCGGACACGGCCTTCTTCGGCTTGGGTGCGGACCATTTTGACCATGTCTTTTCGGCGCTCTTCGGAGAGTTCTGGCACGGGGATACGGAGGTATCTTCCTTCGTTGGATGGGTTGAGACCGCATTTGCTTTCAAGAATCGCTTTTTCGATTTCTTTGGATGTGCTGGGGTCGAATGGCTGCACCATGATCATGCGTGGCTCGGGCACGGTGATGACGGCGAGGCCTTTGATTTTCATCGAGCTGCCGTAGCTGGCGACGTGGACGTCGATATTTTCGATCAGCGCAGGACTGGCTTTACCGGTGCGGACGGCGGCGAATTCGTGGGAGAGGTATTCCACGGATTTGTGCATACTTTCCTCTGTTTCTTTGATCGCTGTAGTAGGTTCCATGATGTTGGTATTTAGAATTTAATATTTAGATTTTAGGGTTTAAGCTTACCCCTTGTGAATGATCGTGCCAATGTCGTCTCCGGCAAGAGCGCTGGTGATGTTTCCTTTGCCTCCTATGTCGAAGACGATAATGGGGATGTCGTTATCCATACACAAGGTAAATGCGGTGGAGTCCATGACGGCTAGGTTTTGAGTGAGGCACTCTTGAAAAGTAACCGTCTCGAAGCGCACGGCCTCTGGGTTTTTCTTGGGATCGGAATCGTAGACGCCATCGACCATGGTGGCTTTCATGATAGCATCCGCATTCATTTCACTGGCGCGGAGTGCCGATGTGGTATCGGTAGAGAAAAATGGGCTACCTGTGCCAGCGGCGAAAATGACGACGCTTCCTTCGGAGAGGTGGCGGTTGGCTTTGCGGCGGATATAGGGTTCGGCTACGTTTCTCATTTCGATGGCAGATTGCACCACACATTGCACACCTTCTTCTTCGAGAGCGCTTTGTAGGGCGAGTGCATTCATCACGGTGGCGAGCATGCCTACGTAGTCGGCGGTGGGGCGATCCATTCCTCGGGCGCTGGCACTTGCACCGCGCCAAAAATTACCACCGCCGCAGACAACTCCAATTTCAACGCCCGAGTCGAGGGCTTGTTTGATTTCCTTGGCGACACGTTCGACAATTTCCGGGGAAATATTGTCTTTGCTGCCGGGCTCTCTCAGTGCCTCTCCACTGAGTTTTAATATCACACGCTTAAACGATCGGGCATCTTGGGGACTACTCATGGTTGGGATGTAAAATGAAGCGTGCCCGTGCAAAGTCAAGAATCAACACGCGATGATCTGTCTTTGCAACTTTGTCATAAGTTCTAGAAGCACATCAGAGTTGTTGTAGTATTTAAAAACAGTAACACGGTATGTCTCCTTTAAATGCTTCACGGTAGGCCCAATTCTCCTCAGAATTAAATCATTCTTGGATTGGATAGTTGGATGGGAATGAATTGACTATAGAGAGTGAAATCTTTGTCTTTGGTGAGGATCGGTAAATCGTGTTGGACGGCACAGGCGCAGATGATAAAGTCGTGGTTTGATCCTTGAATACCTTTGTTCCGGCATAGATTGAAGAATTTGGCGGCTAGAATGTAGGTGTCCGTTTCTATGATGAGGTCGGGAAATGATGCTAAACGCGTGTGGAGTCTATTAAAAATGGACGGGTCTTTGATTCCGCAAAGAATTTCCATACGGATGACCCCGAGCAATTGAACACGGTTCTCTGTGATCAGTGCCGATAATTCATGAACGTAGCTTGATGGTTGCCCGACTTTTTTGCAAAATGCCTCAGACCAGACATCGGTATCCACAATAACATTCATGAAATTCCACGTTGAGATTTGTACTCGTAGTCCGCAATAAAGACATCGGGTGTAATGGTGTTAAATAGGCCTAGGACTTCGAGTTGCTCTCGGTGTCTTACATATTCTTCGAGTGCTCGCTGCACCGTTTCTTTTTTTGTTTTTGTGTTGCCCAGTTTCATCGCTTTTTTAAGGAGCGTTTCATTGAGTTCTATGTTGGTCGCCATGTGCGAAGCTTCGCACAAACAGCGGTGTGTGTCAAGAAAAGGGGAGCATGTGGAAAAATAGGCATGCCTTGCAGCGCGTACCCAGCCATCTATGGATGACGCCACTCAATGACCGAATCACACCGTGGCTTTTAAGCCAGCCCATCTTTGCGCGCTTGTTTCCAGTAGGCGTATTCGGAGCGGTTGAAGTCGATGTATTCTGGCGAGAGGTCACTCGAGTAGATTTCGTAGGATGCTTTACCCAAATTCAGATTGATCGTAATGGTGAAGGCGTCTTTGGCGACGATTTTACGCAGCGTATTCATCGATGTCTTCGACTGAAGGCCACCGAGGCAGGCGGATTTGCCATTGATGTGGATGTCGATGAGTTCCTCCCGCACCATGGCGCGCGAGTAGCCGACGGCGTGGATGATGCGACCCCAGTTAGGGTCGTTGCCATTCCAGGAGCATTTGACTAGAGCGGAGTTGGCGACGGCTTCAGCCACTTTTTGGGCGTCGTTGTGGGTGCGGGCACCTTTGACTTCGATGGTGACAAATTTGGTAACACGTTCGCCATCGCGGACCAGAGCCTTGGCCATTTCGAGCATGACGTATTGGATGGCGGCACGGAGCATTTTGCACTCATCGCTGTTGCGCTTGATCTGTGGGGAGCGGCTCTGGGCATTGGCCAGAACGATCACGGTGTCGTTGGTGCTCATATCGCCATCGATGGTGATGCGATTAAAGGAAGTTTCCACTCCTTCGAGCACGCCTTTTTGTAGGCAGGACTGGCTGATGTTGGCATCGGTGGTGATGAAGCAGAGCATCGTCGCCATGTTTGGGCAGATCATACCCGCACCTTTGGCGCAGGCTCCGATCTTGATTTTGTGTTCACCGATTTTTAAGGAGACCGCTAATTCCTTTTTGCAGGTGTCGCTGGTCATGATGGCGCGGGCGACGTCGTCACCATTTTTCGGCCCGAGGCCGGAAATGAGGTCGGGAAGTTTTGGCTCGATGCGGGACATCGGCATCGGCAGGCCGATTACACCGGTGGAGCACACGGCGATTTGGCGTTGCCTGAGCCCTAGGCCCTTGGCGATGAGGCGGGCGGTTTTACGGGTATCTCCGATGCCTTCTACCCCTGTGCAGGCGTTGGCATTACCGCTGTTCACGAGGATGGCCTGAACTGAGTCAGCCTTCATGTAAGCCTGGGTGACCTTAACCGGAGCCGCTTTGATACGGTTGGTGGTGAAGGTGCCGGCGGCAGTGCACGGGTGAGTGGAATAGATGAGTGCGAGATCCAGCCGTGGGTCATCCGGGTTTTTAATGCCGGCGCTCACGGCACTGGCATGGAAGCCGTTAGGGGCGCAGACGCCCCCTTTGATTTTAGTGATGGCGGCTCTGATTGGCATAGCGAACCTGTAGGATGGCTAGGTTTAGAAATTTTGCAACCCGTCAGTTTCAGAAAATCCGCAAATCAGATTGAGGTTCTGCACCGCTTGGCCGCCCGCTCCTTTTCCGAGGTTGTCTTCGGCACTGAGAAGGATGACGCGACCGGTCCGCGGATCGTAGTTCCAGCCGATGTCGATGAAGTTGGTGCCGGTGACATTTTTGGTATCGGGGCAGCCACCTTTTCCTAGCAGCCGGACGAAGTGCTCATCGCCATAAGCTTTTTCGAGTGCAGCTTGGACGGCATCGGGGTCTCCTGTGAGTGTTGCGCTGGTGGTTGAGTGGATTCCGTTGTAAACGGGGATGAGGTGGGGGGTGAAGGAGATGAAGACTTTTTCACCCGCCGCCTTGCTGAGCTCTTGCTCGATCTCGGAGAGGTGACGGTGCTTGGGGATGCCGTAGGCGCGCACGCTTTCGTTGCACTCGCAGAAAAGCAGCGAGATGTCGGCTTTTCGGCCAGCGCCACTGACACCGGACATCGAGCAGGTGACGATGCTTGTGGGATCGATGAGTTTTTCCCGAAGAAGTGGGATCAGCGGCAGGCTGACGCTGGTGGGGTAGCATCCGGGGGCGGCAATGAGGCGAGCACCGAGGATTTTTTCCCGATGCACTTCGGGTAGCGCGTAAACGGCTTCTTTCAAAAGCTCAGGAGCTGGGTGATCGGCACCGTAAAATTCTTTGTAAACCTCCGGGTCTTCGAGACGGAAGTCCGCGCTGAGGTCGATGATTTTGAGGCCTTTTTCCAAGAGGCTGGAGGCATAGCCGGCAGCTACGCCATGAGGTAGGGCGAGAAAGGCAATCTCGGCACCTGTTGCCGCGACGGCATTGGCATCAGGATCGATGAAGGTAAGTTTAGCCGCATTCGCACCAGAAAAACGTGGGAATAACTCGGCAATGCTCCGGCCCGCATTTTGACGTGATGTCACACAAACGAGTTCTGCGTGTGGGTGGGTGAGGAGTAGGCGAAGAAGCTCCAGTCCGGTGTATCCGCTGGCTCCGATAATCGCTATTTTAACTGGTTTCATGGGGGGAACGTGATGCCATGGGGAGTTTCAAGTTTCAAGTTTCAAGTTTTGGGAGCTTGGGATGATCATTTAATTTCGAACCACGGATGACACGGAAGGTTGAGGGCTTGGGATGAGACTTCAATTTAAACCACGGATCTTACGAATCTCACTGATCTTTTTGCGTGGGTTGAGACTTCAATATTCAGCAGATGGCGCGTCGAAAACTTGTTTACCTGAATGAGACCAAAGAGTTGAGCGATTTAAGGTCGCCACCTGGAAACAGACTGGAGGCATTGAGAGTAAATAGAAAAGGACAATACAGTATTCGAATTAATCAGCAATGGCGGCTCTGTTTTATCTGGAAAGATGGAGCGGCCTTGAATGTTGAAATCGTGGATTACCATTAGGAGCAACAGAAACAACAAAGACAGCACAACACCATGAATAAAGCATTACTAGAGCCCGTTCATCCTGGAAGCATTTTGCTTGAGGATTTCATGAAGCCTATGAGCTTGAGCCAATACCGTGTGGCGAAAGATATTGGGGTGTCAGCTTTGAGAATCAGTGAAATTGTCCGAGGAAAACGCGCGGTTACGGCAGATACCGCGTTGCGTCTGGCTAAGTATTTCGGGACATCCGCCGGAATCTGGATGCGGCTGCAAGCCCAGTATGATTTGGAAGTCGCGGAGAGAGCTTACGGTAGCGTCATCGCTGAGACGATTTCCGAATACACCGCTTGAAGGGAGCACTTACATCTTTTTCGATGATCAAATCATCCCCATTCGCGACGATTAGCGTCCATTCGCGGTTAAAAACCACTCGTTCGATCGCATTGTCATTTTAGGTTAAAAATCGTTCTTGCCAATCGCAAGGCGGTAAGCTTTATTGCGCCCGCCTGCTCGCAGGCACACTGAGTTTCGTCCCCCCAGGATGAAAAACAGTTAAAAAATTAAAATTACCGGGACTTGGCGCAGTTTGGTAGCGCGCTTCGCTGGGGGTGAAGAGGTCGCAGGTTCGAATCCTGTAGTCCCGACCATTTTAAAAAGGCTCTGAGTTCGCTC
>CAYNNY010000190.1:0-2154 GCA_964398555.1 uncultured Verrucomicrobiales bacterium
CAAAGCGTCCATGCTCCTGTGCATGGACGCTTTTCTATTGGGCATGATGCTTGCTTTAACCAACGCGGAGAACTGGCAAGTTTACGTTGTCTTGATAGGGGCAGTGATAGCCGGAATCAACGTATATGACAAAGTAGATGCTATTAAACACCGCAACAGGGACAACCCGCCCGCTGCCGATATTTTTGCCACCAAGGAATATGTGTTGGATATGGAAGCCCGCTTCAACCGGTCCATGGGTTCACTGGGAGCCAATATCCAGCAAGTCGATAAAACCCTCCAATCCGAACTTCGCGACATCAACCGCTCACTAGGCTCAATCGAAGGCTACATAAAAAGCCACGACGACTAAGGAAGTTTACTAGTTTTTCAGTGTGGCAGTTTTTCAGTTCACATCCTGATTAATCAAACTCCGCACTGAAAAACTGAAAAACTGACAAACTCTCAAACTAAAAATAACCAACCATGACCGAAGAAGAAACCCAACAACTCCGCAAAGAAGAAACCCGCCGCGCCGTTCGGCGTCACCTAGTTGAACGTCCCGCCATGGCGCAGCTCCCGCGCACCATCCGCCGCTCACTCACCCGTGAAATCCAAGGTATCACAGACGACGAAGTGACCGATGCCTGCATCTTCCTGGAAAGCCTCCGCCAAGTCGAAAAATTAACCGAGCACCTCGGAGCAACTAAATATTACCGCGCCACCGCCACCGGCACCCTAGCCCACGAACGGGACAATTAAGCATTACGAATTCACAACCCTCTGAACTGAAACACTGACAAACTCAAACACCAACAAACTAACAAATGAACACCACACCCACACCCGGTTATAAAACCACAGAATTCTGGATGACCCTCCTTGCTAACCTCGTCCTAGCGGCGAGCACCTACCTCCAAACCATAGATGCCACATGGGCCGTGATAGCCGTCACCATCCTTAACTCCATCTACGCGCTCTCACGCATGGGCACCAAAGCCGCCGCCGAGCGAACCAAGAAAGCGATAGCAGACGCCCATGCCGCCATTGGCAAGTCCACAGCCGTTATCAAAAAATCCGCGCCACTCATCATACTCGCTCTCATAACCAGCTTGATGATTTGCAGCTGTGCTACATTTGGAAACCCGTCACTCAAAGGAGAGCTCTTCTATGAAGATGCGGAGACCGGAGCCAAAGCCGGTCTCAGTATAAAAGACGGAAAAACAAGTGCCTGGGGTCGCTACCCGATCCGAGACAAAGTCACCGGGGAAATCACCGGATACATCCGGGCAGAATCCCCCTCCGTTGACCTCATCAAAGACCCCACCCAGGACACAGACGAAGTCACCATCACCACCGTAGAATAAATTTTTCTTAGGCATAAGAAAGAAATAGCGGCGGCGGTTTTCCTCGGTTGGTTTACCAGCCCGCCGCTATTTTAACTTTAACTATAAATAACAAAATCATGAAAATCATTATCGACCCCGGCCACGGTGGCCACGACTCCGGAGCCCTTGGCCCCAACGGCATCCGTGAATCAGACATCGTCCTAGCCGTCACCCAAAAACTAGGAGCCAAACTAGAAACTTTCCTCGGTTGGTTTATCAGCGCGGTGCTATTTTAACTTTAACTTTAACTATAAATAACAAAATCATGAAATCATGAAAATCATTATCGACCCCGGCCACGGTGGCCACGACTCCGGAGCCCTTGGCCCCAACGGCATCCGTGAATCAGACATCGTCCTAGCCGTCTCCCAAAAACTAGTAGCCAAACTAGAAACCCGTGGTGTCATCGCATCTCTCACAAGAAACGATGATGTATTCATCTCACTCTCAGAACGTGCCGCCATCGCAAACCGTGCCGAAGCGGACATCTTTGTATCCATCCACTGCAACTCAGCGGAACGCCCGGCCAAAGGGATAGAAACATTTTCTTATCCAGGCAGCGATGGCGGAAAAAGACTAGCCGCCAAAATTCAAACATCACTCACCCAAACCTTTGCCAACCACCCGGACAGAGGAATCAAAACAGCCCGCTTCTCGGTCCTTCGTAAAACCGCAATGCCCGCCGTCCTCGTCGAACTCGAATTCATCCACACCCCAGACGGAGAAAACTTCCTCAGCAACCCCGCCGTCCAAGACCTCTACGCCCTAGCCATCGCAAACGCAATAA
>CAYNNY010000190.1:2254-5784 GCA_964398555.1 uncultured Verrucomicrobiales bacterium
AAATTCTGTAAATTCTGTAAATTCTGTCTAGCGCCGCAGGCATCAACCCAAGTCCGCAACCCAAGCAAAAAAAGATCCGTGTCATCCGTGTGATCCGTGGTTCAAAATGAAATATCAACCCGCGCCGCAACCCAAGCAAAAATCCTGTTAATCCAGCCTAAAAAATGCCAGACCCCATCATAAAACTCCGTCCCTACCAGATGGAAGTCTTCCGGAATAACATCGGTATGATGGCATTTGTGTGGCGGCGGCAGTCGGGGAAATCGTTTGTCTTGGGAAACATCGGCTTGGACTGGATGATGGAAAGAGTCTGCGATGTTATCTACGCGTCTGCCGCCGTCCGCCTCGGTCAAGAAAACATCCGCAAAGAAGCCGAAGTCTGGCGCATCGTCACTCAGGCACTCCGCGCCCGCTCCGCCGAAGCCGGGGGGATGCTCACCACCAATGCCGACGATGATAATGGCAACCTCCTCGACATTGATGCCGTAGCCGATCTCTTTGAACACCAAAAACTCGAAACCAAATTCTGGCATAACCGCACCCAGTCCAGCCGCTCAATCGTCGTAGCCCCCAACCCGGACACCGCCGTTGGTTGGACCGGCAATGTCATCATGGATGAAGTCGGCCGCATCCCCAACTTCCAGGATGTTTACGAAGCCATGGAACCCATCATCTCCGCCCAATCGGAATACCGGATTCGCTTCGCCACCACACCGCCCCCGGACGATACCCACTATTCCTACGAATTCCTCTGCCCACCACCCGGCAGTGAATTTACCGTTAATAAAAACGGCAACCACTACGAAACCGACGCTGGCCTCCTTGTCCACCGTGTGGATGCCTGGGACGGCTACGCCGCCGGGGTCCCGCTCTACGATCTTAAAACCCGTGTCCCACTCACCCCGGAAGCTCACCGGGCCAAAGCCATCGACCGCACCGCCTGGGATCGTAACTATGGACTCAAGTTCATCGCTGGCGGAAGTGCCGCCATCTCAAACATGGACCTCAACCGCGCCCAAGATCGTGGTGCCACCCACGGACTAGCCATCACCATCACCGACCAGCTCACCGTCTGATTTCCAATTTCCAAATTTCCCATTTCTAAATTTACTACCCATGACCCCACGCGAAGCCATCCCAAAATCATGGACCGACTACCTCACGGAAGGTGTCATCGGTGTAGGTATGGACCTAGCCACCACGGCAAATAAAACATCCAACCCCTCATCCATCACCGTCACCCAAAAAGTCGGTAATATTTATCACACCCGCTTGGTAGTCTCGTTCAAAACGGCAGACCCCGAAGTCTCCGAAGAGATGCTCAAAATCATCCTGCAAGACATCGCCGCCATCAGTCGCACCCGGCGAATCTGCCTGGATGCGTCCAGTGAAATTTTCTTCGCAACCAAACTCAAAAAGAAAATTCTTAAATTCGCCACCGTCGAACTTGTTAAAGGAGGCAGTAAAGTCTCCTACAAAGGAGAGGAAATGAATTCCAAAACCCTTCTAGGAAACATTTACGTCAACCTATTTGAAGACGGCCTCATCACCCTCCCACTAGGAGACTGGCTACGCGATGACCACCGCCTAGTCACCAAAGACCGGGGAAGTTTCCTCACCCTCCTTGGCCGGAATGGAGAGCATGGTGACACCTTTGATTCCGGTAAACTCTCCATCTGGGCAATCGAAAAAGGCTCAGGCCGCGCCCGCGCAACAGCCACCGCCGTCGGCTCAATGGGTGGAAAATCTCAAAACCTTCGACCAGGACTCATCGGCCCCATTGGCAAAAAAATGAAAGCCTTCTTCTCACGTAATAACTACTAATCAAACCAACCATGAAAACAATCAAAGAACTTGCCGCAAAAATCCTTCCCACTGTCACAAGGATCATCCGCAATAAAAACCAAGAACCGCCGGCACAAGCACACGCTCTTGACGTGGACACCGTCCATGACGCCCTCCGCTCTGCCGAGTCCGGCGACTGCACGGAACTTTTCGGCATCTACCGGGACATCATTTCTGGGCACTCCCACATTCAAGCCGAATTCTCAAAACGAAAACTCGCCGTCCTCAATGAACCAATCACCCTCACCCCAGAGGACACCGAAGACGATGCCCAAGTCGACTTTGTTGCCGCCGTTGAATCTCACATCAACGCCCTACCAAATCTCATCCACATCCTCAGTCACCTACTAGACTCATCCCTCTACCCAGTCGCCTGCGCCGAACGTCTCTACCGCGAATCATACAAGCCTGGCTGGAGATACGAACTCTCTCAAATAAACCAACTGCCTCACACGCACCTCACCTGGACCGATGGCATACTCTCCCGAAAAGTAACAACCCCAGAAGGTCACTTCACCGGAGCCACGCAACCAATCCTGCAACGGGACTTCATCGTTCACCGTGGGCACCTACTCTCATCCGTCCCGGACTGGTGGGGAGGTCCCATGCGCGCCATTTTATTCTGGTGGTTATTTTCCGTCATGGGTCGGGACTGGTGGGCTCGTTTCCTAGACCGCTTCGGTTCACCATTCCTAGTTGGCAAATATGACAGTGCCGATGACCAATCCCGCTACGAGCTTCAACAAGCATTTTCATTCGCCACAAAAATCGGTGGGCTAGTCACCACCAACGAAGCCAGCGTCGAACTACACCAGGCAAACACCTCCGCCGGAGGTGATGCCTTCGAAGCCTTCCACTCAGCCGCCAACCGTGAATTCTCAAAACTCATCGTCGGACAAACACTATCCGCCGAAGGTGCCAACCTCGGACTAGGCGGTGGCCAGGCATCAGCCCAAGAAGGTGTCCGCGATGACATCCGAAAATTTGATTCCACCATCCTCGCGCACACCGTCCAAACTCAAATCCTCGCCCCACTCTGGAGACTAAACCAATGGACCACACCCATCCCAACCGCTGCCTGGGGCACGGACACGGAAGAAGCTGAAATCAATGGTGAACTCGTTGCCGCGCTCGCCACCGCAAACCTCGAACCAACCGACGAAGGTATGACCATCATCTCCCGTCGTATTGGGTTCCCCATTCAAAGAGTCAAATCAGCCGCGCCATTATCTGCACTCTCCGCAACAATCAAAGATATTCACCCATCCCAAGACATCACCCTCCTACCCGTTGCCGAGCGTCGTATGGAACGCAAACGGCAAGCCCGGCGCGCATGTGACGCCGTCATAGCCGCCGCCTCGCCGCCCCTCGCCAACGTCCTCCGGTTCAGAGGCCAAGAATTCCAAGCTGCGATCGAAGCATCAGCCACCCCCGACGAAGCTCTTAACGCGATCGCAAAACTCACAGCTGACTTCGACCCCACAGAAGCCGCCGAAATCGTCCGGCACACCCTCACGGCCTGTGCCTCAAATGGCATCCTCGCCATCGACGCCTGACCCGTTCAAAGGTTTCGCCAAACTGTCCAAAGAGTTTCGCCACAGGATTTAACCCCAATCCTCTGAAACCCTAGTAAATCAAACCTTCTAAGACCTCCTAGCACTGTCTAAGGGTTTAGCTTCATCTCA
>CAYNNY010000191.1:0-5736 GCA_964398555.1 uncultured Verrucomicrobiales bacterium
GCACTCTCATTGATACTGGAGGCGCTGGCATGCAGGCCCTCAAAGAGGCTGCTCGCGAGCTATTTGGGGCCGAGGGCCCGGAGCTTGACCTTGCTGGCAGCACCGACTCGGGGATTGTGCGTGGGATGCTGGATCACTTTGAGAGTGATCTTACTCTCGAGGCGTTCTATCAGGTTTATTTAGGGAGACTTCAGCCCAATCTGGAGTCATTCACTGGGAAGGTTCTTCCGGGGGTGGATGCTTTATTAAATCGGCTGTCTCAGTCCGATGCCGCCCTTGGCCTACTGACGGGTAACATTGCGGAGGGTGCCTGGGAGAAGCTGGCCTATTATGGGCTGCGGGATTATTTTTCCTATGGGGCTTTTGGTGATGATCATCACGATCGGAACCGATTAGGGCCTGTGGCTCTCGAACGGGCAAGGCTGCATCATGATCGAGTTTTTCAGGCTGATCAGACGGTGGTGATTGGTGACACGCCTAAAGATATCGCCTGCGGTAAAGCGATGGGAGCCATCACTCTGGCGGTGGCCACTGGAGGGTTCAGCGTGGATGATCTGGCGGCTTTTCATCCGGATTACGTGGTGGCTGATTTAGAGTGCGCCGAGGTGGCTGAAATTCTCGGCTAAAATTGAGGGTTTACCCACAGATGATTTTCTTTAGTTTATTCACGTGCTTGCGATTGCGAAGAGGAATTTGAGTCGAGGTGGCTTGTGGTGGATCGCAGTGTCGTTTTTTCTGGTGCTGGTGGCTCCCGGATTGTGGCTGCCTGCTCTTCCTAATATTCTAGCTGATCGCGGGTTGACTTGGGTGCTTCCCTACGCTTTTGCAGCCGGGCCATTGGCCTCGTTGTTTTCGCCGCTTATTTTTGGATCGATGGCGGATTATCGTTTCTCGGCGCAGAAGTTGATGGGGTCGTTGTCGTTGATCGGTGCGGCCTTTCTCGGGCTCGCCTTTGCTTCTCTTGAGTTTGGCTGGGGGCCTTGGGCGTATCTTGGATTTCAGGGCTTGAATGCGCTGATCGCTGCGCCGATGTGGGCATTGCTCTCGACGGTGGCGCTTACTCATCTGGATAATCCGGAAAAGTCGTTTCCTCTCTACCGGTTGTGGGGGACTTTTGGTTGGATTTTGGCCGGAGTCACCGTGAGTTTTCTGTCGTGGGACAGTTCGCCGGTTGCTGGGATGGCGGCGATGGGTGTGAGAGTATTATTGGGTTTGGGTTGTTTTATGATGCCCGATACGCCACCTCAGGGGAAACGCGAAGGAAATGCGAACTGGAGGACATACTTTGGCTTCGGTGCGCTGGTTTTATTTAAGGAGAAATCCATGCGGGTGTTTTTACTGACCACGATTTTTCTCTCCATTCCTTTAGCTGCGTTTTACATGTATACGCCTATTCTGCTTCGGGAGCTAGGGGACGTGCATCCTGCGGCGTCGATGAGTCTGGGGCAGGTGACCGAGATTGGCGCTTTGCTGATGCTGGGCGGATTGTTAGCCAAAGGGCGAGTGCGCTGGGTGCTGACGGCGGCGTTAGGGTTCGCTTTGGTTCGTTACTTACTTTTTGCCTTTGCCGGATGGTCGGGTGGGCTGTGGTGGGTGTGGCTGGGGATTGCGATGCATGGCCCGTGTTACACTTTTTATTACGTCACGGGGCAGATGCTGGTGAACCGGAGAGTGGATCCTGGGATGCGCAATCAGGCGCAGGCCCTGCTGGGGACATTGTCGGGAGGTGTCGGCGCGTGTAGCGGCAGTTTACTCGTCGGCTGGTATTACGGAGCAACCATTGAGATGGTCAATGGGTGGGCCTTTTTCTGGCTGGGGCTGGCAGCGATCGTCTTTGGCTGTGCAGGTTATTTTCTTTCTGGCTATGGCGGTTTGAAGAGGCCCCAAATGCAATGACGATTGGGGTTGTTTTCTGGCTTTTTACTTGCAAAAAATGTTGGCTAGATTATTCGTTTTCTATCTTTTTTTTATGAAACTTTACTCTTCTTCTTTATTGGCGGCTGTAGCGGCACTTGTTTCTTTTTCGGCGGCGGGTAGTTTGGATGCTCGGACATTCACGGATGTAAAAAATCGAAAAATTAAGGCTAGTATCGTGCAGGTCTTTGAGAATCGGGTGGAACTGAAAATGGATAATGGGGGCAAGAGCTATGAAGTTCCCTTTGATAAACTCAGTGCGTCTGACGTGGCATACATCAAGGAATGGAAGGAAGATAAGAAGAAGTCTGAGGTGGCGCAGAAAACGAGCGAAGTCGAGAAAAGTAAAAAGAAGGCTGCATCTGGTGCTCGATTAAGGCGTGGCAGCGCGGCCTCTTTGAAAGCTGAATACGATCTTCAAGATAACTTTGATGCTCCGTGGCCGAGCCGAATCGATTCCGGGTTTAATATTGAAATTTCATCTTCTACCGAAGAGGGCTCAAGGAAGCGGTTTATTTATTATAGTCCGAACTATGAATTTATCTGCGATGTTGAGCTGTCAAAAAATGTCGTTAAAAAGTTTGCGGCTCTTTTTGAAGCCACTCGCGAGTATTGTAGGGAGCTTCCCATTTCCACGATGAAGGCGCACGTGCCAGGAGAGAAGTTCAGGAATAAAATTTTCCTTTTTGAAACCAAGGAGACGTATATCCAGAATGGAGGGCCACCTCAGTCGGCGGGCGTCTTTATGGGCGGCAAGGGGATTGTGATGGCTCCCTTGGTGAGTCTGGGGGTGAAAAAAGTCGGCAGCAGTTATATGTTCGACTACAAAGGCAGTAATAAAACATTGCCTCATGAGCTGACACACCAACTGACGGATGGTGAGTATTATGCAAGCGGTGCCCGCGGGTGGTTCTCAGAAGGGCTCGCTGAGTATGTGGCCACGACACCTTATAGGTCAGGAAAATTTATGGTGAAAACCAACTTGTCAGCTATCAAAGCCTACGCGACAGAATACGGAAAAGACGGTCGAGGTGGTCGTAACTTAGGAAAAAAAATCTCAGCCCCTGACCTAAAAGGATACATGTTGCAGTCGTATTCTAGTTTCACCTCGAATGCAAATTTCAACTATGGTCTGGGTCTCTTGATTACCTACTATTATTTTCATTGGGATGGAGAAGGTGACCGCGCCAATATTAATGCCTTTTTAAAGGTATTGAAAGAAGGGAAACGTGGGGAGGAGGCGCTCAATGTTCTGTTGAATGGTAGATCGTGGGATGAGATGGAAAAGGCAATTTCTAAATCATGGCGATCTCGTGGTGTGAGGATTGATTTTCGTTAGTCTTTGTTATTCATTAGCCGAGGGCAAGATAAACGCGCTCCACCATCCAGAATAGTCCGACCAGAGCGATGATGGCGGATGCGGTGATTCTAAACTTGGGGTAGAAGTCTGAATGGCACCATTTAATGGTAACGATCCATGCCCCGGCAAGGATGGTGACCTGGGCAAGCTCCACTCCAAGGTTGGCCACGGCAAGGGCCGCGAGGCTGGTGTGGCTGCCTTGATCCAGTGCGGTGGCCAAGCTTCCAGCGAAGCCGAGTCCGTGAATGAGACCAAAGAGAAAAATCAGGGTGAGGCGGTGTCGGCTGTTTTTCGAAGTGAAGATGTTTTCGGCCGCTACTACAGCGATGCTCATGGCGATGATGGGCTCGATGACCCAAGATCCTGGCCATCGGCTGAGCTGGATAGCTCCTGAGGCTGCTAGCCCCAGGGTGATGCTGTGAGCTGCGGTGAAAACCAATGACTGAGTGAGCAAAGGCTGCCAGCGGCGTGACATGAGAAAGAGGGCGAGGATAAAGAGCAGGTGATCAAGTCCATCCGGGATGACATGTCTGTAGCCCGTTGTGAGGATGCCAAACATGCTTGCTTTTTGGATGCTGGCTTTGTTTCCCGTGCCTGTTGTTTTAAATAACGTAGCTGAATCTCCCGGGGTGATGACGTGATAAAATCGATTATCGCCAGGGCCGGTGGCTACGATAAAATCGGGGAGTGGGCCGTCGCGGAGATGGATGTTAAAATCATTGGGGCGGTCGCTTGGGAGGGTGCCTTGAATGAGCACGGTGATGTAGGCTCCTCCATTGAGCATGGATGGAAAATTCGGAGGGTCAGACAGGTAGTCAGGGAATGAGATCTGATAGCTGAGAGCGTGAGTTCCATGCGTGAAACTAAGGACGTTTTTTAGGTAGGCCTCAGTTTCGTTACGGAGTTTGAGATGATCGGTTTCGGTGAGTTTTAAGAGCCATTTTCTCTCCGGTTGAGGTGCGTTAGCATCATTGCGGAATTCTGGGAGTGCGTAGGCGGCATCGAATGTGGCTTTGATCTCCCAGCTCTTTCCGGGTTCTTCAAGTGAGAAGAAAAGTTGTTTGACGATGTGTCCGGTGGCGGGGGGCGCTAGCAGGACGTTGCCAAGAATAACAAGGCAAAGGATGGATAAAAGGCGTGGCACGAAATTATTTTTCAATGATTTGATAGATGGTGCCTTTGTAAGAAATGATCAATAAGTTGCCATCGGGGTCTTCTCCAAAGGAGGAAATGGATTTGATTTTCTTTCCCTTGTGGCTGAGATTTTCAGTCCAGTCGGTGAAGTTGGAGGTTTGCTTGTTTTTTACCTCGAACGACCAGATACGTGAGCTTGCGTAGTCGGCAAAGAAATATTGCCCTTGAAGGCTTTTGATCGGGCCACGGTAAACGTAGCCGCCGGTGACTGAAACTCCTTCGGTGGGGCCGCTGCCATGTTTGTAAACGTAGATGGGGTCGATTGCGCCTTTAGGTTTGTCTCCGCCGACTTTCTTTTTGGG
Source organism: uncultured Verrucomicrobiales bacterium (assembly GCA_964398555.1). Classification (GTDB taxonomy): domain Bacteria; phylum Verrucomicrobiota; class Verrucomicrobiia; order Verrucomicrobiales; family Akkermansiaceae; genus Oceaniferula. Next base: position 4,771 of record CAYNNY010000191.1, read on the forward strand.
GGTGGCGATTAGCCCTTCCCGTAGCCGCCATCCGTAGTTGGCTCCTTTGCCTTGGCCAGCGGGCATGAAGTGGATTTCCTCCCAAGCGTTTTGACCGACATCGCCGATGTAGAAGTCGTTTGTTTTTCGGTCCCACGAGCACCGCCATGGATTGCGTAGTCCGTAGGCGTAGATCTCGGGTTTGGCCTTGGTGTTGTTTTTAAAAGGATTGTCGGCTGGGATCTGATATCCTTTTTGTGGTGAGACATCGAGACGAAGTAGTTTGCCGAGATAGGAGTTGAGATTTTGGGAATGGTTTTTGGGGTCATTGGCTGACCCTCCATCGCCATTGCCGATGTAGAGAAAGCCATCGGGGCCAAAGCTGATCCAGCCGCCGTTGTGGTTTCGGAAAGGTTGTTTGTAGGTGATGAGGACTTCGGCTGTGGAAGGGTTGCACTTCTGTTTGTCGTCACCATGAGCGGTGAAGCGAATGATTTCGGTGAAGCCTTTTTGGGTGGTGAGGTTGACGTAAAAGCGTCCGCTCTTGAGGTAGTCTTCGCTAAAAGCGAGGCCCAGAAGCCCTTCTTCATTTCCCTTGGATCCGACGCGTGAGGTGATATCGAGAAAGGGGAGTTTTTTACCCGTCTTACGGTTAAGGATACGAATGGTTCCCTTTTTTTCGACCACCCAGAGCAGGTCGCTTGTGCCTGACTGGGGGGCACCTACCCAGACGGGGAGTTTAAAGTCATCCGCCACAAGTAGGCTGGTGATCTTGGCCGAGGCAGTGAGGGTGAGAGCGAGCGATAAGCATAGCCATGTGGGGAGAGCGCGGTTCATGGATTTATCTTAAAGATTTGAGGTTTGCTGGGAAGTCTGAAGTTTTTGAAGGTTGATGCCTTCCGCCGACGCTGAAGCTATGGCGGACAGGGCGGCGCTCGACAGCAACAGCATTTTTCAGGATTGACAGGATGGTTGATACTTCTGTTT
>CAYNNY010000192.1:0-5540 GCA_964398555.1 uncultured Verrucomicrobiales bacterium
CAGCGTATGCCTGAAGCTCACGCATCGCGGAAGTCGGGCGCATGCCACAAGCTAACCATGGCTCGATGATCGGGGACTCAGCCCCGCTCACCTGACAAAAAACCTCCGCCGTCTGCCTCGCCCTGACCAGAGGACTGGCCAAGGTAACATCCGGCACGAGATTGTTTTTCTCCAAAAACTCCCCCACCCTCCGGGCCTGATCGCGCCCCTTATCCGTCAACGCCCGAGCCGCATCATCAAAGCTATGCGACTCAGCCTTCCCGTGACGTATAAGCAAAAGTTCCATCAGTCGGTCTCCAGTCTTGGTTCTTTAATCTTAATTCTTTAATCTCAAAATCTACATCGTCATACCGCCATCGCTGGCGATCACCTGACCTGTGATGTAGCGGGCCTCAGCACTAGCGAGGAAAAGCACCAAGGCTGCGATATCCGCCGTGTTCCCCATCTCCTTGAGTGGGATATTAGAAACGATACCTTCTTTTTGCTCGTCGTTGAGATCATCCGTCATATCGGTGGCGATGAAGCCTGGGGCAATCGCATTGCATGTCACCTTACGTCCGGCCAGCTCTTTAGCCACGGACTTGGTAAAGCCGATCAACCCAGCCTTACTGGCCGCGTAGTTAGCCTGTCCGGCATTGCCCATCAGACCGATCACCGAGCTGATATTGATAATCCGAGGATCGGCAGCCTTCATCAACGAACGCTGGAATGCCTTCACGGTGTTAAATGCGCCCTTGAGATTGGTATCGAGCACCAGATCCCAGTCGGCATCTTTCATCCGCATCAGCAGGCCGTCACGGGTGACACCAGCGTTGTTGACCAAAATATTCACCGCCCCAAAGTCGGCAATGATCTCCTTACCCATCGCCTGCACCGCCTCGTGATCTGAGACATCCACGGCGTAAGCTTTGGCGGAATCGGGAAACTCCGCATTGATGGCATCGGCCGCGCCACCGCAACTGCTTTCACTGCGACTCACCACAGCGACTTTTCCACCTTCAGCCACAAAGGCCTTAGCGATTTCCAAACCAATCCCCCGACCTGCGCCGGTAACCACTGCTACTTTATCTGTAAAACGTGCCATGCCGATATCCTTCCCACGAATTTACCTTGATGCCAACTGAAAACGACATTCCATCGCATAATTAAGCTCACAATTAAGTTTACGTGCGCACAAATTTCACTCACAAGTGGGCTTCGCCAACACACACCCATTCATACACTATGGAAAAACTCGAAATCTATCGCTACCTCCACTTCGCTGGAATCTTCACCCTGCTCTTCTCCTTTGGTTCTCTCTTCATCGGGAAAAACTACAACAAAGGCGCCGCCATGGCTCATGGAGTGGCACTCCTCCTCATCCTCGTCAGTGGATTTGGTATGCAAGCCACCCTACACATGGGCTTCCCCATCTGGCTGATTCTCAAGCTGGTCATTTGGATCATCTTCGGTGGATTTATCGTTCTCGCGAAAAAGAGCATCATCAGTGGATTCACCGCATGGATCATCATCCTATCCCTCGCGCTTTGCGCAGTCTATCTGGCCAAAACTCATCCTGCGTTTTTTGTCAAAGCCAAGGTGTCTGAAACTAAATAACCCCTCCCCATGGGAGCCATCCCACAACTCGAAACCGTCACCCTGCCACACGACTTCTCGGAATTTTCCGAGATCATCGATGTGCGCTCCCCTTCTGAATTTGAAGAGGACCACCTCCCGGGCGCGATCAACCTTCCCGTGCTCAATGATGAGGAGCGGATCACCATCGGCACCCTCCATAAGTCCTCACCCTTCGCCGCGCGCCGACTCGGCGCCGGCCTGATCTCCGCCAATGCCGCCCGACACCTGACGGAGCATTTTTCGGAAAAAGAAAAAAGCTACGCGCCTCTTGTTTACTGCTGGCGTGGCGGCATGAGATCCAACTCCCTAGCCCACATCCTACGCTCCGTAGGCTGGCGGGCCAGACTCCTTCACGGCGGCTACAAGGCATTCCGAAAATTTGCCAGCGAGGACCTTGAGCGAATACTCTCTGCCGATGGCCTCCAGCTCACCGTGCTCGCTGGCCCCACCGGCGTCGCCAAAACGCGCTTGCTAAAAATCTTGAGAAAACAAGACGCCCAAGTGCTCGACCTCGAAGGCCTCGCCAATCACCGGGGTTCGATCCTCGGACTGGCCCCAAACTCCCAGCAACCGACCCAAAAACATTTCGAAACCCAACTCTGGGACACCCTCAAAAAGTTCGACCCCAGCCAGCCGATCTTCACCGAGGCCGAAAGCAACCGCATCGGCAAACTCCACTGCCCCCCTGCCCTATGGACGAAACTCGGGCAAGGCCGCATCATCAGCATCCAGCTGCCACTCAATCAGCGCGCCGCCTTTCTGCTCGACGACTACCCGCACTTCACCGACGACCCCGACCACCTCAAAGACCTGCTAGAGAGGCTCGTCAAACTACGTGGTCACGAACTCGTCAACACATGGAACGAACAAATCAACTCCGGTCAATGGACCACATTTGTCGCATCCATCCTAGAAAACCACTACGACCTCGCCTACCGTCGGGCGGGCGATGAAAAGTCCAACTACCCCGAGCCATCGGCCCAAATCGAGCTCCCCGATTTTTCAGAATCCACCCTCCTCGCCGCCGCCGAGCAACTAAAGTAGGACCGATTTAAAATCGCTCGACGGCCTATCCCTGATCATACGTGGCGGCGGTTTCCAACCGCCCCGCCAAATCAACCCAAGGTGTAATCGACCCAGCACCCCCCCCATGATCGATGCCCACAACCACCTTCAAGACATCCGCTTTGACGGAATGCGTGAGGACATCATCCAATCCATGCGGAAGGCAGGCATCACCCGATGCGTGGTCAATGGCACCCGCCCATCCGACTGGCCCGAGGTCGCGAAACTCGCCACAAACCACCCCGACCTCATCATCCCCTCGTTCGGACTGCACCCCCGCCACCTTGCAGAGACGCAAAGCTCACCAAACTGGTTAGGTCAGCTCAAACACCTGCTCGACACCACCCCTAACGCCTGTCTCGGAGAGTGCGGACTTGACCGAGGAATGGCCGACCACGACATCGACCTCCAAACCGAAGTCTTCACAACCCAGCTCCGACTCGCCGCCACACGGAACCTCCCGATCAGCATCCACTGCGTCCGCGCCTGGGGACTACTCATCGAGATTCTCGAATCCACCCCGCTACCCACGCGAGGCTTTCTCCTTCACTCCTACGGCGGCTCAGCCGACCTCATCCCGCGCTTGGTCAAGCTCGATGCCTACTTTTCCTTTTCAGGATCCATCCTGCATCCTCACAAACAAAAGGCCCGCGACACCTTCACCCAAGTCCCGGCAAACCGCCTGCTGATCGAGACTGATGCCCCAGACATGCGCCCCCCGGAAGAAGCCCTCACACACCCGCTACCCGATCACCTCAACCACCCCGCAAACCTCCCCGCCATTTTCAAACAGGCCGCCCCATTTCTCGACACCTCATTGGTCCAGAGCAATTTTGAAAAGCTATTTCTTATTGAGGAGTAAGAACCCATCGCATCCTCAGTTGCGAAACATCCATCGCTGCACTACGTTCCATAGAACCCAATCATCGCCATGGACATCCCCGTAGTATCAGCTCTCACGGGAACGATGGATGTTGGCCAAAGTTTTTTAGGCTTTGCCCACCCGCTGATCTTTCTATTTTTAGGTGGATTCGGCCTGGCCGCCGCGCTCTCCCGGCAAGAACTCGACCGCTGGCTAGCATCGCGCATCATGTAACTAGGACGCGGCCACTTCCACACCACGGCACTTGCACTTTTTATGGTCTCCGCATTGCTATCGATGTGGATATCCAACACCGCCACCGTCGCCCTCCCGCTCCCTGTGACCCTCGGTATTCTGGGAAATATTTCGAGTCGCTGTGGGAAATCCACCACCGAGAAAGTAGCGCCATACCTACTGCTCGGCATCGCCTACTCAGCCAGCATTGGAGGCATCGGCACCCCTCCTAACGCCATTGCCCCGCCCAATTAAAAATAAGTTTTACCGAATGGTTATCCATAGGCATCCCATGTGTGCTGGTCCTACTCCCCACCTTATTTATCCTCCTCCGCCTTCTCGCCCGACCGGGAAAAGTGCCTCACATGGAAGTAACGACTGAATCATTCACCTTCAGCCCGAAACGCATCCTCACTCTTGCCATCTTTTTCCTCTCCATCTCTGGCTGGCTATTCAGCGGCCAACTCTCCTCCTACTTTGGCATCACCAAATCATTCGATACCATCGTCGCGCTCAGCGCCCTGTTGATTTTAGCCGCTCTCAGGCTGGTGAGGTGGAGAGATATCGACCGCACAACCGACTGGGGAGTCCTGTTCTAGCGCCAGTCCGGATTATTTTCCTGATCGAGCTCGATCCGGTCAGCCAGATTACGCGCCTTTACCCGATGATCTCTCTTAGCGCGACGCTCCGTAAGTATTCGGAGTTTTTGCTGCCGCTTCTCCAATGCCTCAATCTCTTCATCGAGCTTAAGGAAACTCTCATACCTCCCCATATCGAGCTCACCCGATTCCACCGCAGCTCGGATCGCACAGCCGGCATCGCTCGCATGCTTGCAATCGCCAAATTTACATTGGGACGCCAGATCTTCCACATCCACAAAGCTTTCCCGTAACGTCTGCTCATCGGTCCACATCTGCACCTCGCGAATCCCAGGATTATCGATCAAGATTCCACCGCCTTCCAGAGGGATCAACTCGCGGGCTGTGGTCGTGTGGCGACCCTTTCCGGTGGTCTCATTGACATCAGACGTCCACTGAAACTCCTCACCTAACAGCTGATTAATCAACGTTGATTTCCCCACCCCACTGGACCCGACCAAAGTGAGAGAAACGCCGGGCTTTAAGTATTGCTGAAGCACTTCCAAGCCTTCATTTTCGGTGGCCGATGTAATATGCACATTGGCATCGTCACTCAACTCCTGAATTAAAGCAGCGGCTTCTTGATTTTGCTCGGCGGGAAAAAGATCGGATTTATTCACCAGCACCACCGCCTTCGATCCGCTTCGGCGAATCAACATAAAATAACGCTCCATCCTCCGGAGATTAAAATCTGATCCAGCATCGGTCATCACAACCACCACCGAGACATTCGCCGCAATCACTTGCTCCTCCGTGCTCTTACCGGGCAGTTTACGAGAAAAGCATGTCTGTCTCGGCAATCGGGCCCTGATCATGTTTTCGCATTCGTGCGTCTTGGCCGTCTCCCCATCGTTAGCGATCTCAATCGCCACCCAATCACCTACGGCTGGCAATTCGGCATCGGATTTCGCTTCATGGTAAACCTTCCCACTCATGACCACCTCCAGCTCAACACCGCCATCCGTGAGCGCCCCATAAGTGATTTTATTATCGCGAATGAGCCGGGCAGGCACACATTTTTCGAGAGAAAGCGCATCAAAGGCTTTCTGAAATTCCTTATTCCAGCCGAGGTCTTGTAGAGTCATATGTTTTGAAAGAGGCTTCACAGCCAGAGCCAAGCTGCC
>CAYNNY010000193.1:0-5517 GCA_964398555.1 uncultured Verrucomicrobiales bacterium
AGTTTTCACCTCGGAAAATCTTTTCTGTGATCTTATCCGCGAAACTTTTTATCCTGCGAAATGAAAATACACCAATTCGAGTATCTGCTAACCTAAAAGACAAGCCCCCCTTTTTTAATAATTTGTTTGGGTTTCTCCATACTTCCGTTTAAACCCCGCGCGTGCTCTTCAACAGCTACGCCTTCTGGATTTTCCTCGCCCTCATCTGGGCGATCTACCGGCTTTTGCCCCATCGTGGGCAAAACCTGCTGTTGCTGGCGGCCAGTTACTTTTTCTACGGCTGCTGGGATTGGAGGTTTTTACCACTGATCCTGACAACGACGCTGGTGAACTATTACACCGCGCTCGGTATGGAATCGAGTAATGATCCGAAACGCCACAAACTCCTGATGGCGGCATCGGCCACCGTATCTCTGGGCCTGCTCGCCTATTTCAAATACATGGGGTTCTTTGCCGAAAGCGCGGCGGAAGCTCTCACATGGCTCGGCGTCACTCCGAGCTGGAGCACGCTGAACATCGTGCTGCCCGTAGGCATCTCCTTCTACACGTTCCAGACGATGTCTTACACCATCGATGTCTACCGGAAGCAAATCAAAGCCACGCACCGGTTTTCCGACTTCGCGCTCTACGTCGCCTATTTTCCACAGCTGGTCGCAGGCCCCATCGAGCGATCTTCCTCGCTGATGCCGCAGATCACCCACCCACGCCGCAAACGCACCGGTGATTTTTCAGAAGGGCTTTATCTCATTTTATTCGGATTGTTTTTAAAGATCGTCGTCGGTGACAACCTCGGGTTCATCACCGATGGCATTTTTTCAGCAGAAAAAGGCACCCTGACGGGCACAGAAGCCTTGGTGGGCATCTATTGTTTCGCCTTTCAAATCTACGGTGACTTCGCGGGCTACTCGTCGATCGCCCGGGGTGTTTCGAAATGGTTCGGCATCGATCTGATGACCAACTTCCGCATGCCTTATCTGGCGCGCAACCCATCGGATTTCTGGCAACGCTGGCATATCTCGCTGTCGTCATGGCTGCGCGATTACCTCTACATACCACTGGGCGGAAATCGGGGGAGCAGCTACAAAATCTACAGCAACCTCATGCTCACCATGCTGCTCGGCGGCCTCTGGCACGGTGCCGGCTGGACGTTTCTCGTCTGGGGCGGCATCCACGGTGCCATCCTCTGCATCTACCGGGCACTCGGAGATCGCATCAAACTTCCCGGCACCTGGGGTCGCATCGTCGCCACCATCGGATTTTTCCAACTCGTCTGCCTCGGCTGGCTATTCTTCCGGGCCGATAGCTTTACTCAGGCCTGGGACATGTTGCATCTGATCTTCACCCATCAGGAAATAACACCGCTCGCGCGTTACGGCTTTGGCATGATCGCCTTTTTCTGCCTGCCGCTGATGGCCTACGAAATCTGGCTCGATCAATCACATAGCCTACGCCGACTCGAAACCGTGCGCTGGGGATGGCGCGCCGCAACTTACTGCTACATCGTCTTCATGATTATCATTTTTCCGCCCACCGTCTTCGGCCAATTCATCTACTTCCAGTTCTAGAGTCTCATGCCTAAACATCACGACTACGACGCCCTCCCCAACGATGTACATGCGCCATCGTTCCGGAAGGAGCTACGCGTGGTCGCGGCTGTCGTTGTCTTTATCTGTGTCTTGGAAATCATCGCCCGAGTCATCGCGCCGCACCTCGATTACGATCGCGAAAATATCCACGCCTTCCCCGAGACCATCACCCAGCTTGAACAACGGGCAGAAAAATCAGGGAATCAACGCGTCGTCTTCTTTGGTAACTCCCTGATGATGCACGGGCTGGACGAAGATATTTTCCATCAAGAGCTCAAAAAAGCAGGAGGAGCCGAAATCGAAACCACCAAAATCACACCAGTCGGCACCGCCATGCTCGATTGGGTTCACCTCTACCGTCGATATTTTGCCACCGAAAGCAGTCGCCCGGATGTCCTTGTGGTCGGATTTGTCCGACACCACATCCACGATCAAGAGCCGATCAAACTTCGCCGACTCTCCCGCCACTTCGTCGCCACCCGCGATCTCCCTACCCTTTGGCACACGGACCTCAGCACCTTCCATCAAGATGTGCAATCCACCTTCTGCCACTTCAGCGCCCTCGAAGGCGACCAGCCCGAATATCCACTAGGCATCCTCTACACCATGGTGCCAGACTACCAACGCGGCTTAAAAGAAAACAACCGACTCGTCGCTGCGGACAAAGAGCGCAAAGCCAAGGCAAAAGCAAAAAAAGAAGGCCTCACCCTCACCGAGCCCGAAGAAACCTACAGCCGAATGACTCGTTTTATCGAGCAATGCCAAGCTGACGGAGTTAAAATCATCTTTGTCCCCATGCCCCAACCCCACGTCTGGGACTTCAACTCCGAAGCGGCCAAAATCATCACAAACCACGGTGAAGTCATCTTCGACGCCCGCCAGATTGAAGGCATAACCGACGAAGACTTCTCCGACGGCTACCACCTCGGCGAAACCGGCAAAGAAAAATTCTCCCGCTGGCTCGCCCGCGAGATCTCCGGCCCCTAATAATCGGACAATTCAGGAACGTGACGAAAAACAAACATCATCTAAGTTGTCCGGCAACTTAATTATTGCTTTCGATTTGAGCGAAGGCTATACATGTAGTCATGAACACGGACAATACTGATGAAACCTCGGGAAAACGGCCATTGAGCCGATTGGAAATGCTGGAGTGTCAGTCGGGGACTGCGGTCCTGCGGAATGGGCAGATTTGCCGAATGAAGGCTCCGATCCGGCGGCGGGTCCTGGGCGGGACGCATGGCAGCTTTTGCTATCATGTAATGACGCGGACCTGCGGGGCGGAGCGAATACTGGAGGCCGAGGATTTGGATGGGTTGAGGATTATTATTCGAAAAATGGCTCTGTTTAGCGGGGTGAAAGTGATGACGTATTGCCTGCTTTCGAATCATTGGCATCTGCTCGTCAAGGTGCCCTCCAAAGAGAAGTTTTCACGCCAGTTTGAGGATCGGGAGGGTGAGATGAAAGGTGCCGGAGAAGGCCGCTTGCTAGGGCATTTGGCAACTCTTTACAGCAAGGCTTACATCAATCAGCTCAAGCTGGAGTTAGCTGATATGCGGGAGCGTGGATTGGAAGATGCCGCGCAAGAGGTGCTTGAGAAATATAAACGTCGCTTCTGCGATTTGAGCCGTTACGTGAAAGAAGTCAAAGAACGCTTCACCCGATGGTATAACCGGAAACATCAGCGCGTGGGCACTTTGTGGTCGGGGAGATTTAAGAGCGTGCTTGTGGAAAATGGCGAAGCCCTGCGCACGATGGCGGCGTACATTGATCTCAACCCAGTGCGGGCGGGCATTGTGGAAGACCCGAAAGATTACCGCTGGTGTGGGTATGCCGAGGCTGTAGCGGGATCTCGGCACGCGCGGCGCGGGTTGTGTATGGTGATGGATCAACCTCAGGATAGCTGGGGGAAAACAAGCGGGGAGAGCGGGGCGTGGTATCGATGCTGGCTGATGCTCGATGGCGCACAGGCTGAGAGCGAGGGCGGATCGGAAATGAATCACGTCAAAATCCGCAAAGGCATACCAAAAGAAAATGCGGAGAAGTCGTTGGCAGCAAAAGGCAAACTGAGTGCTGGCGAATGCCTGCTCAGTCGATTAAAATACATGAGTGAAGGCGCTGCGATCGGCTCGAAAAGCTTTATCGAAACACTTTTTGCCAAACACCGCAAGGAATTCGGAGAACATCGAAGATCGGGAAGTAAGCCGCTGGGAAAAAGTCTGGGCTACCTGTATTCACTACAAGGAAAAATCGAGCATTCAAGAGCCAGACATACTCGAGGCTAAATATTTGAATGCCTGAATTTTCCCGTTCTTCAAATTAAGTGCAATCCCTCATTGACGAGCATGACTGACATATCGCACTTTCGCCTCAGATCCATGGAACAAGATCACCACCAAAACAGCAAAAAAGCAGACGCCATGAACTACGGCATGGTCGGAGACGATGCCCAGAGCACACCCGAGAAGCTGGAGAAATACACTGGCGAAGTCGATTGGCAGTATATTAAACCTCATTTTGAGTCGGGGGCATTAATTTATGTCGATCCTACACTCTCGATCACGGTGGTTGGGCAAGCTCTCGCCAATGACGACAGCCCAAAAATTCAAGCGTGGCTCAAATCCGGAGATTTAGTTAAGCCATCCGAACTACATGCCCAATGGTGGCAGGAAAACCCTGAACCCTTCACCGCCTTGGTGGTCTCACCCTTTGTATTAATCCAACCCAGCCGCAAAAAATAAGTGGAAAAAACTCCATCTAAGCCTTGACTCCCAGCGACTTAGCTGACCATACGCCGCGCGCGATGAAAAAGTTACCCTCTCTACTCTGCGTTATGTCCTTAGTCTTTCTCACCCCCAGCCTTGCTACAACCAAGACAGAGGAGGTTAAAAAAGAAGAATCTCCCCGCGTGACCAAAACCGAACACGGAAAAGCCTCATGGTATGAGATCAAATGCAATGGCGGCACCCAAACCGCCAGTGGTATCCCACTTCAAAATCACGCCATGACCGCCGCTCACAAAACCCTCCCCATGGGCACCAAGGTGCGCGTCACCAACAAGAGCAACGGCAAATCCCTCATTCTTAAAATCACCGATCGCGGCCCCTACATCAAAGGACGCGTGATCGACGTCACCATTGGTGCCGCCAAAAAACTCGATTTCGTCAAATCCGGCATCGTCCACTGCAAAGTGGAAGTTCTCGAAAATTAGAACCTCCGCGATAACGGACGCCATCACCCATTCTTTGAAATCAACACCATGAAAAATCTCTTAGTTCTCCTCACCGTGGCACCTCTCATGATGCTGGCATCCTGCCAGACCAACCTAAGCCCGGAGACTCCGAAAGATAAACACAACGTCATTCGCACCATTCACGGCGAAGTCTCATGGTATGAGATCAAGTGCAACGGCGGCACCCATACAGCCAGCGGCATTCCGCTCCAGGATCACGCCATGACCGCCGCTCACAAAACCCTCCCCATGGGCACCAAGGTGCGCGTCACCAACAAACGTAACGGAAAATCCGTCATTCTCAAAATCACCGACCGCGGCCCCTACATCAAAGGACGCGTCATCGACGTCACCAAAGGTGCCGCTAAGGAACTCGACCTCCTCAACCGTGGAGTAGGCCCCTGCAAAGTAGAGGTCATCGTCAAAAAAGAGAATCCTGAAGCTTCTAAAGCTTAAGGCTACTCAAAGAACCCTCACGGGCACCATCATCTCAAGATAGCCGCCCTGCGCCGGTGGCCGGATACCACTGAACAAAATCACGGACGCCTTGCTGACGTGAAATCCTCCCGACTGGCAACCGAGTAACCACTCAGCCAAATAGGAAAAATCCGGCTCGTGGCCAACGATGGCAATACGGCCAAACTCAGCGTATGCCTGAAGCTCACGCATCGCGGAAGTCGGGCGCATGCCACAAGCTAA
>CAYNNY010000194.1:0-5481 GCA_964398555.1 uncultured Verrucomicrobiales bacterium
TAAAAAAATTCGTAATTAATAATGAAGTGTCATCCCAAGTAAAAAAGATTAGTAAGATCCGTAAGATTCGTGGTAAAAAATGAAGTATCAACCCAAGCCGGAACCACGGAACGTTCTAAAGCTCCGTGGTTCCCTTGGGAGAGGGCTTAGCCAAGGAAGTTTTTGGCGGGTTGGTCTTTGATGTTGAAGCGGTCGGCGGCGTTGAGGAAGCTTAGGAGCTTGTCTCGGTTGGCGCCGTCGGCTTTGGTCATGAGGTTGCCGAGCAGGGCTCCGACGCTGAGGTTTTTGATGTCCTCGGTCTCGATGCCATACTGGTCGATCCAGGATGCGATCTGGCTCTTGTAGTATTCCGGATCTCCGTTGAAGAAGGTTTCCTTGACGTCGTCGAGCACGCGGGAGTTGTCGATGGTGCGGTCGACCACTTTTCCGGTGGTGATGGCGCTTGTGATGCGGTCGAAGAACTGGGTCTCACCACCGACGATGTCGATGTTGGCGGACTTGAGGGCTTCGCCCACGACGATGGCTTGTTGCTCGGCAATCTGGCGTTGGACATCGATCTCGGCGAGCTCGACGACTTTTTCCTTCTCGAGTTCGAGTTTAAATTCCTCGTGCTCTTGGCCGGTTTCTTCGAAGAGTTTCATGGCCTCGGCTTTCTTGTGGATGCCATCGGCTTCGGCCTCGAACTTGAGGCGGTCGACGGTGGCTTCTGCGGTGCCTTGTTTCTCCGTGGCCTCGGCGACGGCGATCATGACTTCGGCTTCACCGAGTCCGATGGCTGCGGCTTCGGCGGCGGTAGCTTCGGCGAGCATTTTCTTCGCGAGTGATTGTTTCTCGGCGGCGATTTGCTCGGCTTCGGCGGCGACGACGACTTCTTCAGCGTGGAGTTCGGCGGCTTGTTTATCGGCATCGGCGGCTTTGACTCGTTCGTAGAGTTCTTGATCGGCGCGGAGCTGGGCGGCTTCTTTCTCGGCCTCGGCACGTTTGATTTGTTCGATGAGCACTTCCTGGGCATCGGCTTCGGCGAGGGTGACTTTGACCTGCTTCGTCCGGTCGGCTCCGGCAAAGGCTTCGGTATCGAGGATTTTTTGCTGTTCGATCACCACGGTCTTCTCAACAGCGACACGTTCTTTGATGACGTCTTGGATTTCCTTTTTCTGGACTTCCACGGCTTTGTCTTTCTCGATGTCTTTGATCTCGGTAACACGTTGGCGTTCGATGGATTCGAGTTGCTGGTCGCGTTTGACGCGCTCGATCTCTACGGCATCGGTGCGCTCTTTATTACGCAGGGCGACGAGCACCTGGCGCTGTTTGTTTTCTTCGGAAATCTGAATTTCCTCCTCGGCAGCGATGCGGGCCTGCTCGGCTTTTTGGCGTTGCTCCTGCTGCACTTTCTCAGACTCCGCTTGTTCGCGAGCCTGGACGACCTCGACTTCACGTTGTTGTTTCGCTTCTGTTTCGGCGAGTTGGCGTTCGAGTTCGAGAATCGCTTCGCGGGCTTCGACGTCTTGTTGTTTGATCACCTTTTGTTTGTCGCGTAGGATGAAGTTAGAAAGCTTCGCTTGTTCGGCGGTGAGGTCGTGGATCTTTTTAATACCTTCGGCATCGAGAATGTTATCGGGGTCGAGCGCTTCGATGGGCGTTTGCTCAAGGTAGTCAATGGCGGCGTCGTCGAGGACAAACCCGTTGAGGTCGGTGCCGATACATTTCAGGATTTCATCGCGGAAGGTATCACGTTCTTCGTAGAGCTGGATGAAATCGAATTTTTTACCCACGGTTTTCAGGGCTTCGGAGAATTTGGCATCGAAGAGGATGCGGATCTCATCGGTGGATGACGCGCGCTCGCATCCAATCGCTTCGGCCACACGCACAACCTCCTCACGGACGTTGTTGACGCGGACAAAGAAGGCAACCTTGATATCGGCACGCATGTTATCTTTGCAGATGAGGCCATTTTTTCCGGTCCGGTCGATCTCGATCCGTTTCAGTGAAATATCCATTAGCTCCGCGCGGTGAATGATGGGATAGACCATCATACCGGTGAAGGTGACCTTAGTTTCACCGAGACCGGTGCGAATCAGGGAGGTTCCCTTTTCGACTTTGCGGAAGCAATTGATGAAGACAAAGAGGACGGCGATGATAAATCCTAAGAGGACGACGGTTCCGCCAATTCCTAGGTATTTGCCTATATCTGCGGCGATTAATGTAATGTTAGTCATAATAATAGTGGTGTTTGTTTTTGTTTTTTGTGCGTTAGATTATTGGTTTGATGAGGTAAGTTCGCTGGCACTGGCTTCGCGGACGATGAAGAGGAAGCTCTCTTGATCTTTATCGTAGAGAAGGACCTCGGTGCCTCGGGTGAGTGGTGAATGGCCGTCGCCCATGCGGGCATTGACGATGGCGGGGCTGCCGTGGTTGCGAGGAACCTCGATCTGGCCGTATTTGCTATCGATGAACTTGGATTTAACGATTCCGATACGACCAATCACTGGCTCGTCATCGTTTTCTCCTTTTTTAAAGGCATTGAAAAACGGGATGAATGGTTGAGTGATGATTTTGACAAGGAGGGCGCTCGCGAAGAAGTTGACCAAGAGAAACCCTCCTGCGATGAGGCCTGAGTGGTCGGGGTTGAAGTGGTAGTTTGATAAAATAGCGATCAACCACATGAAGAGAAAGAGGAAGCTGAGCACCATCATCAGCGGGACCTCTGCGGCATTGACAAATTTCAGGGCACCCACAAGAAATCCTCCATTGCCGGGGGTGGCATCCACATCGAAGTCAGGATCGACGTCGGTGTCCGCATCAAAGTCGAAATCAAAATCAAAGGCTTCAAGATCAATGGTCCCTAAAACAGCTAACACCCAGTAAATCATAATGAAACCGAGAACAATCGTTAGCGGTAGATTGTAGTATAAGATAGCTTGTTCCCAGATTTCCTTCACAGTGATGATGATGAAAGAGGAAAAGAGATAGGAATGCGATTACAAACGTTTGAAATTTTGTAGTGGGGGTCGTAAAAGAGCTTGGAAAGCTCTTTTACGACCATGTCAGATTGAACTGGTAGATGTGACCGGCTTTGCGCTGATATTCTTCTTGCTTCCATGTATTTTTTTATTCACAATGAAATTATGCATGGATTAAAAAGGGATTTATTACCGAGAGTTTTGGAATTATTGGAAAATTTTCCGTCTGTGGCCATTCTGGGACCTCGGCAATGTGGAAAAACAACGCTGGCGCATGAGATCCAATCTTTATGGGCGACTGAGTCCAGATACTTGGATCTAGAAAGAAGAAGTGATTGCGTAAAATTGGATGACTGTGTTGGGTATTTGGAGCCACTGGAAGACAAGTTGATCATTCTCGATGAGGTACAGACGCGACCCAGATTATTTCCTGAAATTCGGGGGCTTATTGATAGTGGCCGGCGAAGAGGAATACGGAGTGGGCGTTTTTTATTTTTGGGATCTGCATCGTATGAACTTCTTCATCAAAGTGGAGAAAGTTTGGCGGGTCGCATCGCCTATTTAGAACTGACACCTTTTAGGGTGAATGAAGTTGGGCCGGAAGACATTGATAGACTTTGGAATAGAGGTGGATTTCCCGACAGCTTTCTGGCTTCCTCTGGGGCAATTTCCATGGATTGGAGGGCTCAGTTTATGGAAACCTATTTGGCGAGGGATTTAAATTTGCTGGAGAAAGTGGGGCCTTTACCAGCGATGAGGGATCTTATGCAAATGGCGGCTCATCTTCACGGGCAGGTGCTAAATGTCTCACAACTTGTCAAATCCCATGAATTCACTCGGGCCAGTATTAACCATTACTTGGATCTTTTTGAGCAGACCTTTATCATCCGGCGCCTCCCACCTTTTCTGGTTAATGTGGGTAAAAGAATTATTAAACGTCCGAAGTTATATATTCGGGATAGTGGACTGTTGCACCAACTTCATGGCATTGATGACGATGATGCTCTGCGCGGGCATCCGATGCGTGGCGTTAGTTGGGAAGGTTTTGTTATCGAGCAGATTATTGCCTACTTGCCAGATTGGGTCCCTTATTTTTTCAGAACATCCAATGGTGCAGAACTCGATTTAGTGATGGTTCGGGGAAAGCGTCGCCTAGCATTCGAAATTAAAGTTTCAACAGCCCCCACGGTGAGTAAAGGTTTTTACTTTGCCAAAGAGGATGTGAATGCTGAAAAAGCATTCGTTATTTCGAGGTGTGATGAGACATGGGAAACATCAGAAGGTGTGATTTATACTCACCTTGCAGATTTAAAAAATGTTTTGGGTGGTTTGGGCTTGGGTTGATCAGCGATAGGAAGATTTGGATGGGGCTACTCGAAGAGCTTGGAAAGATCTTCTACGACCAGGTGACGTCAAACTGGGCGACGTTGCCGGTTTTGTCGTTGTATTTGACGTGGCCGTGTTTCATGCCGAATTCGTGGACTTCTTTGGTGCATTTGACGTCGTAGCAGCAGTATTCGGCTATTTTCATCATCGGTTCGATGTTTTTGAAGTCGGTCTTTTTATACTCTTGCCACCATTTGAGGGCATCCAGGCCGTCGGCGGTTTTTCCGGTCCCGAGACAGGCAGATGCGAGGGCGTCGAGCTTGAGGCGGTGGCCAAGCACTTCTTCGACGGTGTTGAGCATGTCGAGGTTGATGGTGGCATCGGCGAGGTCGAGGATGGTGTATTTCTGGAGAACGGCGTAGTCGAAATCGATATGGTTGTAGCCCACGACGAGATCAGCGCGCTGGAGCATGCCGATGAGGGCATCCATCTCGCTTTCGCCAAAAATATGGTATTCTTCGGTGCGGGTCGAGTAGGCGACACCAACGGAGACGCCCATCTGCACTTTATTGGAGTAGCCTCCGACATCGCCAAAGGAACGTTGGGTTTCGAGGTCGAAATAGACGATGTCGCGCATGGGGGGGAGACTTATGAATCAGGAGGCCTGAGTCAAGGCGGAAGAAGGGGAAGGGTGCAATTGAGACTGGACACGACAACCTGCTTGTTGTCTTATCCCTAGCAGATTTCTCTGGAGGCACACAAGTAGTAAAGAGTAATGGTACTAAATTAAGTTGAGTTAATTCAGGATTATTTATCGGTATTCTGCCGCCCCTTCAGGGCTAGATGCTTTAAACTACTCAAACCTAGGGCGTTGACCTAGGCTATAATAGGTTGCACCGTTGGTGCGAAAAACACGATGGAGCTTACTTCAGCGTGCGGATGTAGGCGAGGAGGTCGGCGATGCCTTTTTCCGGGAGGCTGTTGATCAGTCCACTGGGCATGACAGAGCGGCCGGGGACAAAGGTTTGGGATTTGATCTCGGCGGTGGCGACAAATGTTTTAGTGCCGCCCATAAACCGTAGGGTCGCACCCCGGGCATCTTTCTTTTCGAGGAAGCCTTCGAGTGTGGTTCCGTCTTTGCGCACCACACGGTAGAGGTTATAGCTTCCTTCGATGGCGGCGTCCGGGTTGAGGA
>CAYNNY010000195.1:0-5481 GCA_964398555.1 uncultured Verrucomicrobiales bacterium
AGGTCTTGGCGCATTTTAGCCAAATCGGGCTCATTGAGGTAAAACATGTGTCCGGCTTCATACCACTTGATGGAAATATTTGCCCTCCGCGGGGTGGGGAGTTTCATGTGGGCGATGCTGTGGAGGATACCTCCGGCGGGGGTGGCGAGGTCGGCGTGGCCGCACTGCACTAGGACCCGTAGGCCGGGGTTATCTCTCATGGCTCCGGCGAGTCGTGGGGTCATGTTGACGAAGGCATTTTTACGTCCCCAGTTCCACGGCTGCACATGGGCGATGATTTCGTAGGGGCGATCTTCCATCCAGCCGAGATCATTGGCAAGATAATCGAGCATGGCGGAGGAAAAGGCACCTTTGGCCACGGCAAATGAGGGATCGTAGCTGGGGTAGTCGGTTGAGGTATCGCCAACGGCCCAGGCGACTCGGGCATCGAATCGCCCTAAGACTTTGCCTTCTTTTCTGAGCAGTTCTTTACGAAAACGTGATGGGTGGATGCGGAGGTCGTAGCGCAGGATCAACTCGGTGGATAGCCCGGTGAGCGCAGAAAGCTCGGTGGCGATCTTGGTGCGATCGGCACCGCTGAGGGTGTATCCTTTGAGCAGGGCGGAGGCGTAGGCGCCGCCTGCAAAATCCCGCGCGCGTTGCTCCAGGGCATCGCGGTCGCCTTTGAGTTTGCCGTGGTGGTGGGCCACGGCTGTGTAGGAGGGCAGGTAGGCGAGGTAGGCCAAATCATTCCCAGCGCTGGTATCGACGGTGCGGAAGTCCATGAGTCCGGAGAGTAGGACGACGCCGTTGAGGTTCATGCCGTATCGGTCTTGAAGGTGTTCTGCCAGTCCAGCGGCACGCACGCCACCGTAGCTTTCGCCCAGGACGTATTTCGGTGACGACCAGCGTTTGTTTTCGGTCACCCAGCGGCGGATGAAGTCGCCGACTGAGCTGATGTCTTCATCCACGCCGTGGAATTTTTCTTTATCGTCCTCGCTGCGTGAGTAGCCGGAGGAAACGGGGTCGATAAATACGAGATCGGCGACATCGAGGATGGACTGTGGATTTTCTTGCACGCGAACGGGAAGATTTAACGGCTGGGTGCCATCGGGAGAGGTGGGGATGATCCTGGGGCCGAGTGCTCCGAGGTGAAGCCAAACGGCGGACGAGCCGGGGCCGCCGTTGAAGGCGAAGACGACGGGGCGTTGGGAGAGGTCTTTGATACCGTCACGGGTGTAGGCGGCGTAGAATACGGAGGCTCGCGCTTTGCCATCGTCTTTTTTCAAGATGAGGCGGGAGGTTTTCACGGTGTAATCGATTTTTTTCCCATCGATGGTGACGCTGGCCTGCTTTTGCACGACTTTGGGGGACTTTGAGGACTTGTCCGTTTTGAGTTCATTGATCGCTTTGTCTTGTTTGACTTCTTTTTTTTCCGGTGTGTCTGCGTGAGCTGTCGTCATGGTGCCCACGGTCAGGCAGAGTGCGTATAGGGTCAGATTTAGAGAGAGGTTCATGTGGTAGTAGCGTTTACTTTCGATGATTTTACTTGGGTATTTTTAGTTTTGAAGCATCAAATTTTGAGGATCGTGATTTTGTGTATAATTATCGAACTGAAATGCGTATACTTGCTCAAGTCATTCCATCCTACCGACTATCATTTTAAATGAAAACACTTCTATGCCTCTTTGCCGCCACAGCTTCCCTGATCGCGGCCTCACCAACACCTGATATTTCTGTGGTTCCTCAACCGCAGTCTATGGCTCCGCTGAGCGGATCAGCCAGCACGCTCGATGAGCAAACTCGCATCATCTATAAAGGCCCGGGTGCCAAAGAAGTCGCCGAACTCCTCGCTGAAGTTTTACGTGGTAACACAAAGCTTCCCTTGCCCGTATCTCCAATGGATGGGTCCCAGACAAAAAACAGCCTTTCACTTATCATCAGCTCCCAGACGGCGAATCAAAATCCAGAATCTTACACGCTGAAATCACAGAATGGGAAGACTGAGATTTTAGCACCATCGTCCTATGGATTGTTTAATGCCACTCAGACGTTGATTCAGCTCATCCCATTGGACCAGAAAACCATCCCGGCCGTTAGTATTTCAGATGCCCCTAGTTACCCGTGGCGTGGCATGATGCTGGATGTTTCTCGCTACTTTTTCACCAAAAAATATGTTCTACGCTTTCTTGATATGATGGCGATGCACAAAATGAATGTGCTTCACTGGCACCTTGTCGATGATGCCGGATGGCGGATTGAGATCAAAAAATACCCGAAGCTTACCGAAATCGGTGCCTGGCGTGGAAAAGGAGATAAACGTTACGGCGGATTTTACACTCAAGAGGACATTCGCGAAATCGTCGCTTACGCCTCTGTGCGCAATATCACGATTGTGCCGGAAATCGAATTGCCTGCCCACACGTTGCCAGCTTTGGTCGCTTACCCGCATTTGGGATGTTTTAACAAAAAATTTAAAGTCCCCACGAGGCACTCGATTTCTCCCGAGCTCTACTGCGCAGGTAAAGAAACCACCTGGACATTTCTCGAAGATGTTTTCACCGAAGTCTGTCAGCTTTTTCCTGGCACCTACATCCACATCGGCGGCGATGAGGCCAGATTTCAACGCTGGAACAAGTGCCCGGACTGCCAGAAGAAAATGAAGGAACTCAAACTCAAAAATGGTCATGAACTACAGGGGTGGATGACGACACGGATCGAAAAATTTCTCAAAACAAAAAACAAACGCATCATCGGATGGGATGAAATCCTCGGTGCCGGAGTGAGCGACAAAGCTGGCATCATGACATGGCACAAACCGAAAACCGCTGTAGAAGGTGCCAAGCGTGGTAACCCAGTGGTGATGTCGCTCACTGGCCATGCTTATTTTGATGTGGCGGAAAGTCGCCTTCCGGGCGAGCCTCCAACAGCCAGATGGATCCCGCCGATTTCTCTGAAAAAAGCCTACGAATGGACCCCAACCCCCAAGGAACTCACGGGGAAAGCGGCTCAAAATATCCTCGGTGCTAGTGGTTGTATCTGGAGTGATCAGTTTTTACACAAAGCTCATATCCTCGCGGATAAACCGGGTGAAGGCACCAAAGCATCCGAAAGCTATATCGAATATCTCAGCCTTCCACGCATGGCGGCGCTTGCTGAGGTCTGCTGGACTCCTGCCAAACAGCGAACCGACTCTGGGTATCAGAATTTCACAGACCGTATGCGTCCCATGTACGCCCGCTACACCCAGCGAGGCTATCAATACCGCATCCCGGTCCCCGATGTGCAGATTAAAATGAATCCGGAAAAAACCTACACGCTCACCGCGACACCTGCCACGGCTGGCGGAGTGATCCGGTACACCTTCGATGGCTCCGCTCCAACGAGCGATTCAAAAATCCTCGATGGTACTCTTACCACCGCAAAAATTCAAGGGTTCTGCGCCAGCACTTTCCCTGCTGGGGAGTCGCGCCACAGTTTGTTATTTCAATACCGTGACCCTAAGGATAAATATGCCAGACACGGCACAAAAATTGGGCAATGGAAAGCTGGTAAAATTGGTAATCAAAAGGCAAAGGAAGTCACCTTCGACGCCACGGGCCACATCAATGCCAATGGCACGTATATCATCACCTTTATCTACACCGGCGGAAAAGAGAGGCTTGATATTGACGGTATCAAAATCGTTCGCAACGACACCACGCCTGTGGGACAAGACATGCACCACGGCTTCACTGGAGGGCGATCGAAAAAGAATACCTATCAAATTAAAGTTAAAAACTACCAGACGGGGGCTTCATTCAAAATTAAAGCTCTCATCTACGGTGACGAAGGAGATGACTCGAAGGGTGTGGTGTTGATCCGGAAAAAATAAGGATTTCTGTTTCATAAGCACACCGACTCACAAGGTATGAAAAAACGCTCACTATCACACACGAAAACTCTCCGCTTCGATTATCAAAAACGAAATCTCTGGTTTTGGGCTCTTTTTTCATGTCTTTCGCTTTCACAGGCCCACGCTGGGGATTCGACTGCCGTGCCGCAGAAAGTCACTTATCAAATCCAACCTAACATTGTCTTTTTCTTTATCGATGATATGGGGTGGCAAGACACCTCGGTGCCATTTTTCAAAGAAAAAACCCAGCTCAACAGCGATTACCGGACACCGAATATGGAATTGCTCGCCAAGCAGGGGCTGATGTTTACCAACGCCCATGCTTGCTCGATTTGTTCGCCGACACGTGTAAGTCTGATGACGGGGCAAAATGCCGCTCGTCACCGCGTGACCTGCTGGACGCTGCACAAAGATAAATCGCCCTCGGATGGGAACAAGGCATTAGCTCCTCCCCAGTGGAACCTCAATGGACTGCAACCGAAAGGTGCGAATATCCCGCGAACTTATGAGGCCGACTGCTTGCCGCTCCTACTTCAGCAAGCCGGTTACCACACGATTCATGCCGGTAAAGGGCACTTTGGGGCCAAAGACACCCCTGGAGCCAACCCATCAAATCTTGGGTTTGATGTCAATATTGCCGGCTCTTACATGGGCGGGCCAGGCTCTTATCATGGGGATAAAAACTTCTCAGCAGCCTGGCGTAGGGGTGGTCACATTTGGGACGTGCCTGGGTTAGAAAAATACCACGGTCAAAAAATTAACCTCACCGAGGCAATCACCCGCGAGGTGATTGCCGATCTGGAAAAAACAGTGGCGGCCAAACAGCCTTTTTACCTCTACCTATCCCATTACGCCGTGCACGCCCCTTTTGAGCCGGATCGGCGATTTCTCCCTCACTACAAAGATAAAAAGTGGAATAATCACAAAAAAGTCTATGCCTCGATGCTCGAAAGCATGGATCACTCGCTCGGAGATATTCTCAAAACCCTCGACCGACTCGGCGTGGCGGATAACACCATCGTCGTCTTTATGTCCGATAATGGTTCGCCGCGCAATAACCCACGCAACCTACCACTCCGGGGCCACAAAATCACCGCTTACGAAGGGGGCTCCCGTGTGCCCTTGATTGTGAAATGGCCTGGAGTCACCCCGAGTGAACAACGCACCACCTACCCCGTGATGATCGAGGATATTTTTCCCACCTTTCTCGAAATGGCCGGGGTTAAAGTGCCGAAAGAAATCGACGGCCAAACGTTTGCGACCGCTCTTCGTAAACCTGACACAAAACCTAGCCATCGTGCCTTTTTTTGGCATTACCCGAACTTTTACAATCAGCCACCCTACAGCTCGATTATGTTAGGCGATTATAAGTTGATCTACTGGCACACAAGCCAAAAGATCGACCTCTACAACTTGAAGGATGATCTTGGGGAAAGTAAAAACATCGCTACACAGCATCCTGAGAAAGTGACGAAGCTCACCAAGCTCCTCTCCGATCACCTGCGCGCGAGCCACGCCGACATGGCAACCAGCCGCGACTCCGGCGATCCCGTGCCGTGGCCGGATCAGGTGAAAAATTGATAGAACACGTGAGTTGATACTGCAAT
>CAYNNY010000196.1:0-5425 GCA_964398555.1 uncultured Verrucomicrobiales bacterium
GATTTTGTGTTGGGTTTCCAGCGGTGGGATGGCTACTTCGAGTTTTCTCATCACGGAGATTGGCATGGTCTGCACGTAGCTGCCGCGAAGCTGGGAGCTAAGTCGATTCTGTGTATGGGGAGAATTGAGGAGCCAGTGCAGGTATCCTGAGAGAACTTCGTCCGTTTTGGGGCGGATCGTGAAAAGCTGCCCCCCGGCAACGGCTTTGATATCATGCGGGACGATGGCGGCGGTGGTTCGGCTGCCTCGATTGGCAACGACGATGTCACCTTCTCTGACTTGGTATTTTTTAATGATGGCGGGGGTCGCTTCGATGATGTGTTCATTCTCGATGCGAATATGACCCGTTTCTGTGAGATCGCTGATGCGGAGTAAATGCAGCCCCTCCACGGAGGTGCGCAGGGATGCATCTTTGCCCCGTAATGTGAGGCCAGTGCGAACTTCAGCAATATCTTCGAGGAGAGGAGGCATGTTGGTTTAGTGTTAATGCTCTTTGTCGCGAGGCGGACAAGGGTCATTGCCTGGCGAGATTGTATCTTTGCTTCTGATTCGACCATTCAGGCCATGTGTGGTTACTTCTCCCCCGCCTTGATTACGGAGGTTTTGACGAGCTGCTTGGTCGGCAGCTTGCTGTGTGGAATGAAGGCTGGATGCTTTAGAGGCATCGTTTCTTTTGTTGGCCCATTGCCCATCAGGGCGGCGGAATACGCTTCTATCTTGAGGTTTGCTCATTCTATTAGTTGATTTGGTTTAAGATGGGGAAGGAAGCCGATTCCCCTTGCTATCCAACCTAGATGGACGATGCTCTGGCTTGCTACGGCGTAAGTCTCGTTCATCGAGGTTTCCGTTATAGGTCCTGGTCTGCTGTCGCGGACAGGGCCTTTTTTCGGAGGCTCGGCTGTATTGTAGCATGGCTCTGGTGCGGTGTCAAGACTGAAAGCGGGGTAAATTTTGCACAATGTGTAATTGTGCGTTTTTGGTCTGAGGGATCAAAAGCTTCACCTTAATACTTCGGAAGCTTTCCTTAAATCATCACCAACTTTCCTTAAGAGGGGCGTAAAGGTTGATTCCGACTGGAGATGCTCGATTTTACAGGCTTTAGAAGGCTTTCCTTAAATTGTGGTAGCTTTCTTTATTTGGCCGCTATTGGATAGCTCTAAGCCGCCCAGTTCCTAAGTTTCAGTCGCTCAAATGCTTTTTTGTCGGCGATGAGGAGGCGGAGGAAGTTGCTGACGGAGGTGGATGGGCGTTGTCTTAAATTGAGGTCGCTTGTCTTAATCATGTCGTTTTTTGTCTTAAAAAGAAAAAAGCTTGGTTTTATGAGGGGTGCTGGAGTTTTCCTTTCTTTCCTTATATGGGGGCGGTTTTGCCTTAGCTGGGAGATTTAAATCTTGCTGTCTATGTTGAAAGAAAAAAAGGACATGACTGGATGAGATGAGTTAAAGCATGCGGAAAATAGGCAATCAGGAATTTTTGATGGTGAGGTAGGCTTGTTTGGGGTGTTTTTCCATGTCTGGATAGAGATACTGAAGTTTCTTTTCTTTAATGAGGGGGTTGAGGTGATCTGCTTTGAGTGCGCGAGGGTTACGCTTACCCATGATGGTGCTTAGTTCTACGACAGAAAATGCCCGGATGGCACATAATTCCAGTAGAATAGGGCGGATTTTATTGCCGGGACGCGCGCCTAGTAATGCGATACGAGCTTGGAGATCCTCTGGAATTTTCGAATCTAAGGTGCCATGGCTGGTCTCTAAGGTGCCATGGTCGGGCTCTAAGGTGCCATGGTTTGGCTCTAAGATGCCATGGTTATCATTGAGGGGTGTTACAATAAGTTTAGGAAAGGAGCTTGGGAATTGATGACCACGCAAATAGTAGGTGGCAGAACCTTTTCCTTTGGGTGTGATGAGATTAAGCTCTCGAAGCCGTCTCAGGTCTTGGCTGGCAACAAGGACGTCACCGCCGGTTAATTGTCTGAGGGTTTGGTTATCAATCGCTCCTTGTTCACGAATAAAAATAAGTGCCATGCGCTGAGGTTCATTGATGGTGTGAGGGATTTGGTGAAGCCACTTGAGATCGCTTTCTGAAAGGAAATGGTGCATGAGGAAGCGACTGACGAAGTAGTTGTCAGCCCGCTTGGACTCAAAGGTTGGGAGACTGAATCCATTGTCTCTCATCAGTCGGCGCATGGTGCGTAAGCCACTGCCTTTGGTTTCCGCCGTGTTGGTATCGTGAAATACTGCGGCGAGTGTTGGGTTCCGGAGTTGGGAGCCTGTTTCACCTAATAAATCTTCATTTTTTAATGAAAATCCAGCGTTGTTGATTTCAATACGGTTACTGTAGCGGATGACTTGAGTAGGGCGGTGTTCCCGATACGATCGGTGCATAAGAGCATTGACGATGGCCTCACGAAGAGCTCTGGATGGGAGGGTAGGTGTCTTTGCCTGCACGTCACCTTCTTTGAGCTCGAATCCTTTGGGTAGATCATCCATCACAGCGGCGAGAATCCGGTCGACAAGTTCAAGAAGAGGTCCTCGCATATCGATGGTTTTTTCAAAGCGCTGATCAGGATCACTAACCCACTCATTTCCCGCCACACGGATGTAGTCCACCCTGACCATGGGCAGTTCACGTCGCAGTGCCATCCGAGAACCAAAGAGAAGGAGGCCTGTAAGAGTAGGTTTCCAAGTGCCATTTTCACGTTTTATAGCAGAAAGAGCTTGGAGAAGATCAGCATCTGACCACGAGAGTTCTTCCGCCTCTGAGTTTACTTTTCTACGGAGATTTCGATAATGTTCAATGGCGTCGGGGTCAAAATCAGAGAGTTCAGCAGAATTCAAAATGGATAAATCATAACTTTCACCGCTTCGATTTCCGTAGAAGATCACCATATCTTCATCGGTGCAGCGTTGGTCACTGGAGCCAATGCGTCTCCATGCTCCACTAGGAAGACCGGTTTTGACGAAGTGGACGGGTTTATCGCTTGGTGCACGCTCTTCGATCTCAACAATGAGCACTACCTTATTTTCGTGTTCTTCGACCGTGAAGCGAGGACGGATGGGAATGTTAAATTTCTCGGAACACCCGGAGGCGATATCAAGTTGGATTTTGTCAGGGTTCCCTACACCAATGACTTCATAGCCTCCAAAGAAATCATCTTTATTTTTTGCCACGCCAAGAAGAATGCGTCCCCCTCCTTGCCCAGGCTCATTGGAGAATGCGCAGACGGTTTCAAAAAACGATTTACCTATTTGATCACCAGCGCAGCTTTTTGCTTCCAGAGTAGGGTGCTCATCCAGAGTGTTTAGCTCTTTGAGTAGTTCGATAAAGGTCATGTGAATAGGGAGTTGGAAAAGGAAGTTGCTTATTAAAGAAAGCGAAGCGAGTGGAATTTTTATTAAGAGGTAGATCTAAGCCGCCCAGTTCCTAAGTTTCAGTCGTTCGAATGCTTTTTCGTCGGCGATGAGGAGGCGGAGGAAGTTGCTGACGGAGGTGGATGGGCGCATTTTTCCCGAGAGCCATCGTGAGATATTTTTTTCACCGAGTCCGGTGATTTGGGAGGCTGATTTCTGGGTGAGTTGGTATTTCTCCAGAAATACGCGGATTTCTTCGGAGGTGATCGCTTGGGTGATTCTGTCGAGGTGTTCGTCGATCAGTCGGTTGCCTTGATCGCCGATGACGGTGTCTCCGCAGAGGTTGCAGCGTTCCATTGGAACGTTGGGGACGGTCACTTCGCCGAGGTCCTTGAGCGTGGTTTGGTAATCCTCAATGATCGGGAGCATGACGCCGTTTTCACACTCAAAGCAAGGTTGGGCAGAGGGAGCGGTTGGGGAAGGCGTAGCTGTGTGGTGGTTCATGGTATGGAGTTTGTTTAGCGGTTAATGGGAATGCGGGGCAATGGGGTGTAGCCTGTATTGTGGGGATGAACTGCGATTTTGACCCGAACAGGTTCTCCTCGTGGTGAGAGTGTGACATGGACGATAACTTCTGGGTATCCGTGTTCTTCTGGATAAGTGAGGATGTATTGGTATTTTTGAGGGATGCCGGTGGAGCTGGCGGGTTTTAGATAAAGCTCATAGAGCATGAGATCGTTTGCAAGGTCTTCAAAAAAGGTGTGAGCTTTGATGCCCCATAGGTCGAGGTAGTTGCGGCTTGTGTGATCGTCTCTGGAAAGAAAGCGTCTTTGGGGATCTTTGAGGGCATCGATGATGGAGAGCCTTACGGCTGCTGGGTCTAATGGCGGGATGGAATCCATTGGGTTTGATAAGTGATTATGGTGTTTATTGGCACTTTTGGCAAGTTGCAATCTGCATTTAAGTGCTTAAAGGCACTTTTTCAGGCTGTGCGTATTGTCTTCTGGGGTGAATAGCTCCCAGTAGCGGGTGATGTCTTTTTTGTTGGTGACGAGTTGTTTGTAGTGGCGGTGGAGGATGCTGACGCTGTGGCCGGCTTCGAGAGCGACCTGGTTGTCGTCTTGGAGGTCGGCGAGCCGATAGCTGACAAAGCTGTGCCGAAGGGCGTTGTGTTTCCACGTGATGCCTGCGCGTTTGACGAGTCGGGCCCGCCTTCTCTGGAGGTTGTTGATCTGGGCGGTGTAGATGAGGGAATCTTTGTGCATGCCTTGATAGCTCTCCAGTAGTGATTTGAGTGGGGGAAGGATGGGGACAACGCGCCGGGCTCCTGTTTTACTGATCGTGCCTTGGATGACGATGGCGTCTTCTTGAA
Organism: uncultured Verrucomicrobiales bacterium; assembly: GCA_964398555.1. Classification (GTDB taxonomy): domain Bacteria; phylum Verrucomicrobiota; class Verrucomicrobiia; order Verrucomicrobiales; family Akkermansiaceae; genus Oceaniferula. The sequence goes on from CAYNNY010000196.1 coordinate 4,723, forward strand.
TGTCGTCCCAGGTCAGTCCGCATGCCTCGCTTCTGCGCAGTCCGGCAAATGCCTGAAGGGCAAGGAGGATGACAAGTTCGGGGTCGTGTTCTTGTGCTTGCTCGATGAGGGCTTGGATTTCGTGGGGTTTGAGGATGCCGATGGCTTGATCGACGGTTTTGCGTTTTTCGAGGTGTTCGGTGACATCTTCGACAATCATTTTTCGTTTCGAGGCTATTGCCCAAAGTCCCTTGATGTATCCAAGGTGATTGTTGTAGGTTTTGGGCTTCATCAGCCCGTGAACGTCTTCGAGGTAATCCTCAAGGTGGTGTGCCTGAACTTCATGCACGGAGAATGATCCAAGATGAGCAGAGAGAGGGCGGGAGAAATACCGGAGGGAATTCAGGTAGTTGGGGGAGAGTCCCTGTTTGCTTTTGAGTTTGTAGTAGAGGTCGGTCAGTTTTTCGACGGTGATGGATTTGGAGGCGGGAAGGCTTTCGAGATATTTCCGGGCAATTTCGGTCAGAGAAAGATCTGATTTTTCTTTGAGTAGCTCGAAGGCTTTGAAGGCGTCTTCCAACTGGTTATCGTCAAGCGTGTAGGCTGCTTGGGTGCGGTTGGTTCGTGCTTTCAGATAGTATTCCACCAGTTCGCAAGCGACCTCTTCAGATTCGACAAGTCGGTCGATGGGTTTATCGCCAGTCACCTTGATGCCGAGCTTCAC
>CAYNNY010000197.1:0-5408 GCA_964398555.1 uncultured Verrucomicrobiales bacterium
TAGGTGCGATTTTTATGGCAATTAGAGCCGCCCCGCAATTTGTGGGTTACCATTTGGATCGAGATGCCTTGCATGAGCTCGACAGCATGAAATGGACCAAGGCGTTTGAAGCTCCCACTCCGGAGTTGGGGGCCAAGCGATCCAAACGAGGGAGTGCGATTTCGGCAAAAAAATTCAAAGGCGCTCCTGAGGTTAAAGTGAATCTATGTGCAGAGGTGGTGAAGGCTTTGGACGGAAAGATGAGCGATGTTGAATCGATGGTGCATTTTCTGGAGGGTCTTGAAGATTTACCGTTCAAGTTGGATGTCCGCTCTAAAAATGGAAAAATCAAACCGAGTGCCGTTATCGAAAGTAATGGAGTGAAAGCACGGCTCGATTGGATGTGAAGAATCTCGGCGAAGTCAAAACTCAGCTTGTTCTAGTCGAAGTTTGACGGCTTTCCAATTGGGGAAAACTTCACTCAATAGCTGGTAGAATGCTTTGTCGTGGTTTGATTGCTGAAGGTGGCAGACTTCGTGGGCGATGACGTAGTCGATGCAAATTGACGGCGTGCGGATCAGGTCAGGGTTGAGATAGATACGTCCATCGGTATGGGCACTTCCCCAACGTTTGGGCATCGTGCGAAGATGAAGTTTCGGTGGGGCTAGTTTTCTATGGGCGCACCACGGTTCCCATTGGGCGAGGCGTTTTGAAAATTGCTCTTGGGCGTGTTTTCTCATCCATTGAGTCAGCAACTGTTGGATTTCGTCAGGGGATTGGTCTGGACTGGTAATGTGGAAAAATGCTCCTTTGAGTTTAATGCTAGGCTTGTCGCCTTGTTGAATTTTTAGACGGTATTGCCTGCCGAGGTATCGGTGAGTTGCTCCCGAATGGTATTTCAAAGTAGGGCGCTCGCTATTCATGTTTAAAAACTCCCACCGTTGTTTTCTCACCCATTGAGAGCGTCGTTTCACCTTGGCTACGACGTCGGACAGTGAAGCATTTTCGGGAGCGACAAGTTCCACTGATCCGTCAGGCAATACACTGATTGCCAGCGTTTTACGGTCAGATCTACGCAATTGGCATACACCCACTTCGGTATCGATGGTGGTAGCTTTAGACATCTTGAGTGCGATTGCGGGAAATGCGCAGGGCGGTTTCAATAAAGGCATCCATTTGATCGAGGCTGAGTTCGATGCTGTGCTTCGACTGAAGATCGAAAAGATAATCATCGATATCATTTCTCATTCTGTTTTGGGCATCGGTGTTGTCTCTCCACCCGACAATGCTGTGTTTACGGATGATGTCCTCTACGTGGCAGGCTGCTTCCGATAAGAGGTTGTCAGGGTTTGTTTTCTTTGCTGACTTATTGCCGGAGAAATACTCGGCAGACTCTTCCTGAACCGTTCCTTGGAATGTTGTTTCTAAGCTCGTTCCAAGTTGTTCTTTGAGTGAGCCAAAAAGCGCTCTGGCGAGATCGCGCTCTCTCAGTTGATCGGGCACGTCTTCGGAGCGTCCTTTGCGGACTTCCTCCATATATTCCTGCATTTTAGTCAGATACTCGGCATCGGAGATTCGCTCGTTTTTGTAGTCCTCAATCGCTTGTTGGATCAACATGGAAAATTTGCGGTAGAAAAACGGATCTTCGTCCATTTTTTCAGTGATGGTTTTCTTCGTGCGGTTTGCGATTGTATCGGCCTTGGCGCGTGGCGACTTGGCTTTATCAACTTCCGCCTGAAACGCCTCACGTTCAAAGATATTGACGGGGTCAACGACTTGCACAATTTCGTCAGCTTGCACGTAGGTATTGAGCATTTTGACAATCTGGGATTCATACTCCCGGTAGTCGATTTCCTCTGCATAGCGGAGTTTGACGCTGGCGCGGAGGCGTTGGAAAAACAGAGCGTCTTGCTTGTAGCGCGTGATCTCTTGTTCGGGGGTGTCGCTGATCCACTGGATGCTTGAAACGGCGAGTTTGAGTGTGCGGTTGTAGGTGGAAAGGGCTGTGTAAAAGTTCTCACGGGTTTGGTCGTCAGCCAATACCAGCTCATAGGCTTCTTCATCCTCCTTGTTGGTTACATCGGCAAAGATGTCCCTGAGAGTTGCGTGTTGATCGGGGAGTTTTTTGAGCTCCGCAGAAACATCGGTGAGTGTGCCATCCAGATCATCGGGGTCGAATTTTTCATCCAGTGCCGAATAAAGTTCGAGCGCCTCGTGCAGCTGGCTGACAACGCCGTAGTAATCCACGATGAGACCGTGATCTTTGCCGGGATACAGTCGGTTTACTCGGGCAATGGCTTGGAGTAGCGTGTGTTCTTTCAAATTGCGTGCAATGTAGAGAATACGGTTGCGAGGGGCATCAAATCCGGTGAGAAGTTTATCCACGACGATGAGGATTTCCGGCTCATCCGCTTTTTTGAACGACTCGATAATGTTGCGGTTATACTCCTTTTCCGTGCCATGTTTTTCCATCATGCCTTTCCAAAACCGGAGCACGGTTTCTTCAGCAGATGTCGGGTCATCGCCCTCTCGGTCATCGGGGCCGGAGATGATGACTTCCGAACTGACCTTGCCAAAGCCATCCAGCATCCGTTTGAGCGTGATCGCTTCCTTCTTACCAGGGGCGGTAAGTTGCGCTTTAAACCCCGTGCCTTGCCAATGTTTTGAATAGTGTTGGGAAACATCCCAAGCGATGAGATAGAGTCGGCTTTCTAAGCGGTTCAGTTCATCGCGTCCTGTAAATTTCTTTTTGAGGTCGGCTTTTTGTTCTTTATTGAGCCCCTCGGAAAGTGAGTCAAACATGTTATCGATGCCCTTCTGATTGACGTCCTGCATGATGTGACGGCCTTCGTAAAGTAAAGGGACTACAGCACCATCGTCCACGGCATCCCGGATGGTGTAGGCGGGGTCGATAAATCCGCCAAACTTGAGTGCCGTGTTTTTTTCTTTTTTCATCAGCGGCGTTCCTGTGAAACCGATGAAGCAAGCGTTCGGTAGCGCTTTCATCATGCGGATGTTGGCCTCGCCGTAGTTTGAGCGGTGGCTTTCATCCACCAGCACAAAAATATTATCGTCCTCGATTTTAAATCCCGACGAACTCTTTGAGGCTGTTTGAAATTTGTTGATGACGGTGGTGATAACGGCGGGGCTGTCACCGTTGAGGAGTTCCATCAAATGAGTTCCTGTCTTGGCCTGTTGCGGGTCTTTGCCACATTGATGGAAAGTTTTCCAGATTTGTTCATCCAGATCAATACGGTCGGTCACCAGAACAATGCGTGGGTTCTCGATGTTTTTATCCATCGCCAAAGCTTTTCCGAGCAAAACCATCGTCAGGGATTTTCCTGACCCCTGGGTGTGCCAGATGACCCCGCCTTTGCGTCGACCTTCTGGGTCGCGCTGTCGCACTCGTTCCAGGGTGCGTTTGACGGCGAAGTATTGCTGGTAGCGGGCGATCTTTTTGACGGCACCTCCTTCGTCGTAGAGAATAAACTGTCGGGCTAGCTCAATCAGTCGTTCAGGACGGCAGAGTGAGCAAAGGAAGGTATCTTGTCCGGTGATTTTCTGTTCAGATAATGCCTTTTTCTCAAACTCCTCTTTGGCAAAGGCAAAGATACCGCCAAAGAGTTTTTCGTGGTCGTCGGGCCGAGGCGGGGTGTTGACAATACCCTGCACAGACTCCGTGACGTCTGAGGTTTCTCGCCATTTGGCCCAGAATTTTTTGCTGGTTCCAGTGGTTGCGTAAGTCCCTTCGTTTTTGTTGATGCCGAGTAGGAGTTGGCTGTAGAGAAATAGCTGAGGAATCTGATCGGCCTCCTGGTTGCGGATGTGCTGTTTGATGGCCGACTCGATGGAGTGTTTTTCATCGGGCCGTTTGCATTCAATCACCACAAAGGGGATCCCATTCACAAAGCAGACAATGTCCGGGCGGCGGGTTTTCTGGCTTCCTTTACGTTCCACCTCAAACTCAGCGGTGACATGAAAGGTGTTGTTGTGAGGATACTCCCAATCGATGTATTGCAGTTGCGGGCTCCGGGTGTCGCCATCGACTTTTTGTTCAAAACTCTCACCGAGAGTCAACAGGTCATAAATTTTTTCGCTGGTGCGCACCAGTCCATCATAGAGCGGTTCTCTCAAGAGATCGACCGCCTTGGCAATACTGTCTTCAGAGAATTCCAGCTCGTGCCCTTTCACCGTGAACCGATTCATGCGTTTGAGCTGGGCGGTGAGAATGTTTTCCAGAAGGACGTGCTGGTTTTTCCCCCGTCGTTCGACCGCTACCTCCTCAGGACTGAGGTAGGTGAAGCCGAGTTTCTGGAGAAGCTGCAAGGCCGGGATCTGGCTGATGGGTGCTTCGGTGAAAGTTGGTGTGGGCATGAGAAAAAGTATAAATGATGAGTTAGGCGAGGTTCCAGAATGCTTCCTTTTTCCAGTCGTCAAGATAGCCCATGGCTTTGTGATCGACTTCTGGGTATTTGGCGACGAGCTGATCTAGGCGGGTTCTCCATGAATGACCTGGTGAGCAGACATCAAGAATGTCAACCAAGACGACTGAATGACCTTCGAATCGATGAGGGTGATGGAGAACTCCTTGGTGCTTTCGTGATTTAGGAGGGCTAATGGAAAATTTTCGGTTCCATAATCGGCCATGGTGAGCACAGATATTTCTTAAGTGAGAGGTGGAATGAAGCCATCGCGCAAGAATTTTGGCTGGAACGCCAAACGGATCTGCAATTGCTTTTTTGAGCTTGGGATTACCAATTCCCTTATAAAGGTGAGAGAGTGAACCTAGAGTAAGGACCTCAGCCGACATCCAAAATGGAGGAAGATATGGGTCTCCATATTTATTGTAATAATGCTCTATGAATGTTTCAGGATGATCCTGAGGTATAATTCGGGCATGGGTTCGTCGATCATAGCGGATATTGAGGTGATTTTCTAGTTTTTTTAAAAAGGCTGGATGGTTGAATTTTGAGTGGAAATTGGAGGAATCCATGAACCAGTGTGGATTTGAGAAGTGGAGGCAGCTCTGATTGACAATGCGGGAGCGTATTCCGACTTCAGCACGTTCGATGGCGTCTGAAACTAGGAGTCTGAGTTCTCGATCAAAATCATAGATGCGAATGATTTGCTCTAAAGTAGTCCCAGATTTAAATGGTTCTCGTGGTGAGCCTTCTCTGAAGGGATAGGTGTAGGCTGAAAACCGATAATAGCCGATGTTTTCGAGAAGAGAAAGCGCCTGAGCTTTATTAGAGACAACTAGACCACGCTGCTCTAGTAAACTGAGCTGAGATGTAAAATCTTTTGCGGGTTTGGTGAATTTCATGAACTTCTCCTTCCCGGTGACTGCGAGAAAAAGGACAAAAAAATACCGACCAAGTTGCGCATCGTAGAGAGGCGTGGTCGGTTTCTTGTGCTCAAAGAAGCACAGG
>CAYNNY010000198.1:0-5269 GCA_964398555.1 uncultured Verrucomicrobiales bacterium
GCAACAAGCACCTTGTTGAGTTCTTCGATTAGTTGTTTAGGATCGCTACCAAAGGCTTTGCGAGCGACGGCGAGTGGTACGGGCTCTGGTGAGTCGACGGATTTCCAGGCATCGAGGTAAGCTGATTTCTCATCCGTAGCGAACGCTCCGTTGAGCGCAATGTAGTTTTTGATAATGGTAAGCCAATGGATCTGATCGGCAGAAAACTCCTTGTCATGAGCATCGAGCCATCGCTGGAAGCGTTGGTCTGCCTGAGTGGGGAATTCGATGAGTGGTTGACCAGCTGGATCAAGGGCATGGCGTACCAGAGTGATCAGGTTGGTGAGTGTCTTACTTGGAAGTTGAGATATACTCGATTTTTCAAGTGCCTGGTATGCCGCCCAAACACTTTCGGGGGCAAGTTGGTAAGGAGGTTGACGCAGGGAGCTTTTGAGCTCGGTGATGAGGTTCGCAGTGAGCGCACCGGGGCGAGTATTGTAGATAATCTGGAGAGCGAGTAAACGGTCCCGATTGTCAGCCAGGAACAGCTCGAAGTTTTCGATGGTTTTCTGCGGAGCGATGGCGACTGGCTCTGCGATGAGCTCGTCCTGGGACAAGAGGTCGATAAGAACAGGTGAGTAGCCCCGCAGGTTGAGGATTTTCTCACGGAGTGCGGCGACACTGAGTGAGTTGACCACATCTGACACTGAGACTTCATCAACGTCGACTCCAAGCAGAGTGGGTGCATCCGTTTTAGCAAGACTGGCAATCTCCTTTGCAAATTGACTGAGTGGCTTGCCGAGATCGGATTCAATAGGCAGAAGGTCAGAAGGTTTCGCTTTGTCTGCAAGTCGAGCGAGTCGGCGGGCGAGCGATTTAAAGTCATCCGGATCGGTTCGTTCACCGGAGACAATACCTTCGATAAGATCCTTGAGGGTCACCGTTTTCCGTTGGTCAGCAGGTGAGACCGCGAGTTTCTCCGACTCCTCAACACCTACGGCATCGATCAATACAAAGTGGGTTTTTAATCCTTCTGGCACATCGGGCGTTTGCGATAGCAGTGTTTCTTTATCAATCGTTCGGCACCCCCGGCCTTTCATCTGAGTGTAAAGCAGGGGCGAGCGAACATCGCGTAGGAAAACGAGGCACTCAAGCGGTTTGATATCGGTGCCGGTGGCAATCATGTCCACGGTAACCGCAATCCGAAAAGTTGGGTCATTGCGGAATTTGCCAATGAGTTCCTTGGAGCCTACGGCACTTGAGGTCGCCTTATGGGTGATTTTACGGCAGAAGTCGTTTCCTTTGCCAAACACATCACGGCAAATCTCGATGATGCGGTCGGCGTGGTGATCTGTCTTCGCAAAGATCAGTGTCTTGGGCACCCAGTTGCCGCTACGACCGGGGAAAAAGGTGGTGAAGAGGTGGTGGTGAAAGTTTTGCAGCACGGTCCGGATCTGATCCTCCGCAATGACAGATCGACCCAGCTCTTTCGCTCCGTATTCCACATCATCTTCGATGGCGCGTGTCTCCGAAACATTGTGGTAGTTATCAAATAGAGTGAGCTCGGTTCCGGCATCGATCGTGCTACCATCTTCCGAAATACGCGTTTGGATCCGGTAAGCGAGGTAATCGACATTGACGCCATCGAGCACGGACTGCTCATAGGTGTAACGACTCACCGTATTTTGATTGAAAAACGCTTCGGTATCAAGCGAAGGCGTGGCTGTAAGCCCCACCAGAAAAGCATCAAAATAATCGAGCACCTGCTTCCACTTGTTGTAAATAGAGCGATGGCACTCATCGATAATGATGAGATCAAAAGTTTCCGGTGGTAGCGCTGCATTGTAAGCAACATCGACAGGCTCTCCGTCCTCCTCGCGGGAGAAGGCTGAGATCTCATCGTCCTCGTCTTCGACAAGTGTTGGGTCTCCTTTGAGCTGCGCAAAGACACGCTGAATTGTGGAGATGACCACTTTATTGACGGGGTCGAGTCCGCCAGCGCCGAGAAGCTGAACGTTGTAAATGTCTTTGAACAAGCGCCCATCGTCGCTGGGGCGGTAGTTGTCGAATTCACCTTTGGCCTGCGTGCCAAGCGAGTTGCGGTCAACCAAAAAGAGCACACGTTTGATTTTGGCGAACTTGAGGAGTCGGTAAACCTGAGTAACGGCAGTGAATGTTTTGCCTGCTCCGGTGGCCATGTGAATCAGGGCTCGTTGCCGACCAGCAGCTAAAGACGACTCCAAACCATCACACTGCTCAGAGCCCGCAATAGCTTCAACCTGGCAAGCACGCAGCCCTTCGATTGCCAAGGGATGAGCTACCGGCAATACAGATAATCGACGCCGAGTTGTATCATTCTCAGCCTCTGCCTGCTTCGTGAGAAATCGCGCAAAGACTCAGGACGATGAAAACCAAAAGTATCCCGGGCACGTGGATCGGGGTCACGCTGATCGGTGAAGTTGATCTCACGTCCATTGGCCTCATATCGGAATGGCAGTGGTGACTGCCAGCTGTTATCGGCAAGCCACTGTTCAGCCTCGGCATAAACCGATGATTGCTCGTTAACCCCAGTGAGAGAATGCTCCGATCGTTTGGCTTCGATGATACCAAGAGCCTTGCCGTCGACAAATAGGGTGTAATCCGCTCTACCTGTGCTGAGAGAAATCTCGCTCACGGCAATTCCTTGGGACGCAGATAAATCGCGATGCCCCATATCTTGAACCAGCCATCCAGCATCTTTAAGCTGAACGTCAATGACTTTGCGGGCTTGTTCTTCGGGTAGGGACACTTGATTGCAACAATATCTATCTGTCTCGTTAAGTGAAAGCAAGGAAGGAAGCTGAAATTATTGCGCTTTTGTGGCAGTTAGCTGATTGCCTATATAATACCATAAAGAAAACACCATTCCTTATGATTGAGCTCACGCACACCATCCCCCTCCTATTTCTCGAAGTTGAATGCAGCAAGCTGCGGTTGAATTACCCTGCGGGCAGTTGAAGCGGAGCAAGCTCCCGTTGAATGAATGGTTGCCCCTGCTCAAAGCGAAGCCAAGATTCAACGCTCCGTAGGAGCTTTCAACTCGCGCCAGCGAATTCAACCCGCCGCAGGCAGCTTCAACAACGCTGCCTGATCGAGCCAACGGCAACTAACCATAAAAACAAAAGAGCCGGACAGTCAGAAAACGAAAAAGCCCTTGTAAAACAAGGGCAATCGTAGGTTTCTTCAATGGTGCTCGCGAGAGGAATCGAACCTCCACAGGGTTGCCCCCACATGAACCTGAATCATGCGCGTCTACCAATTCCGCCACGCGAGCACTGAAGACGGCGGCAAAAAAACAGAGTCTTCAGTAAATTGCAACCCTGATTTTGAAAGTTTTTTAACCATTGCTGAATTTTTTATCCGCCTGCGGGTTAGATTTCACTGACATTCCGGCGATAACAATTTCCTAAAAAAGGCTCGATGGTTGAAAACACCTGCCGGTGTGTTGAAGTTGTAGCATTCTCCATTCCACCATATCGCAGACGCTTATTCAACCGATGCGCAGCATTGATTCAACGCATCTCCGATGCTTTCAACTTGGCGTCAGCCATATTCAACGACCCCGCTAAGGAGGATTCAACTCCGATACAGCTCTCAACTGATCGCCGGAATGTGAAATTTTATCACGGGCACGGTTGCAAGCCAGCAATTGTTACGAAAAACTTCCACAAATGACTTGCTTCTGGGTCGGTTTTGGCCCCTTTTTCGTTCGTCTCAATCTCATGAATTCGCAAGAATACCAAGTCCCCGACACCGCTGCCAAAACACAGGCAGGGCTCGACGCCGTCCAACAAGACGATTATCAGGCTGAAACTCAGGATATCCTGGGCGAAAAAATGGTTCTCAACATGGGGCCATCTCACCCAGCTACCCACGGTGTGCTAAGGCTCATCCTAGAGCTGGAAGGTGAAAAAGTCACCAAATGCGACCCCGATATAGGGTTCCTGCACCGGGGCGATGAAAAAATTGCCGAGAGCATGCACTATAACCAGTTTGTCCCCTACACGGACCGCCTCGACTACCTAGCGCCTCTCGCCAATAACGTCGCCTACACCTGTGCGGTCGAAAAACTCATGGGCTGGGAACTCCCCCCCCGTGGACAAGCCGTGCGCGTGATCTGCTGCGAGCTCGCCCGACTTTCCTCGCACATGCTCGGAGTCGGCGTCTGCGCCATGGACGTAGGAGCGATGACCGTTTTCCTCTACTCTTACACCGAACGGGAAAAGACCCACAACCTTTGCGAACAACTCACCGGAGCGCGTTTCACCACATCCTACACCCGCGTAGGCGGCCAAATCCGTGACATCCCTGAAGGATTCCTCGATAACCTTCTGAAATTCTGTGAAGAGTGTGAAAAATCCATCGAGGAAATTTCCAAACTGCTCGACCGCAACAAGATCTACATGATCCGGATGTGCGACGTCGGCACCATCTCTAAAAAAGATGCCATTTCCTGGGGACTCACTGGCCCGAACCTCCGCGCATCAGGAGTTCCCCGTGACCTCCGCAAGGACAACCCCTACCTCGGATACGAGCAATACGACTTCGACATCCCGGTCGGCGAAAATGGCGACTCCTACGATCGCTACCTCGTCCGCATGGAAGAGATGCGACAGTCCATCCGCATCATCCGCCAGGTCGTCAAGACCCTGCCCGATGGCCCGGTGAACATTGCCGACAGCAAAAACATGCTGCCCGCCAAGGACAAAGTTCTCACCAACATGGAAGAGCTGATCCACCACTTCATCATCGCCACCCAAGGCATCGAGGCTCCCGTAGGCGAAGTCTATTTCGGCGCGGAGAACCCAAAGGGCGAACTTGGATTCTATATCAACTCGAAAGGCGGCGGTGTGCCGCACCGGATGAAGATCCGCTCCCCATCCTTTGTCAGCCTCTCCATCCTCGATCACATGATCCCCGGCCACATGATTTCCGACGTCCCCGCCATCCTCGGCTCCCTCGACTTCGTGCTCGGAGAATGCGATCGATAGAGGGAAGAATGCAGAATAGAGAATAGAGAATAGAGAATTCGCATCCTGACTCATCAGCCTTCCGTGTATTCCGTGGTTCAAAATTGAATAATCAACCCAAGCAAAAAGATCAGTAAGATTCGTAAGATCCGTGGTTAAAAACGAAGCATCAACCAAAGCCATATCAACCTTCCGTGTATTCCGTGGTTTAAAACGAAGCATCAACCAAAGCCATATCAACTTCGCGCATTTCGCTCCCTTTCGCGGTCAGCGCCGCAGGC
>CAYNNY010000199.1:0-5229 GCA_964398555.1 uncultured Verrucomicrobiales bacterium
TCCCAGAGGCGCGCGCAATCCCGTAAAGCAAGGCAATCGAGAACATCGCGCCAAGCAGAGCCGCAAGCGACACCCCCGAAACCCCGAGCAGGGTAAAACTAATGCCGAGGTGCACCCAGAGCGCCACACCAAAAGAAGCCCCGCCAGCGACACCCAATGTGAACGGCGTCGCCAGTGGGTTACGGAACATTGCTTGAAAAACCACACCTCCCAGCGAAAGACCCACTCCCGCGAAAAAGGCCAGCAGCACACGCGGCACCCGGATCTCCCAGAAAATGACAGCATCCAGATCAGACGCCCCCAGCCTGGAGAGCACCCCCCAATCCAATGAATGGCTGCCGACCCAAGGCGTAACTAACAACGTAGCCAGCACCAGGACCACCAAGATGGAAAAAATGATTTTTTGAGAACGCAGCAACATTACACAGCCCCCTTTCTAACCGAAGAAATCACCATAGGTTTACCCGTTTCAGGATGCGGATAAAGTACAAATTCGACACCAAACACCGCCTGTAAATTTTCCGCCGTCATGAACGACTCTGTCGAGCCATCATAAACAACACGCCCGCCCGCCATCCCAATCATCCGATCATAATCCATCGCCGCCCAGTTCAAATCATGAGTCACGGCAAGGATTGTCATCCCCTGCTCTTGTCCGATCTCACTGAGAATATGGTGCACCTCCTCGCGCTGACGAGGATCAAGATGCGCAGAAGGCTCATCCAAAACTAAAATCGGAGCCTGCTGAGCCAGTGCGGCGGCAATGCAAATCTTTTGCCGTTCCCCTCCGCTCAGGGTCGACATCGTTCGTTGGGAAAAATGCTCCATCTCAATGCGGCGCAATGCGTCACGCGCAATCTCCACGCCCTCGTCATCCCGCAGTGACCATCCACCTTCATGGGCATAGCGACCCATCATCACAAAATCAAACACCGTGAATGGCACACTGGCCTCCAAGAGCTGGGGCACATAAGCAAGCTGCCGAGCCAGCAGCTGCCGAGAATATCGCCGCGATGGCACACCATCGATTTCAATCACCCCATCGTCTGGCTGGATCAAGCCTAGCAGACATTTGAGCAGCGTTGTTTTCCCTGCACCGTTTGCCCCCACAACAGCCACACGCTCACCCTTCGCCACCGACAACGAAACATCATCAAGCAACCGGGACTTCCCGATGCTAAGGCTAAGGTTTTGAATTTTGATGGTCATGGTAGTTATGGAGTGTGGGTTTGCAACCCGCGGCTTCCTGTAACGAGATTTACTTGGGTTGATCAGAGATAGGCAGACGCGGGTTAGAGACCCGCGCTCCAGAAGGATGAATAGCCTCCACCATGGCATCTAAGGTATCGAGAAATCGAGGTCCGGGGATCAAATGCTGGTTGCCGTCGATGATGACCACCCTGCCATTTTTTACGGCATTGAGTTCACCGTAAGCGCCCCACTGGTGCAGCAATTCCTTTTCCGGCCGTTGGGCGATTACCTCATCACGAATGAGATCGATAATGATATCAGGATTCAGGTTGATGAGCTTTTCTCGGGAGAGCTTAGGGAATGCAATCGAACCCTGGTAGGCATTCACCCCACCGGCCAGCTCAATCAACTCCTGATGAAACCCCGCATTTCCAGCCGCTATAACTTGATCCGGCTTCAAGGAATCGGTATCGCGCTCAATGGAAACGAGCACTCTTGGCCGATCCAAGCCCTTCACCCGATTTTTAATCGCGGCAATACGCAACCTCATCTCATCGGTTATATCCTTCGCTTCTTTTTGATTTCCACAGACCTCGGCAATCTCAGTGAACGACTCAATAATTCCTTCAACCCTTGCATGATCGACACTTAACGTCATCACCCCGAACTCCTGAAATTTCTCAACCAAACTACGCTGGCTCTCGCACATCACCACACAATCGGGCTGCAACTCGAGGAACTGCTCATAGTCCACATCCAGAAACCCACAAACCTGAGGCAACTCCAGAGCCTCGGGAGGATGGCTGCTGTATCTGGAAATCCCCACCACACGATCACCTAATCCCAACGCATAGAGAACCTCCACACTACTCGGAGCCAATGCTACGAGTCGCTGAGGAACGGCAACGGCCTCGTTTGACTTTTCAGATGTCGCCGTCTCTGCTCGTTCAGCACCAGCCAACCACTGACGGCCAGCATAGCTTACCAAAAAAAACACCACCACCAGCCCAGCCAGCACCCAGGCACTGGTAGAAATTCGAGGAGGTGAACATGGCTGACTCATAAGAAAATGAAACTGTCTCTAAAATCGGATCAATAATCAACCATCTCTTTTTGCAACCACTCAGCGGTATCCAGAAAACTCGGCCCGTCTTGAATCATATTCTCTCCACACTCAACGGTAGAAATAACCACTTTGACATCGGTATCCCATCCCCGCTCGCTCACCAACTCCCGACCATCCACTAGGTATTCAGGCTCATGGAAAAAAAGAAACACATCAGGCTTCATCTCAGCCACTTCGTCAAAATCCGGGATGAAATAACTTTTCGAATGATTGCCAAACACCAACTCACCACCCGCCATCTCCACCAAATCCTGAATAAAGGTAAGCCCACCAACAGCACGCATATGCCTCCCAAGCCACAACTCAACGTAAACCAATGGCTTGCCCGAGGAATGCGAGCCACGTAACTCAATCGACCGATCCAGCATAGCCGAGGACAACGCCCTCGCTTGATCCAGCTCCCCCAACAATCCGCCGAGAACCACATTATTCTCCAGCATCCCATAAAAACTTTGAGGTAAAGGAAGCACATAGACCGGCAAGCCCAGCTTCACCAACTTCTTACCTAACTTCAACTGCACACCCGATGTAATCAAAATCAGATCTGGCTCCATCGCCATGAGTTGATCCACATCACAGTTCAAATACTGCCCTACCACGGGAGCCTTCAGATCTTTAACATACCTCCCACAATACTCGGACACACCGACCACCCGATCGATCAAACCCATTCGATCCATCGCCTCAGTCGCCGAGGACACCAGACTCACCACTCGTTGCGGCTTCTCACAGAGTTCGAAGGTATAATCGAGCAACTCAACATAGATCGTTTTCATATTTCTAAACTTGTCCCACTTTAAGAAGAGATCATCCGGAACCACTCGAATGACCTCTCCAGACTCATAGGCATCATCACAGACGCCTATGAGGAACTTCAACCAGAGATCAAATATGGCTACCAACTCAAGGTAACACCACCAAAGAAGCCAACTCCTCGGCCGGGATAAACACTTCCGAAACCATTGTAATATTCGTAGTTTTCATCCAGCAGATTTTCCACACGACCATTGAGCGCCACATTTTCAGTAAGCTGATAGTTTCCGTAAAGGTTCACTAAAGTGTAGGCGTCCATGGTATTTCCACCATAGCTACGGGTATCCAGATACGTCGCGGTGATGCCAGCATTTAGCTGATCGGAAATCTCACCATGGATACGCAACCCCAGAGAATTCTCAGGCATATCCACTAGCGCACGATCAAGCCATGTGTAAGTAAGGCTCACATCCAGACGGTCATCCAGGAAATGAGCCTCAGCCGAAGCTTCAATACCACTGGTTTCGGTGACACCCTCCGTGTTTTCGTAATAACTATTTCCAGGATAAGGCACATAGACAGAAGTGATTGCATCCTCAATGCGATTGCCAAAGTAGGTAACACCTAACTTATACTGGCCATCGCAGAACGGCTGCTCAATACCGATGTCCCAACCCAAGGATTCTTCAGGATCAAGCTCGCTGTAGAAGCCAGCTCCGTATCCATACATCTCCGTAAAGGCGGGAAGACGAAAACCATGGCCCATACTCGCCCGTAAAATCGAATCCGTCTGGCTTACCGTGTAGGCGGTAGAAACACGCCAGGTCACCACATCATCGTTGTAACCATTTTTACCATCATCATCGTAATCCTCCCAGCGGGCACCACCAGTGACATTCAAGTTCTCCGTGACATCCCAGATGTGATTTACATAAAAACCTGCCTGCGTCCTGGTCCGATCATCCCTAGAACCAAAGCTATTGGCATAAGCATAATCAGAATCCTCATACACGGCACCAGCCACAGTGGTGTGCTGATCGTTCCACTTGTAAGTATTATCCCAGTAAACGGCATATTTGGTGATTTCCTCATCATTGGAGTAAGGGCTAACAGGTCCATATGGATTAGGCGCATTACTCACAAAAGCGGAATCCTGATCAAAGACACCCAAGGTTAGCTTACTCACCCACTGCTCATTCACCTCATACTCGGCAAATAAAGTGCCTAGGGTATAATCTAAATCCGTATCGTCCGGACCCGAATAATACTGACCCACCTGTGGCCCCTGATAAGTTGAATCCGCACCTCGCAATGTCAGCCCGATATTCAAACACGGATTGACGACGTAATCGAGACGGAGCGCATAGGAAAACGATTCAAAATCGTTGTGAGGAAGATCGTTGTCTGTGCTCTCATAGCCCAGACCGAGCGAGTAGGAGAGATCCCCCTCCGACCCCTGCACGCCTAACATAGCATTCCATGAGTTAAATGAGCCACCTTCCAGACGAAGCCCCCCACTGAAAGCACCTTCGCCTTTAGCTGAATAAATCCCAATCACCCCACCGATCGAGTCCCCACCATACATCGCCCCCTGAGGACCACGTAGGATTTCCACTCGGGACAGCCCGTTGAGGTTATTGTTTCCTAAAAATTGCTTAATCCCAACAGCCGAGGCATTGGCATCGCTGATCCGCATACCATCCACGACCACATGCGCATGCGCCGTTCTCGTGCCCCGGATATAGACATCGGATGTCGAGCCACGTTGCCCGCCGACCGAGTCAGAGATCACACCGGGGACAAACTTCAAAGCCTCATCCAAGCTGTGCACCCCCTGCGTCGGCAGCAAGCCAATATCGAGCACAGTGACCGAGCTGCCAACCTTAGAAAGATCGGTCTCTACCCGGTTAGCCAGAATCGTAGTAGGCTCCAAAGACTTCTGCTCCTCCTGAGCTGGCTTAGATTCAGCTACTTGACTCTGCTGAACCTCCTCTGCGGCGCAAACGCCGAGACTTGCCACCCATAAACCGCCAACCGAAAGAATTCGGAGGCCCGTCGCTTCTGCACCCTTCAAGGATGCTCTTTTAATATTCATTGAATAATTTGGTTCTTTGCCTGTTAACGCAGGCATGTGATCCATCTCCTCGGCTGGTATTCTG
>CAYNNY010000200.1:0-5146 GCA_964398555.1 uncultured Verrucomicrobiales bacterium
CAAAAATCTAGGTCTCGACGGAACAAATTACGACCCCTCTGATCCCATCGCCAATGGGGAATGGCTTATTTACAACGACACTAAAGCCGGCGGAGGTGCTGGACCTGGCGATCCAGGTGAATTCACCATCAATTTTGACTTTTCTGCTCTAGGCTCGAAAGATATCATCATCAATGCGGTCCGAATAACCTCCGTTCCTGAGCCATCATCCTCACTGCTCTTTCTCTTAGGTGGCATTGCCACCTGCGTCATCAGACGCAGAGCTTAAACGTAAGTCTGAACTTCGTATATTTCTGACGCAGTAGAAACACACTCCAAAACAATACCGGAAATTTGTTTGATTGCGAATGTGAAGGTCGCTACACTGAAGCGAATAAAATTACATGTCCACAGCTCTCGAAGAATCAAGTATTGATTATTGGCGCGAACAGTTTCCTGAGTCGATTGCTATCACCAATCATATTCATTTAAATTGTCTCAAATCCAATATTGAATATTACGAAAACTGCCCAGGAGGCGAAGTCGCGCTGCCTGCGATCAGTCATCATTGGTTGATCATCCAGCGGGACGGGTATCCACGCTCAGCCCTACTCGAGAGCGGCGGAAAAGAATTTTGTATCAACTCTGAGAAAGGGTTGGGGCTGAGCAGAGATCACATCATTTACATTCCTCCATTCACCAAGACAAAGTGGTCATTTTCTCGTGTCGATAGCTGTGTTGATATTTTAATCCCAGATGCTCTTTTTCTGGAATGTTCCCAGAATGACGTGGACTTAGCTGAGATCTATTCGGTGCGGGATCAGATCGGGTTTCACCACCCGTCACTCTGCGAGCATGTTCGCAGTCTCATTCCTGATTTGCGACAAAAACACACCATCGCCAAACTTGGACTGGCTGATTATATTCAGACGACCACTGAATTTTTCTTGTCGGCCATTAGCTCCAACTCCCCAACTCAAAAAAACAAGAGCCAGCTCAAAAACAAGCTGACAAACACCCACCTAGCCATGCTCAAAGAATATATGTGGGAGAATCTAAGCCGTGCTATACAGGTGGATGAATTGGGAAATTTGGTGCACATGTCACCTTTTCATTTCTCGCGATGTTTTAAAAAGCTGACAGGCAAGTCACCCCATCAATACCTCACTGCCCTCCGCGTGATCAAAGCCAGAACACTCCTGCCTGAAAAGAGGAGCCTGGTGGAAATTTCGATCCATTGTGGGTTTTCCGATCAAGCGCATTTTTGCCGAATTTTCAAAAAATTCACAGGCTTCACACCAGCCCACTTTCGGAGAATGACCGCTTAGCTTCATCAACCCTTTGCGGCTTTGCGTCTTTGCGTGAAGCTTTCGAATCCATGACTCACGCCAAGCCGCAAAGACGCAAAAAATCTGAGTGAGCCTCTCTCCAGCTTCCATGGCAGGTGTGTGATACGTGACGCCAGTTGAAAAAATTGGCGACAGCTGGCAGTTGAGTTAGATTTTATTTTGTCTGTGGAGAGTTAAGCCACGGGGGGGATCTCAAAATGAACCGCTTCCACACACCCCTGCTGACGAGATTCATTGCGAATCTTTAGCCATGCACTTTTGGCCCCATTCTCATCCACGGAAGTAAACTTAGGCGCGCTATTGAGGTTGTTTGTTATAAAATCCATATTTTTCAAAGCAACACGGGGAAAGCCCTCCAAAGGCGTTCCTCCAATTTTTGCGGGGGCAAAGGAATACATATCATTGACTTGATTTTCAAAAGTAGCTCCACGATAAAGCCTTAGCTTGATCGATTGCTGAACAGGTTGAGGAAAGGCTTTCGAGTAAACCACTTCATGATACAGCGATAAATCCCTAGAGTTATTAGCCCAACTCGGAAGCGTGGAAGGGTCATACTCAATCCAGTCAGCCACCACAAAGACCGTGTCCAGTTGGAAAATGGCATCGTTTCTATTTTTCCCTTTTGTAGAACCAAAAAGAATCATTGATCCCTTTTCCAAACGAGTCATTCCAGTTTCCTGCTGAAGATTGAGCTTGGATTGTTTACACACAAAATATTTGAATGAGTCACCGAATACAAAGGGATCCGTATTTTGCAATCCCTTAGGGTCAGAGCACTTGGGATTACAAGAGCTTTGTTTTGGTGTGCATGAGGCGATACCTGTGCTTGGCTGGATATTTTTAGGCAGTATCGGGTCGTGAAGCCAGCGGGGATAAAGCGGGTTAGTCCCATCCAAATTAATCACAGTGCTAGGAGGCTCCCATTCACCCCAGAAAAGTAGTTTTTTTAGTTCGTGATGATGGTTTTTAGAATCCACATAATTCCCCATGGAGCGCATGAATTTGCGGCGGTGCGCTCCACCGTTCCATGATTTATAATCCCCGTGGCGATGGTCAGGCCCATGCTCGGATCCCGGGTGGGTAAATTGAATAATTTGAGGCATTTGTCTACGCTTGGGTTTGGGTTGTTGATTTACGGACGTGTGTAGAGATACATCCACTTCTCACCGCTAGAAAAATCAGTGGTCTTAATCCATAAGTCATACGGATCATACTCGCCC
Source organism: uncultured Verrucomicrobiales bacterium (assembly GCA_964398555.1). Classification (GTDB taxonomy): domain Bacteria; phylum Verrucomicrobiota; class Verrucomicrobiia; order Verrucomicrobiales; family Akkermansiaceae; genus Oceaniferula. The sequence continues at coordinate 2,549 of CAYNNY010000200.1, forward strand.
CCCGTGTTAAAATAAGAACCATCAGACCCACCCCAAATGATCATTTTACTACCCGTCCATACGGCGGTGTGGATTCTACGCGCTGAAGGAGCACCTGTGGAGGTCACCGTCGTCCATGAATTAGTATCCGGATCATACACGCCCCCAGTGTTTAAACTTGAACCATCAGACCCACCCCAAATGATCATTTTACTACCCGTCCATACGGCGGTGTGGCTACTACGCGCTGAAGGAGCGCCTGTGGGGGTCACCGTCGCCCATGAATTAGTATCCGGATCATACACGCCCCCAGTGTTTAAACTAGAACCATCATACCCACCCCAAATGATCATTTTACTACCCGTCCATACGGCGGTGTGGCTAGCACGCGCTGAAGGAGCACCTGTGGGGCTCACCGTCGCCCATGAATTAGTTGCCGTATCATACACGCTCCCGGTGCTGAGCTGAGAAGAAGAAGAATTAGTATCATACCCACCCCAAACGATCATTTTACTACCTGTCCATACGGCGGTGTGCACTCTACGCGCTGAGGGCGTATTCGGATCGGCAGGTGATGTCGAAGTCATCCGGATTAACTGAAGTGCGTATCCTTGATCGATCAAGTTTTGATCTGCCGGATTGGTGGAGATTAACATCGCACCACTTGGCACCGTGCCTTGTCCACTGGATGCCAAACTTTCCGAAACCGCATTGGGAGCCAGCTTGGCAGAAGTGATCGCTCCATCCGCCACCGTTCCAGCCATCACAGCATACCCCACGGCAGCAATTCGTTGATCTGGGGTCAGCTGTTGAACCCCTTTAACTCCATCGTCAAACCATACACGCAAACGCACATCAGGATTAGCAAAGATCGTGGCGGGCACGATGGTCATGTTGGGAAGGTTGGCATCGCCAAGAAGGACGGAGTAAAGACCTTTTTTGACTGGAAGGGAAACGGCAGCGGAGGGTTCACTTCCATCATTACTTGTTCCATCGTTGCTCCAATAAGTGACGTATTCGATGCTTTCAATAGGAGCGGGAGGGGCTTCGAAACTGACGGTGGCCGCTCCGTTGTATCCTGAGCCGGGGGAGTCGATGATTATTCCGGAAACCACATCACCAGTGAGCGTTGCGGTGGCAGTAGCCCCGGTTCCGTCACCTGAGATCGTCACAGCAGGTGCAGTGATGTATCCTTGTCCACCGTGAGTGATGGTGATTCCTGTCACAAAGCCGCTATTGACGACGGTGGTCCCCGTGGCGGTGGAAACCGATGGGGTTACCGAAGTGCCCCCATCGACCAGAGCGAATTTAAAGCTCCCCGCGCCGTCGAAATTCACACCATCCACCGCCACTCGGCCTTGGTAATTGATAAGCTGAGGAACCTGCGCACTGAGCGTGGTGATGAGTAATGCAGTAGCTACGAAAAAGCTATTCAGTCGGATTTTAGACATGATGTTGTGTGGTTGATTTTATTAAAAGTTGGTGAAGTTCGGGGGCGTGACTCGAAGGCTGGCGTCCCGGGACTTAATTGATTGTAAGGCTTACTCCTCCGAAACCTCGATCCGATAGAAAAACTTGGACATGGTATCGAGATCAGTGATCGTAGAAACTTTAACATTTCCGTCACCTGAGAATTCTTCGTGAAGGTTCCACGTTTTGAGATCCGCGCTGGTTTTGACTTGGTATTTGCGCCCCGTGATCGTGGGAATCGTGAGTTCCAGCTGATTCCCGCTGTAATGGGCGAGCGGACGGAAAACCGAGCCGCCATCTGTGGGCACGGTTCCCATGATAAACTCTTCCCAGTTTTTGCTACCATCGCCATCCGGATCAAGTCCGTGACCAGCCAGTGGGTTGCTCTCCCCAAAGTGAAGCACCTGCCACCCGTCCACCAGTCCGTCACCCGCGTAGGTGCCGTAATCGTCATCACCAACATTCAGAATACTAAAAGAAGATTGGCTCTGGTAAGCGCCCCATGTCGCTTTCACTTCCGCCGTGGTGTTTTCATACACATTTCCTGTGCTGACCAGACCATTCGCATCGATCTGCTCGATCGGGCCACTGAGCACGCTCCAAGAAACCTCAGTAGGAAGCAAAGCAAGAAGCGTGTCGTCATCGAGAGTCGCGTAAGCAAACATCTGATTCGTTGCCGTCTCATTCACCTCAAGTAGATCGGGATCAGTCATTAACCCAGCGACTGAATACAGCTGGGCAATGTAACCAGACTTCGCAACCGTTTCTTTCCCATCCTCACCACTGGAAATTCCCGCGATCAAACCGACACTTCCGATGTTGGTGTAGTTAGGGCTCACTACCTCGTGTCCTCCAATATCAGTCGCCTCAGCAACAATACTATAATTCGCGCTACTCCGCTCCCCAGCATGGGCGACTCCTAAGAATCCAGTGAAACTTGCGCTGAGAACGGTGAGCGTAGAGAAGAGACGTTGAAGTGTCATGGTGCGGATCATGAGGTGAATGAGCAGATCCTTCATTTTCATAATGACAGTTCCACCCGTTGAGTGACTCGCTTATAGGATATTTATAAAATCGAATCAAGAAGAAGTTCACGGGGTGTGATTTTTTCTGATGGGAGGTATTTATCAAAATAAATGAATTTTAAGC
>CAYNNY010000201.1:0-5002 GCA_964398555.1 uncultured Verrucomicrobiales bacterium
GTACGCAGACTGGGATTCGAACCCAGGACCAATTGGTTAAAAGCCAACTGCTCTACCAACTGAGCTACCTGCGCTTTGATTGGGTTTTGTTTGCTCTGCGAGTTGAGCCGCTCGGCGGCGGCAATCTACTTATTTTTCGTCAGATGACAAGATGTTTTTTATGTTTTTTTGAGTTTTTTTCGAGGGGCATTTTTTATGCCTCGGAGGCATGGCTCTTGACTTAAAGAATGAGCCGTTGAGGTCAGCTCTGCAGTGGTCGGGTAATGCACTCTATATCAATTAGAAAGAATGAACTCTGGAGGGGTGGCTCAGAAAAATCAGCCCGATTGATCCGTTGATGAGTCGATTATAAGTCCCGAATGGATCGTAGTGCAGAAAGAGCGGCGATCGCTTCTTCTTGCCGAAGATTGAGGTGTTCTTGTGCGGCAGAGGACGTGCAGGCGCTTAATGTAATACTTATCTAGGGATTCTAGCCCTCTTCAGCAACAACGCTGACAATTTGACGGGGGTTGACTAGATACGGCTTTCCATGAGCTTTAAATTCTATCAGTTTCATTTTAGGGGGCGGGGGTGGGGGGTAGTGGAATGGGGATATTCCGCCGAGCAGACTAGCGTCGTTGAGACGATTGAAAAGAAGGGCTTAAAATGCGCATGCGCAGGTCAGAGCACTATTTTTTCTTTTGTTCTTTCCATGCTGGCGTTGGAAGTGGTGAATGTGTCTGCGCGGGGTGTTCCGCGTAATCAATCTATGAAAACCGTCCACAGTCTCGAAGAAATGAGAACCATTTCTAAGCCGTTGCATTTGGCTCTTGGGGTGTTTGATGGTGTGCACTTAGGGCATCAGGCGGTGATTCGAGAGGCCGTGGAGGCCGTTAAGAAAACAGGTGGGTTAGCTGGTGTGCTTACGTTTGACCCTCATCCGATCCAAGTTTTAGCACCCAAGAAGGCCCCACGCCGGATTTTGGCCTCGATTCAGCATAAGGAGGATCTTTTGGCTGATTTGGGTGTGGATGTGCTGGTTGTCATTCCTTTTACTGAGGAGTTTGCCCAGCAGGAGGCTGATGTATTTCTTTCTGAAATGGTATCGTATTGTCCGGAGTTGAAAACGTTGACGATGGGGGAGGACTGGAAATTTGGTCATCGGCGCCTTGGCGATGTGGCTTTGCTAAAGCGGTTCGGTGCCGAGCATGGGGTGGAGGTGAGGACTGCGGAGTCAATCAGGCTGGAGGGCGAGCGGGTGAGTAGCACACGGATACGGCAGGCGATCCGGGATGGGAATTTACATGCCGTGGAGGAGATGCTCGGTCGTGCGTTTTCAGTTTGGGGAACGGTGATTAAGGGGCGAAAGCTGGGGCGCACCATTGGATTCCCCACAGCGAACCTGCGAGTTTACAATGAACAGTTACCTCCTGACGGAGTCTGGGTAGTGGAGGTCATTCTCGAGCATGATCAGATTTATCGAGGCGCGGGCAATCTAGGCGTGCGGCCTACGGTGGAAGGTGAGAATGGGCATCGCCAACTAGAGGTTTATTTATTGGATTTCTCCGGAGATCTTTACGGTTGTGAGATGGAGGTGAAGTTTTTGGAGTTTGTTCGGGGGGAGGTGAAGTTCGACTCACTGGATGAACTGAAGGGGCAAATTCTCAAAGATGTCACATTTTGTCGAAATTGGAGCATAAAGTGATAATGGCAAGATAACAGATTGACCTTAGTCGCAGTCAGGTTTAGTCGTTGTCGACCCATAAATCTATTATGAAAACACCAATTACAGTTTCAGTCACAGGTGCCGCCGGAAACATCGGCTACGCACTTCTTTTCCGTATCGCATCTGGTTCCATGTTTGGTCCCGATCAGCCTGTTAATCTTCGCTTGATCGAAATCGAGCCCGGCATGAATGCCCTTAAAGGTGTTATCATGGAGCTTGATGACTGCGCTTTTCCATTGCTTAGCAGTGTGATGGGCACCAGCGACCTTGCCGAAGGCTTCAAAGGAGCCAACTGGGCAATTCTGGTCGGTTCTGTGCCGCGTAAAGCTGGTATGGAGCGTTCTGATCTTCTTAAGATCAACGGTGGCATCTTCACCGGACAAGGCCAAGCCATCGGCGCCAACGCCGCTGACGATATTCGCGTGCTTGTCGTGGGCAACCCGTGCAACACCAACGCATTCATCGCAATGAACAGTGCCGAGGGCATCCCGAATGATCGCTTCTTTGCCATGACTCGTCTCGATGAGAATCGCGCCAAGTCACAGCTGGCTGAAAAAGCCGGAGTGCACAACAGCGACATCACCAACCTCTGCATCTGGGGTAACCACTCTGCGACTCAGTATCCTGACTACACCAATGCCAAGATCAACGGCAAGCCTGTCACCGAGACCATCTCTGACACCGAGTGGCTTCAAGGTGAGTTTATCTCTACTGTGCAACAGCGTGGTGCTGCCATCATCAAAGCGCGTGGTGCATCTTCCGCAGCTTCCGCTGCCAATGGCGCTGTGGACACGGTTCGTAGCCTGATCACACCTACACCTGCAGGTGACTGGACCAGCGTTGCTGTTTGTTCCGATGGTTCTTACGGGATCGATACCGGTCTCATCGCCTCCATGCCTATTCGCGTGGATGCCGAGGGTAACTGGGATATTGTTCCCGGTGTTGAGCTTGATGCATTCTCCAAAGGGAAGCTCGAAGCCACAGTGCAGGAGCTTCGCGAAGAGCGCGAGGCTGTTGCCGAGTTACTCAAGTAATTTAAGTTTTTAGTTCTTTTCTAAGGGATGCGTCGTTATGGCGCATCCCTTTTTTTTACACACTGACCGCAGCTTTGATGTGGGGGTCCGGGGTGTAGTCGCGGAGGTCGAAATCGTCTCCGGTGAATGAGAGGATGTCGGCCACCTCGGGATTGATCCACATGGTGGGGAGTTTTTTGGGCGTGCGGGTAAGTTGGAGTTTGGCTTGCTCGAGATGGTTGCTGTAAAGGTGAAGATCACCAAAGGTGTGGACAAAGTCGCGGGCTTCATAACCGCAAACTTGGGCGACCATTTGGGTGAGTAGCGCGTAGGAGGCTATATTGAAGGGGACACCGAGAAAGAGGTCAGCACTACGCTGATAGAGCTGGCAGGACAGGCCTGGCTTTTCGGAATCGATATCGTGCACGTAAAACTGAAAGAGCATGTGGCATGGCGGCAGTGCCATTTGATCGACTTTTCCTACATTCCAAGCCGACACTAAATGGCGGCGGGAGTGGGGGTTATTTTTGAGCCCGTCGATAAGTCGAGCTACCTGATCGATTACTTCACCATTGTCGCCTTCCCATGCTCGCCATTGTTGGCCGTAAACGGGGCCAAGTTCGCCATTTTCATCGGCCCATTCATCCCAGATGCGAACGCCATTTTCTTTGAGGTAGGCTATATTGGTATCGCCTTTAAGAAACCAGAGAAGTTCGTGGATGATCGAGCGGAGGTGCACTTTTTTGGTGGTCAGGCAGGGGAACCCTTCTCGGAGGTCAAAGCGAGTTTGCCGACCAAACACAGAGATCGTGCCGGTGCCTGTGCGGTCGGTGCGGGATTCGCCGTTTTCGAGAACGTCGGTGAGTAGGTCGAGGTATTGTTGCATTTGATGAGATGAAAGATGGGGGTGCTTTTTTAGACAGGATTAACAAGATTCACAGAATTTTTTTAGAAGGTTTTACTTCTGATGGATTTTTGAAAATTACTTATGCAGACATCTGAATGAAATGTCCGCATTATGTAAGGATATACACAGTTGATGGACCTAAGATAGTTGTGCGGAGGTTATTGATTGTAGTGATACCTGGCTTGAGCAATTTGAATAACGTCTTCATGAATCCTATAGACCAGTCGATGCTCGTCAGTAATGCGTCTAGACCAAAAACCTGAAAAAGCATGTTTTAATGGCTCCGGTTTACCAATTCCCGCGTAAGGATTATCACGAGATATATCAGTGAGAAGGGTGTTGATTTTTTTGATCATTCTTCGATCATTTTGTTGCCAATAGGTATAATCTTCCCAGGCACGCTCTGAAAACAGGATGGTCATGTTAACTCAGACAAACTTTTTACAACTCCTTTTCCCTTCTCTAATTGAGCAATACCCTCAGAAAGTCTTTGGGCATTCAAGGGGGAGCGTAAAAGATAGGCTGTTTCCTGTAGGGATTCGTAATCCTCCAACGATACCATGATGACCGCTTGGTTGCGGTTGCGCGTAATGATCACAGGATCGTGATCCTCACAAACTCTATTCATTGTAGCCGCAAGATTCTCACGGGCTGCTGTGTAAGTGATCGCTGTCATGTGGACAGGATGCTGTCCATGTGATGAGTTGTCCATTCTTTTTTATTTTGGAGGACACGATTATCCTCTGCACACATATAAAATGACTGTCATTTTTTAGCAGGTGAAACCCTTTTAAATCAACGATTTTCAATCAGAAATACTTCAAACGCGCCCGCTTAGGCTATTTGGGATTTGTTCACAGGAAAGGGCGGTAAGTGAAAGACGAAGGAGGACATCTGATCGCCTAGTCTCACCATTCAATCATTTTTGCCTGGTGGCTTGCGCATGTTTTTTTTACTGGCGTGTTTGGTTTTGTCGTCGAGCATGCGGTTTTTGGATCGGCGGGAACGGCGGCGCTTTTGGCGGCGGATTTTTTCGCGAGCTTGAGTTTTGGCGGATTTTTTGCCATCTCTCTTTTCTTCGAGTCGTTCGCAGAGTTCTCGGCGGGCGATGTAACGATTGAGCTCACGGGACCGCTGTTGCTGGCATTTGACCTCGATGCCTGATGTGAGGTGTTTGAGGTAAACACAGGAGGCTGTTTTGTTGATTTTCTGTCCTCCGCTACCGCTACCGCAAATGAACTTTTCTAGAAGTGTGTCGTCAGTGATCCCGAGGCCCTCCATGCGGGTTTCGAGGGCTGCTATTTTTTCTAGAGAAGGCATGGGGACGGGGTTCGGGAATCAGGGGACGGGTGTCAGGGAGCAGGGGTTGATACTTCA
>CAYNNY010000202.1:0-4949 GCA_964398555.1 uncultured Verrucomicrobiales bacterium
TTTGAAACCTGAACTGAAAGTTTAAATGGGTTTCGAAACTAGGAAATCCTTATTTATAGATGATTTAAAAGGGCTGGGAAGCCTGTCCTACTATTTGCTTTGCTCGAGCATGCGGAGCAGTGGGGCTTCGGCTCGCTGGCGGATGTCTTCGGGCATTTGGACCTGGGGGCTGAGGTTTTGAAGGCAGTCGCGGAGTTTTTCCAGGGTGTTCATTTTCATGAAATGGCAGTCGTTGCAAGCGCAGCGATCAGTGGGACCCGCGATGAGGTTTTTGTCTGGCGCTTCTTTTTGTAGGCGGTGCAGCATGCCGCTTTCGGTGACGACGATGATATTTTTGACGGGAGCATTTTGGCAGTATCCAATCATTTTCTCAGTGGAGCAAACTTCATCTGCCAGGAGTCTAACGGCGGTGGTGCACTCGGGGTGGGCGACGACGAGGGCGTCGGGGTATTCAGCTTTGATCTTGTTAATGGATTCGCGGGTGAACTCCATGTGCACGTAACAGGAGCCCTGCCAGAGATCCATTTTGCGGCCAGTCTGCTCCATAACCCAGGCACCGAGGTTGGCATCGGGCACAAAGAGGATGGGGCGGTCGGCGGGGGCTTTGTTGACGATGTTTACCGCATTGCCAGAGGTGCAGATGACATCGCAGAGCGCTTTGACTCCAGCTGAGCAGTTGATGTAGGCGATGACGTAGTAGTTTTTCTCTGCGTTGTCGTTGATGTATTTCTCGAGATCTTCGGCAGGGCAGGATTCCTCGAGTGAGCATCCGGCATCGAGGTCGGGGAGGATGACGGTTTTCTCCGGATTGACGATTTTGGCGGTTTCGGCCATGAAGTGGACGCCGCAGAAGGTGATGACATCGGCCTCGGTTTCCTGCGCCCGGTAGGCGAGTCCGAGGGAGTCCCCTACGTAGTCGGCAATGTCCTGGATGTCACCCGTCTGGTAGTTGTGAGCGAGGATGACGGCGTTGCGTTCTTTTTTGAGTCGTAGGATGTCGTCGCGGAGATCGAGAGATGTGGCGGGCATGGGGGGGAGAGTTGAGAAGTAAGAGGGAAGAGTCAAGACACAAGAAAAAGGGTGGAAAGAAAAACCCGCCGTCCACATGATGCGGAGGCGGGTTGGGGAAATTTAAGTCTTCAATGAAGCCTAGGGGCGTTTGATGGGCTGTGTAGTCTTGCTGGCACCTGGCTTTAGATCGCTGGGCTTCTTCAGTCCTGAGAGTTCTTGTTGAGATTGCTTGGGTTGATCTGGCTTGATGGGCTGCTGTGCAGGTTTAGCGGACTGGGCCGGAGTGGTGGGCTTGGCTGACACAGGTGTGGTCGCGGCTTTAGGCTGCGAAGAGGGAGTTCCTACGATGGATTTGCCGACAAAGATCGAGCCAGGTTCAATGGAGAGTGAAGCGGCTTTGATATCGCCGACAAGTTCGCAGTTGGCTTTGAGTTCCACGTTGTGGGTAACTTCGATATTACCGTAAACCTTACCGTAGATCACGACGGAACGGGTTTTGATTTCGGCGGTGATGCGGGCATTTTCGCCAACAGTGAGTGAGCCGTCGGAGTTGATGTGACCTTCAATTTTTCCGTCAACAACGAGATCGTTTGAGAATTTAATGCTCCCTTTGATTTCGACATCAGAGCTGAGCACGTTGCGGCCACTTGGGCTGGGGGCACTTTGCTTGGGTGCGGCGGCTGCGGCTGGCGTGGGTGCCGCAGCAGGAGCTCTGGTGGGGGCTGGCTGTTGGCGGGGTGCGGGAGCCTTGATCTGCTCAGGCTGTTGCTGGTTTCCTCTGACTTTTTTAAACACGGTAAAATGGTATGGTTGTTGCGATGGTTAAGTATCAAATCACCCTTCTTTCTCAAGGGGAATCTTCAAAAAGTTTTACGGAGCTGCGGGAGCTTCGCTTTCAGTTTTTTTCTCAGCGGGCTTTTCTGTGGGTTTGGGGGCCGGGACTGGAGCTGGTGCCGTTGGGGGCGTCACTTTGATGGTGGGTGCTGGCGGGACAACCGTTGGCGCGGGTGTCGGTGTTGTGGAGGCTGGTGCCGCTGGCGGAGCCACAGGGGCTGGGGCGGCTGGTTTGATTTTTTTAGGGGGCAGGGCATTGACGAGGGCGAGTCGATTGGCTGCGGCATCGCTGAAGGTATTGCCTTGGTCGGTGGGGTCTTCTTGGGCTTTTTCATACCAAGTTTTAGCGTCTTCTTTTTTGCCCGCGGCTTTAGCGATGTCTCCGAGGGAGATGTAGGCAAGTGGAGCGATATAGCTATCGGCATCGTTATCGGTCACTTCGGTAAGGAGGGTGGTGGCTTGCACGGTGTCACCTTGTTCGAGCAGTCTGAGAGCGAGGCTCACCTTGGCGGTCGGGAGCGTTGGGTGATCGGGGTGGGCGTCGATGAATCCCTTGAGTGTCTCGATGGCTTCTTCCGGGGAGTCTTCACCTTGGACATCTGCCATGAGTGGCAATGCGGAGGCGGCGGCATGGCTGGTGGGCCACTGGCTGATGACTTTTTGGTATTCTTCGACATTTTCGGCCGTAAGAAGAGCGGCGCCAGCGTCTTCGGCTTCACCTTTGGCGATGCCGGAGTAAACGACGTAAGCGACAACGCCGAGGGCGAGTAAAATCGCTGCGATGATGAGCTTCTTTTGATGGGCGTCCAGAAAGAGATCGAGCTTGCTTGGCCCGTGGTCGATTTCAGCGAAAGGTGTGGTTGATTCAGCCATGATATTGAGTTGCGAGCGGCGTGATAACGTAGGCTGGGGGGCTTGGCAAGGCAATAGGGTGATTTCTTCGGGTGAGTTCGCGCTTTAGGGGGTCGCTTAATGCGTAATGGTGTGTATTCTTGCGTTCATGCATCGCGGATTCGTTGAGTGTTTTTGGACGTCTTTGAAATTGGGGCTCACTTCGTTTGGCGGACCCGTGGCTCATTTGGGGTATTATAGAGAGGTGTATGTGGAGCGGGAGAAGTGGCTGAGTGAGGAGCGGTATGCGGAGCTGGTTTCGCTGACTCAGTTTTTACCTGGCCCCGGGAGCAGTCAGTTGGGGTCGGCGATCAGTTATGAGCGGGGGGGGTGGTTGGGCGCACTGGGGGGGTGGATTGGGTTTACCTTACCTTCTGCGTTGCTGATGATCGGGTTTGCTATTGGGATGGGGAGTGTGGAGGAACTCCTAGGGCTGGGCTGGTTACATGGTTTGAAATTGGCGGCGATCGCGGTGGTCGCTGTCGCTTTATTTGGCATGCAGCAGAAGTTGTGTGCTGGGTGGAAAGAGGGTGCGCTGGCGCTAATCGCTTTGATTGTGCTGATGTGGGCACCCCAGGCGTGTGTGCAGCCGGTTGTGATTATGTTAGGTGGCCTTGTGGGGGCGGTGCTGTTTCACGAAGGGGCTGAAAAATCCTCCGGTAGGGCTTCAGTGGAGAAGGTAAGGGTGCGTGGTCAATGGTGGCACAGTGTGTTGCCTGCTGGTCTGGTTCTGGCCGCGTTGATGTTGATTCCCGCTTTGTTTCCTGGAAATAGTGATGTGGCGGCCCTAGGTGGTTTGATGCACGCCGGGGCGTTGGTCTTTGGTGGTGGGCACGTGGTATTGCCGCTGCTCGAAACCTCCACGGTGGACCCAGGGTTGGTGACGAAAGACACCTTCCTCGCCGGTTACGGAGCCGCGCAGGCGGTGCCCGGGCCGATGTTTACTTTTTGTGGTTTTTTGGGCGCCGATATGAAATTGTTTGGCAATGCCTGGTTAGGTGGTGCGGTGGCGATTGTGGCGGTTTTTTTACCCGGAATGATTTTGCTCGCCGCAGGCTTGCCCGTGTGGGATCGGTTGAAACATTTCGCCTGGGCGCGCGCCGGAGTTCGTGGGGCGAATGCTACAGTGGTCGGTGTGTTGGCCGCTGCTCTTCTAGCCATGCTGATTGGTGACAGCATTATCGGTGCGCTGGATGTGGCGGGGGTGATTATTCTGGTGCTGGCGATTTATTATAAGTGGCTGCCGGTGTGGGCTGTGGTGTTAATCTCCGCTGTGGTTGGCGGTGTTGGTGGATGATGTTTTTTGACTCTTGACTCTTGATTCTTCAATCTGTCGCCCAAGGCGACCCTAAGAGCATTGGGTGATGGCCTCGGGGAGGAAGGCGAAGGGGTCTTCGGTGCTGGGCACGTATTCTTGGGCGATGTAGCCGTTGAAGTCGGTGTCTTTGATGGCTTGGGCGATGGCGGGGTAGTTGAGCTCTTGGGTGGTGTCGAATTCGTGTCTTCCGGGGACTCCGGCGGTGTGGTAGTGGGCGATGTGTTGGTGGTGGGTTCGGATGGTGCGAATGATATCTCCTTCCATGATCTGCATGTGGTAAATATCGTAGAGCAATTTGAAGTGGGGGGAGGCGAGACGTTCGCAAAGTGCGACTCCCCACGGTGTGCGATCACATTGGTAATCGGGGTGGTCGACTTTGGAGTTGAGAAGTTCCATGACGAGTGTCACTCCATGTTTCTCCGCCAGTGGCATGAGTGGGGCGAGGCCGAGAGCGCAGTTTTCCAGCCCTTGGGCATCGCTGATTCCGTCACGGTTGCCTGAGAAGCAAATGACTTGAGTCACTCCGAGTGCGGCTGCGGCCGGGATGAGGTGCTGGTAGATTTGGTGGAGCGCAGGGTGGAACTTCGGATTATTGAAGCCTTTTTCGATGGTTCCTATGCCATCGGCATCAGGGTGGGCGGCGGTGATTGAGCAGTCGAGTCCGAGTTGTTGCACGATCGGAATTTCATCGAGCATGAGGAGGTCCAGCGCTGAAATACCCAGAGCTTGGCATTTTGCACAAAGGGTGGCGAGGGGTGTGGTGCCGAAGCACCAGCGGGAGACAGAGTGTTGGATCATGAAGAAATGGGTAGTTGTCAGGTGATACTGATTAGTAAGTTGGACATTGGAAGACACGATTTCTTTTTTTTTATAGGTATTGCGATGATTACCGCTG
>CAYNNY010000203.1:0-1171 GCA_964398555.1 uncultured Verrucomicrobiales bacterium
AATCCAGAGAGTATTTTGGAGAGAAGCGGAAGAGTGGAGCTCGGCCCATTCAAGGGGTGGTTTGGAAAGATAAGTCATCGAAACTCTATTCTATGAGGGCGTTGAAAAAAGAGGTTTTGAAATGAACAAAGTGAAACTAGGAAACCGAACAGGGTTTAGTATCGGCATGGGGACAGAGTGAATCTCTGTGCAATTTCAAATAGCTATGTAGTCCGACAATCCCTTTATATTAAGGATTAAAAGGAGGTTGCAAGTCTCCACTCCATATTACAGCTGAGCCAAGGTTTTTAGGCAGCGGGAGGTGGCGTAGAGTCCGATGGTGGCGGTCATGTGGGTGATACTGCCAAAGCCGGAGGCGCAGCTGAGGCGGGTGCTGGTATTTTCTGAGTTTTTTGTCCGAGGTGGGCGCTGCGGAGAGACACTGCCATCGCATTGGGGGTAGACGGGGGATTCGCTGGAGAAGATGCAGTCGATGCCAAATTTTTTCCTTTTGATTTTTCTTTTGGGGTCGGCTCCTTGTGGGAATCCGTGGTGGTTTCGTAGGTCCTTGCGGACTTGCAGTAGTAGGGAGTCGTTGAAGGAGCGCGAGAGGTCGTCGATGTGGATTTGAGTGGGGTCGGTTAGGCCGCCCGCACCGCCACAGCTAATGACCGGGATGTTGCGTTGATGACAACTGGCGAGGAGAAGGCTTTTGGGGAGGGATTGGTCGATGGCGTCGATGACGTAATCAAACCCTTGGTCGAGAATTTCGGCAGCATTGCGTTGGCTGAAAAAAGTTTCGAGACTAGTGATCTGGCAGTCTGGATTGATCGCTTTGATGCGGCTTGCCATGGCGGCAGTTTTTTGTCGGCCAATTTCACCATCCATTGCGTGGAGCTGGCGGTTGATGTTGGTGATGCAGATTTCATCGAGGTCGATCATGGTGATGCGACCAATGCCGGAGCGGGCAAGGGACTCGACCGACCATGAACCCACGCCACCGATGCCGACGACGCAGACGTGGGCGTTTTGAAATTTTTCTAATGCGTGCTCTCCGTAGAGGCGAGCGATGCCGCCGAAGCGTGGGGACTTCGGTTGAGGGGATGGCGGGGCTTGGGTTTGGCCCTGCGGGGCTGACAGGATGGACATGATTTTTTCAGGATTCGTCAGGATCTTTTTGCTTGGGTTGATA
>CAYNNY010000203.1:1271-4947 GCA_964398555.1 uncultured Verrucomicrobiales bacterium
GATCTTTTTGCTTGGGTTGATACTTCATTTTTGAACCACGGAATACACGGAAGGTTGATATGCTTAGAGATGATGAGGTTGATTAGTCAGGATGTGAATTCTTCATTCTTCATTCGCTATTCTTCATTCCGCCGTAGGCAGTTGGCTTAGAGATTTTTTGAGGCTCTATTCAATATTCTTTTGGAGAGATTCAGGCAGGCGTGGATTTTGAAGTCGATGAGGAGTCCTAATTTTTCTTTTTCGTCTAGCCAGGTGCTTAGGTCTTCGATGGGGACGTGGTGGACGGTGATGTCTTCGTCTTCGGTGCCGCCACCTGCGTGTTCTTGGGTGAGAGCGGTGGCAGCGAAGAAGTGGGTGGTTTCCGGGGTCATGCCGGCGGAGGTGGGTGAGCTGAGGAGGTGGGTAATTTTTCCGGCGCGGTAGCCGGTTTCTTCGAGGAGTTCGCGGGCCGCGCAGTCAGGGAGGGATTCGTCGATGAATGCTTCTTCATCGCCAACGAGTCCGGCGGGGATCTCGATGACGCGAGCTTGGCAGGGGATGCGGAATTGCTCGATGAGAACGAGTTGTTCGTCATCGGTGATCGGGAGAATGGCAACGACTCCGGTGGAGTTGGGACGTGCTGCAAATTCCCAAGTGCCTTGGGAGTAGAGGCCTAGGTATTTCCCCTCGGCCAGAGTGGTGATAGAATCCATCGTGTGGATGTTTGGATTTTAGGGTTTAAAACTTGGAGTTTAAATCACTCCGCCTCTTTGCGCATATCTGAATTGAGAAGTTCTTTGAGCACTTCTTGGGCTGATCTGTTTTCGTAGAGGATGCCATAAACGCCATCGATGAGGGGGGTTCGAACATTGGCTTTGCGCGCGGCTTTGTATATGGAAAGGGTGTTAGGGACGCCTTCGGCCACCATGCCGAGGTTGGCGACGATGTCGTCGAGTTGACCTCCTTCACCGAGGGCTCTGCCGACCCGGTTATTACGAGAGTGGGGTGAGTAGCAGGTGACCATGAGGTCGCCGATGCCGGAGAGCCCCATGAAGGTTTCGGTGCGACCACCGAGCGCGGTGCCGAGTCGGGTCATTTCGGCCAGGCCACGGGTGACGAGGGCGGCAATGGCGTTGTCGCCGAGTTTGAGCCCCGCTGCGATGCCGGCGGCGATGGCAAAGACATTTTTGATGGCACCTCCGAGTTCCATGCCGGCGATGTCATCGCTGGTGTAGCTTCGAAAATAGGAGGCCGAAAAGATTTCTTGCAAGTCGGATGTTAGGTTTTCGTCTTTGGAGCCGATGACGGCGCATGACGTGAGGCAGCGGGAAACTTCCTCTGCGTGGTTTGGGCCGGAGAGGGCTGCCAGTGGGTTGTTCGGCAGGAGTTCGTGGATGATTTCACTCATTCGTTCGCCGGTGTTATGTTCGATGCCTTTGGTGCATGAGACGATAGGGGTGTCCTTGGGGAAATCGATTTTTACAAGCTCGCTGATCACGCTGCGCACACCGGCGGAGGGGATGACGACGAGGACGAGTGTGGCATCTTTTGCCGCAGCGAGATCGGTGGTGGCCTGGATGTTTTTTTGCAGTTTTAGTCCAGGGAGAAACGGGGCATTGGTGTGGAACTGGTTGATTTCATTGGCGATGTGCTCTTCACGGCCAATCATTAGCACTTCATCAAAATGATGGGCGAGGAGTGTTCCGAGGGCGGTTCCCCATGAGCCTGAGCCGAGGATGGCGACTTTGTTTTTAGATATCATTGGTGATGAGTGGTTGAGTGGCCTAGGTTGATGCCTGCGGCGCTAGACAGAATTAACAGAAATTTCTTGGGTTGGGGGCTTGATTCTTTGAGTGACAGGGAGTCGACCGATTACCAATCGGTCCTACTTTTTGCCGAATTTGTGTTCGGTGCCGTTGATGAGTTTTGTGATGTTGGAGCGGTGTCTCCAGGTGGCGAGTAGGGCGATGAGGATGGAAAAGATGAAGAGTGGCTTGTTCCATGTGCCGTCTTGGAGGTAGCCATGGCGGTAGGAGCCGTAGAGTGCGACCAAGGGCACGCTGAGAGCGGCACTAATACTGGCGACGGATACGTATTTGGTGATGAAGAAGAGAATTGCCCAGATGGCGATGAGAACGAGGACGCCGACGGGCATGAGCGCGATCAGGACGCCGGCCGATGTGGCGATGCCTTTACCTCCTTTGAAGCCGATCCACGGGGAGTAGTTATGCCCCATGATGGCGGCGAGTCCGGTGAGGATGATGAGGCTCTGCGCTTGCCATGCATTCTCTGCTGAGAAGATGTGAGCGTAGGGCTGGAGGGCATCGATGGAGAGTTGGGGCGCTTTTCCGGCGATATGGAAAACGCTAACGGCGATGGCGGTGGGGATCAGTCCTTTGAGTAGATCGAGGATCAGGCAGGTGATGCCGTATTTTTTTCCAACGACTCGCAGGACATTAGTTGCTCCTATGTTGCCGGAGCCATGTTCGCGGATGTTGATTCCTTTCGCTTTGGCGATGAGCAGACCGAAGGGGGTGGAGCCTACTAAAAAGGCAATGAGGGGTGGGATCCAGAGTGGCATAGTGGTGGTGTTGGCGGGGATGGTAGTTCGTGAATCCAAAATTCCAAGTGCGAATGCCGAGCGATCAAGGAGGATAGGGGGACGAAGAGTCTGACATGGTTTGATGATGCTGAAGATGATCCTGACCCTCAATTTCTTGATAGTCAGACGTGGGATGGAGTCAAGTCGACTGTGTCGGCTGCCGTTATGAAGTTGGGGGTTTGATGGTTTGAGTCGCATTTAGCTTCTCATTTTCAACGGGGTAGGGTAGGCATCCGGCGTGACCGATACACGTATCATAGATGCTTCCGATCCAGCGGAGCAAAAAAAAGTGGTTCAAGAGGCTGTAACGCTGCTTGAGGCTGGTGAACTGGTGGCATTGCCCACGGAGACGGTTTACGGACTTGGGGCGGATGCCTTGAATGCCGATGCCGTGGCCAAGATCTTTGCCGCCAAAGACCGTCCGGAATTTGATCCCCTGATTGTGCATGTGGGATCGTTTGAGCAGCTCGATGAGGTGGCGGAGGTTCCCGAGGATCTTCGGGTGGTGGTGGACAAGCTGATGAAGGCATTCTGGCCCGGACCCTTGACGATTGTGCTACCGAAAAAGGAATGTGTGCCGGATATCGTGACGAGTGGATTACCCACGGTGGCGGTGCGTATGAGTGCGCATCCGATGATGAAAGCGGTGATCCGCACCTTGGGTCGGCCGGTTGCGGCGCCGAGCGCGAATCGATTTGGCCGAATCAGCCCGACTTCCGCACTGGCGGTTGAAAAGGAGCTGGGGGGACGCATCCCGATGATTATTGACGGTGGGGCATGCCGCGAGGGACTGGAAAGCACGATCGTGCGTCCTGAAGCTGGGGAGAAACGTCCCGTGCTTCATTTGCTCCGTGCTGGTCCCGTGACCAAGGAGATGCTGCAACGCTTTGGTCGAATCGAGAGACCGAAAACGAAACTTTCCCGCAAAGACCGGGCTGAAGGCAAAACGTTGGAATCGATTGGGCTGAAGCCTGAGGTTCCCGGTCAGCTAGATAGTCACTATGCGCCGGTAACACCGTTGCGCTTGCTGAGAGATTTTTCAGAATTTACTCCTGAGCCAGGGAAGAAATACGGACTGCTTAGCTACTGTGGATC
>CAYNNY010000204.1:0-4944 GCA_964398555.1 uncultured Verrucomicrobiales bacterium
TTATTACTCTCACCCCCAGAGACCCTTGTCAAAAATTATTGCTCAAACAAAAATGCTGTAGCCTCAAATTTCTGACATCCCTTGTCTTCCGTCTTGCTTCTTACCTCTTTCCACTTAAATAGAGTGCATGACATTACAGCATGATTTCGATCGCTTGATCCCCCGCCGTGGCACAGGCTCCATCAAATGGGACCGATTCCCTGAGCTCGACCCATTCTGGGTGGCTGATATGGATTTCACATCGCCGCCCGCTGTGCTCGACACCCTGAGGGAGAGAGTGGAATTTGGAATCATGGGCTACGCCCAACCGCATGACGGACTGATCGACAGCTTACTGGGCTACATGCAGAATCGTCATGGACTGGCGATCAAAGAAAATGAAATCGTCCACCTCGGCGGCATGGTCTGCGCCCTCTCACTCGTGGCTCGTGCCATCGGCAAACCGGGCGATGCCATCATGACCTGCACCCCGATCTACCCACCCTTCCTCGGCGTCAACAACGATGCCGAAATGGAATGCATTGCCGTGCCACACGTCTGCACCGACGACCGCTGGGAGTTCGACTGGGACGCCATGGAAGCTGCCGTCACGCCCGAAACCAAGATTTTCCTACTCTGCAACCCACAGAACCCACTCGGCCGTGTATTCACCCGCACCGAAATCGAGCAACTCGCCACCTTCTGTGAGCGTCACAACATGATCCTCGTCTCCGATGAAATCCACTGCGACCTCATCCTCGACGAAGCAACAAACCCTCACATCTGCGCCGCAGGACTGCCAGAGCATTTACAAAAACGCATCGTCACCCTGCTCGCACCAAGTAAGACCTACAACATCGCGGGGCTGGGATACGCATTCGCCATCATCCGTGATGATGCCCTGCGCAGCCGCTTTATGTCTGCCCGCGGCCATACACTTCCGGAAATTAACTGCCTCGGCTACTACGCAGCGGAAGCCGCCTACCGCGATGGAGAAAGCTGGCGACAGGACCTACTCGCCTATTTACGTAAAAACCGCGACACCATCACCGAGTTTGTCCGCACCCGCTTGCCAGACTGCGTGATAGCTGACATCGAGGCCACCTACCTCGCATGGATAGACTGCCGCAACCTCGGACACGACAACCCAGCCAAGTTCTTTGAAAAGGAAGCCGGAATCTATCTTTCCGATGGCAATTACTTTGGCGCCCCCGGCCACGTCCGCTTCAACTACGGCTGCCCGCACAGCCGCTTACTCGAAGGACTTGAGAAAATGGCTAAAGTCATTGCCTAACGCTGAAAAGTTATTAAATTCACTCCAAGTTATGAAAATCTGCTCACCCCTTGCCATCATTGCCCTCGCCCTCCCCGCCCTTCCGATGTCAGCGTCCGCTGATGTAGAAGAGGAGATTCAATGGGGTGTCGAAGCCGTCACCGGCTACCGCAGCGATTACATTTACCGAGGATTTCAGCTCTCCGAGAGCACACTCGACTTCCAACTCGAAGCCGAATTCGCCCTCAATAACAAACTCTCACTCAACATCGGCGGATGGTATGCCACGGAAACCGGAACCGGTGACTTTGACGAAACCGCTGGATTCCTCCACCTCCGCCACCAGACCACCGAGCACCTGACACTCGGGATCAGCGGAGTTTACCGCGATTTTAACAACTCGATCTTTCAAGAAGGTGTCGACGTCGGAGCCTTTGCAACCTGGCACTTTTGCCGCGACTTCGGCATCACGCTCGGCGGCAGCTACGACACCGGAGCCGAGGGCTGGTATGGCCACCTCGAAACCAACTGGACCAAACCACTCAACGACAAAACCTTCTTCTCCCTCAAAACAGGCGTCAGCGCCGTGGATGACTACTACGCCCGTGACGGATTCAACGATGTTTACGGTCGAGCCTCTCTGACCTACAATATTTCCGACACCGTATCGATCACCCCCTTTGTCGGTGGCTCAGCCCTGCTCGACAACGACGACCTCGGCGGCGACCACGCCTTCGGCGGCATTTGGTTTGAAGTGAGGTTTTAAAATCCCACCACCATGCCCACCTTCGGTGAAAAGCTCAAAGCCCTAATCGCCACTGGGCGTGTGGCAAATTTACCCACGGTCTGGAGCAATGTGCTGATTGGCTTTTTCCTCGCTTGGTCATGGCCTATAAGCACGCTGATCGATTGCGAAAACGTAAGAAACATCCTCTCCACATCCTTAGTGTTAGCGGCCCTATCGGCTACTCTTCTCTACCTAGGGGGATGCCTGTTAGGAGACTGTCTCGATCTTGAGTTTGATCGGAAAAATAGACCACTCAGACCCCTTCCCACCGGACTTCTCAAATTCCGCCCCACCATCACCCTTGCGATTCTAAGCCTCATTGCAGGAACACTTATCGGCGTCTCGCTCACGCTTTTCACTCCAGTTTTAGCAGCCCTCACCATTAATTACGCGATCTTCCATAAAAAATCCCGACCATGGGCGCTCGCTAACATGGCCCTCTGCCGCGCAGCACTCATCCTTTTCAGCGTCAGCATTGCCACCACTCAATGGACTCATCCGCTTTTCATCGGCACAGCCCTCGCCGTTGGACTCTACACCTTTTTCCTTTCCGCCGTAGCCGCGACAGAATCAGACGGCACAGCGTTTCGTCCTACTCGTCAGCTGAAATACGCCATGCTATCACTGCAAATCATCCCGCTGATCATCCTAGCGCAACGCCCCCACATCACTTACGAATACTATCTCCTTATAGGTGTAGCCATCATTTACACCACCTGGGTATTCATCGCCTTTTCCCAATTATCCCGCTCAAAACCCGCCTTTGTTTCCCGTGCCCTGGCCGGCTTCTGCCTGCTCGACGCCTGCATTGCCGCCACCTTCTCCCTCCCGATCACCCTGATCTGCATGGGACTCTTCGCCCTCGCCCTACTGCTACAAAAAATCACCCCGGCGACGTAAGCATCAAGATTCGTAAAATTCGTCAGATTCGTGGTTCCTAATCCAAACCGTTTAGTTTAATAACAACCCCAACATGGCCAAGAAGTATAAAAGCAAACGTATCTCCCACCTCACGGTCGCCGAGTTTTATGAACGTCATGCCGCAAAACTTAAATTAGAACTTCAGGGGAAATCCGTTGGATTCGAACGGAAAATCATCGAGCCCACCATCAACCACCCAGGTCTCGCTCTCGCCGGCTACCTCTCCTACTTTGCCTACAAACGCATCCAAGTGCTAGGGAACTCCGAGCAATCGTTCCTCAGTAAACGCACAAAAGAAGAACGCATCAAACGCTTCAAGGCCATCTGCAAACGCAATATCCCCTGCATCGTCACCTCGCGTAATAAAAAACTCGCCCCCGAGCTCCTTGAAGTCGCCCACGCCGAAGGCATCTCCGTCTTCACCACACCCATGGTGACCATGAAGTTTGTCAACGCCGCCACCCTCCTTCTCGAAGACGATTTTGCAGAATCCACCACCCGACACGGCTGTATGGTGGATTACCGAGGTGTCGGCGTCCTGATCATGGGTGACAGCGGCTCGGGAAAAAGCGAAGTCGCCATCGGACTCCTCGAGCGCGGCGGAGCCCTGGTCGCCGATGACATGGTGATCCTACGCAAAGTCGGTGGAGAACTCATCGCCAGCACCAAAGAATTTTCGCGTGGGTTTATTGAAATGCGCGGAATTGGCATCATTAACGTCGCCAATATTTTCGGTCTGGGCTGCATCCGCCCAAGCAAACGACTCGATCTCGTCGTCACGCTCAAACCTTACTCAGATCTCAACAAAGTGGATCGGCTCGGTGTGAACCGAAAAAGCTACACCATCCTCGGCTGCGATGTCACCCATGTGGAAATCCCCGTCGCCCCTGGCCGAGACACCACCCGACTAGTAGCCACCACCTGCCTGGAGCATCAACTCCGCAACATGGGCTACGATATGGCCGCTGAGTTTAACGAACGACTCCTGGCAAAAATGGCCAACGAGAACCCCGGCACCACGATTTAGCCTCTCAAACGCGCGAGACCGATCATTTTCCACGGGAAAATGAAAAATTTCCCTTCCCCCGTAACCATCACCTCTCTAGAGTAATAGCACCCAACTCTGCAACACTCCTCCCAAGACAATGCCCACCGCTGAATTCACCGTCACCAATAAACTGGGTATCCATGCCCGGCCCGCCGCTCAATTTGTAAAAACTGCGAGCCAATTCACCTGCGACATCCAAGTAGAAAAGGATGATGAACAGGCTGATGGTAAGTCCATCATGGGCCTGATGATGCTTGCCGCCGGTCACGGCTCCATCCTCATCATCTCCACGGATGGCGACGATGCAGATGCCGCCCTGACCGCTCTCGGAGGATTGATCAACCGAAACTTCGAAGTCTAAGATTTCTCGAACTCGCACCCATTGAGCGAGCCTATTTACCCTTTCTTCTCACGCTGGATGAGTATTCTTACACCCATGTCAGCTTGGCAGAAAAGCCAACACCCACCCAGACACCTTGAGAAACTTCTCTTTGTGTGCCTTCTCGTGGGAGCAGTTGTCGGGCTTGAGTTTTTTGGCGGGTTTTTCTCTGCGATGCTATCCACGACTTCACCTTGCTCCACCCTCATCAAATCCGAGCAGGCAGCTGGAGCCCAACCTACCATTACAACCACCGACAACGGAACTCGCATAGCATCATCTCACGTAAGCGCACCCACCCAAATCTACGCCTACGATTCAGCCCACCACCCTACACCCACATCACCTGCACCCCTTATCATTGCAGGCTTTCTACTCACTGCCACAACAAACCCACGCCGTAAGACCCCACCAACAACATCACCACTTCACTTACGTCAACGCCAGACAAACACCTCCGCAACCAACACCGTCTACCCCTACGATGACCCCAGATCGCCCCCTCACGCCAAACGCGGCCTTCCCGAAAAAAACCGGATCCCTTATTGGCCATCTAG
>CAYNNY010000205.1:0-4871 GCA_964398555.1 uncultured Verrucomicrobiales bacterium
TTAGCAAGCATGCATGTAACTAGGACCCATTTGATGCATTGTTTTACCAATTCATGTCTTCTTGAATGTAGACGCGTGACGTTGCCGCCTTACCCACCCGTTTGATGCCAAGAACAAAGGCAGCATTCGCATATCGATGTTTTCTTTCTCGGCGATCAAACGAGCCGCATTCGACCCCACATTACCAAACCCCTGCACAGCCACCCGTGTGCCAACCCATGCTTCCCCACGTCACACTTACGCGTATTCTGCTCTTGATTGAGCATTATATGCTTTCCATCTCTTTGTGATTGCCTATCATGGATCCAATAGCCTACTTTTTATTCTTTAATAGATCATCTGATGGCATATCGAAAAGCTACAAAGTTTTTCTTTTTCGATTTTCAATCATACAAACGTTCCTCCACAATCAGAGTTCACTGAATCAGCCATCTCCAACACTTTAGAAACCATGACTCCCCACACTTCAGACCGGAACAGCCAACCGTCTCAAAACGGCACCGCGCCCACCCGCACGATCAAACCTCCCAGGTGGTGCATGATCACTCTCGGAGGATGCTGGGTGGCCGGAGTCTCACTCCTCGCTTTGAACGCCTTCTCCGCAGGCGGCGATGACAAAAAATCACCATCGGCCTCTAATTCCGTCCTCTGCGGAGAAGAACCCGCCGAGAATAAAACGATCTCCATATTCCCCATCAGCACCAAAGGCGCCGAAACCGATACCCCAGTCAAACTTGGAGAAACCACCTACAACACCTTCTGCATCGCCTGCCACCAACCAGAAGGCACAGGCAAAGTCGGCTTTGCCCCGGCGATCCGCAATGCTGACTTCCTCGCCCTTTCATCCGATGACTTCATCCGCACCACCATCAAAAAAGGCCGCGTAGGCACTGCCATGACCCCGTGGGCCATGCTCAACGATCAACAAATCGACGGAATCATCGCCTACCTCCGCACCACAGAAGGGCGCACACAGGTCAAAGGCAAAGTCGATGACTCCCGCACATTCAACGGCAATGCCGAGGCGGGATCCCCACTCTACACCACCTACTGCGCCTCCTGCCACGGAGACAAAGGCATCGGCTACCTCGCCGGCAGCTCCGGCCCAGGCATCGGACTCAAAGGCTTCCTCGACACCGCCAGTGACGACTACATTTACCAGACGATGAAGTACGGTCGAGCCGGCACCCCCATGCGCCCCATGCTCGGCGCAGTAGGACTAGCCAACCTCAACGATACCGAAGCCGCCGACATCATCGCCTATCTCAGAAGCCTTCAGGGAGGGGAGAAAGTCACCACGAACAAACCCAAGGTAGCGGGAGATCCAAAGCTAGGCGAACAGCAGTATAACATGAACTGCATGGCCTGCCACCAAATGGACGGCATCGGCAAACCTGGATTTGCCCCCAGCATCCGCAACCGCGACTTCCTCGCCATTGCCAGCGATGATTTTATCCGGACCACCATCAGCAAAGGCCGACTCGGCACCGCCATGGCTGCCCGTCCCGATATTTCCGAAGAAAACGTCAATCACATCATCGCCTACCTTCGCTCGGTTCCCGACCCGAACCCGATCACCATCAAGGTGGATGACAGCTTAAAAATCAGAGGCGACGCCACCGCCGGACTCACCAAATTCACCACCTACTGCGCCTCCTGCCATGGAGACAAAGGCATCGGATACGCCGCCGGAGTCGCCGGCCCCGCCATCGGAATGGCTGGCTTCCTCGATACCGCCAGTGACGACTACATCTTCCAAACCGTCAAACACGGCCGCGCCGGCACCGCCATGAAACCCGTCATGGGTCCCGAAGGCCTCGCCAATCTCAATAAAGACGATGTCGCCGACATCATTTCCTACCTCCGCTCACTCAACAAAAAATAAAACCCACCACACCAACCACACCATCAAATTATGAAACGCAGAACATTTGTCAAAACATCGGGGGCCGCCGTGGCACTCGCCACAGGAGTCACCAAAACCGGCTGGGCCGTGGGAGGTGAAGACTACGAACTAGAGCACAAAGAATCCCCCACCGATCTCTACGCCGCTTGCCCGTATTGCGGTGTCGGTTGCGGCACCATCATCAAAACCAAAAATGGCCGCATCACCAACGTCATCCCCGATAAAGATCACCCGACCAACAAAGGCCTCCAGTGCATCAAAGGCCTAACCTCTGCCGAGGCCATCTACGTCAACCGCCTCGATAAGCCGCTCATCCGCAAAGACATGTCGAACCCACTCACGGGGCATGTCTCAAAAACCAAAGGCTCCTACGATCCCAAACACTTCCGCGAAGCCACTTGGGAAGAGGCCGAGGAACTCATCTCTCATCAGGTGGTCGATATCATCAATAAGTCCGGAGGCAACGCCGTAGGACTCTACGGCTCAGGCCAGCTTTCTCTCGAAGGCCAGTATCTTGAAAACATCTTCATGAAAGGCATCATCGGCTCCAATACCATCGAAGCCAACGCCCGGATGTGTATGACCTCTGCCGTCACCGGATACTTCAAAGCCCTCGGCTCCGATACCCCACCGACCTGTTACGACGATATCGAACTCGCCGACATGGTTTGTTTCTGGGGACACAACGCCCGAGGCTCCCACCCTATCCTCTACTGGCGCGTCGCCGATGCCAAATCGAAGAAGGACTTCCCCACCCTCGTCGTCGACCCCCGCCGCACCGGCACCGTCCAGGGTCTTGAAAGCGTCAACCCGGACAACAGCTTCCACTTCCCCACCATCAACGGAGACATCTCTATCCACAACGCCATCGCCTGGGCTATCCTTCACAACCACAAAGAAGTGGTCGACTGGGACTTCCTCAAAAAACACACCGATGGCTGGGAAAAATACATCGAAGAAGTCACCAAAGGCTACAAACCCGAAGACTGCGAAGACCGCACTAAAATTCCCGCCAAAGAAATCTACGCCATCGCCAAAGTCTGGGCCGAGGCCAGCATGAAAGGCCGTGAGCGCGGCTCCGGTGGTGTGCTCTGCTTCTGGGGCATCGGTTACAACCAACACCTCCACGGCCAACACAACACCATGAGCCTCATCAACCTGATGGCACTCACTGGAAACGTCGGACGCGCAGGTTGCGGACCCCACTCACAGACCGGACAACCTAACGCCATGGGCGAGCGCCTCACTGGCGGCTTGACCGGACGACTCCCCTTCAACATCGGCATCAAAGACGACAAACACCGCGCCCACTGCGCCAAAGCATGGGGCATCCCCCCAGAGCGCCTCGACAAAGTCGCCGGCATGCAAAACATCGGCATGGCCGTCGGAATGATGGAACGCGCCCTCAAAGGCGAAGTCCAAGCGATGTTCCTGATCTACGCCACCCACATCGACTTACCGGACTCCTACAACCTCGTTAGACCAGCCCTCACCAAAACCTTCACCGTGGTGCAGGAAATCTACAAAGACGCGCCTAACAACCTCTACGCCGATGTCATCCTCCCCGCCGCCACCTGGGGAGAGTGGATCAACGGCATCTACATTCAATCAGAACGCCGACTCTACGTCACCGAAGGCACCGGCAACCCCGTCAAAGGCTGCCGTCCCGACATGGATATGGTCATCGATAAAGGCAAAATGATCGGAGAACTCCTAGGTCTAGATATGAAGAAAATCTTCCCCTACGAGCGCAAAGAAAACGGTTACTACGACCCCGAGGAAGTCTTCCGCGATTTCATCAAAGCCTCGAAAGGCACCGACTGCGATCTCACCGGAATTCTCGAAGTGGAAAAAGAAACTGGCAAGTCACCTTACCAGCAAATCAAAGACCTGCGTGGCATCCAATGGCCGGCCCCCACCGCCGCTATCGCCAAAGCCGGTGGCACCAAACGCCGCTACATGGGACAGGAAGAATACTGGCCGGACAAACCCTACGGCGAATTCCGCCACAAAGATGGAAAACTCCACATCCACATGTGCCAGCAGGATTACTCCAACTACCGCGAAATCACCGATGAACTCTCGAAAGCTGGAACCGATCCTAACTACTTCATGATCGACCACTACGATGTCCTGATCAAAGCCCGCGATGCCGGACTCACCCCCGAACTTCCACATGACGAACACCTCGGCAAAAAAGTCGGCGATTGCCCGAAAGACAAGTATCCGTTCTGGTGGGCCACCGGAGTGGTTTACGAACACTTCCACACCGCCAAAACCATCCGTGCAGGCACCACCAAAAAGCTGGTCCCACAGATGTATGTCGAAATGCATCCGGACGATGCCAAAGAGCTCGGTGTCAAAGACGGCCAGTGGGTGAAAATCACCACCCGCCGCGGATCTCTCGAAGCTCGTGTCTCTATCGGACTTGACTCCATCGTTAAACCCGCCCGGAACACCGTGCCCAAAGGATTCCTCTTCAGCCCATGGAACCTCTCGGTCGCGGACTCCGCTGATCCCGAGAAAAACAAATGGCTCGCCAACGGCACCACTCACCGAGCCTTCGACCCCGTCTCCGGCCAAGCCGACTTCAAAAAGTGCGCCTGCCGAGTCGAACTCATTGATAAAGCGTAACCTCACACTTCACCAAACCACAGAGGTGCTAGCCTCTGTGGTTTTTTACGTTCTACAGAAAGGGAGGCATGACACTACCGAAGTGATTTCCGATTGATGATTGATGATTTTAGAAATCAGAAGTAACTTGAGCTATGCAGCACACTCCATACGACTTGGAAAACCGTCTAATCGACTTTGCCGTCCGCATCATCAAAGTAGCGGAAGCCATTATGCGAACCAAGCAAAGTCGCAAACATCTTAAAAGAATGTGATGAACTAATCGCCATCTTCGTATCAAGCGTCAAAACAGCCGCCCCCCGCACCTCCTAACTTCAACAATCAACAATCA
>CAYNNY010000206.1:0-3118 GCA_964398555.1 uncultured Verrucomicrobiales bacterium
ATTCGCAGTGGTGAATGGAAACTCATCGCTCATAAAAAACCACAACTCTACAACTGGCTTGCCATGGCATTGATGCGGTTATATTCTTTGCGGATCATCAATGCCGCACGCGCACCACAGGCGCATGGATCGCCACCAGCATCTGCCATGAAGTTCCTCACTCCCTATTTGAGAACAAAAAAAAGCACTCCGTAAAAGGAGTGCTTTTGAGAAATGTAATGGGTTAATCTTGGGGATTAAGCACCTGGAGTTTCTTCAGTCGCAGGCTTAGTGCGCTGGAAGCGCCAACGAATGGCGTGACGTTTGACAGCTGTGCGTTCTTTACGTTGCTTGCGCTGCGTGACGGTTTCAAAAGAACGGCGGCGACGCATTTCTTCGAGGATGCCTTCGCTGTCCAGTTTATTTTTGAGGCGCTTGAGGGCGCGGTCAACGGGCTCACCTTTTTGAATTTCTATACCTCTCATGAGAATAATTGATGTTTTAGTTAAGTTAGTGGATGCGTAGGATACGCGTGATTGTGAAGTCTTGAGCGGGGATTGCTCGGTGACGGGACGCGGAAACTAGGAGGTGATGCTATGGTGGTCAAGCACGAAAGCACGAAAAATGCTTAGTTTTTCTTAACAATCAATCCAAGTGATTAGCCGCTGGGGAAAAGCTTGAGCAAACTTTGATAAATGGGGCGTCCGGTGACACGTCGGTGGAAGAGGTAGAGGGCGATGATAAAGAAGATGATGTTGGTGCTCCAGGCGGCGAGTGCGGGTGGAAGATGGCCAGCTTCGCCAAAGGTGAGGAAGAAGGATGAGGCAAAAAGCATTCCGGCGCTGAGGAACAGGGCGGTGGAGACGCCTCCACCAATGCCGCGTCTGCTGAAGACGATGCCAAGTGGTGCGGCAAGCAAGATGGTAATGAGGCAGATCACGGGCTGGGCAAAGCGGTAGTGCCACTGAGTGAGGTAGGGGAGTCGATTAGCCCATTCGACATTTTTGTTGGCTTTGAGCCAGCTGTTGAGCTCGGGAATGCCGAGGTGGCTTTGGTTTAAGCCTGGTTTAACCAGTTGCCAGGGGGTTTCTTGCCAGTTGCGGGTGATACTTTCGCCTGTTTTGACTTTGACGGGTATGGGGTGGGCTTGGAGGTCGATGAGGGTAACTCCGGTGAAGGTCCATTTTTTGTTGTCTCTTGACCATGTGGCTGAGACGGCTTCCATTTTGGTGGTTGGGTGCCCGTCGGCATTGAATTCCTTGACGGTGACATTGCGGATGGTGCCTGATTTTTCAAAGCGGTAGGGGAAGGCTCCGACTAGCCAGACGCGTCTGGATGCGGCGTCGCGGTAGAGCACTGAGCGGGCGCGGTCGGCTTGTCCGTCTTTGGCGAGATCGATGATGATGTCTTTATGCCCCTCGGCCCACGGTCCCCAATGGTAGTTAAAGATAAGGCAGATGAGCGAGGTGAAAACACCTGTGATGAGGAGGGGGGCCACGATTCTGAGGATGCCCCGGCCAGTTTGAATCATGCCGACAATCTCTTGGTGTCGTGACATTTTTCCCAGACAGTAGAGTAGGGAGAGTAATAAGACATAGGGGAGCAGAAAGACAAAAATGGCAGGCACATTGATGCCGTAATAACTCGCAATCAGCCCCAGGGTGTCATCAGCTTCGCGGAAATCAGAGATGTTGTTCTGCAGATCCATCAGCATGAATACGGCGAGCAGAGTGCCCATGCAGAGTCCGAAGGCTCCCAAGAACTGGCGCGACATGTAGCGATCCAGCGTGCCAGCTAAGGAATACATCCATGCTGCGGTAGCGGGTAACATGCAGAGCAGCCCGAGTAGCCATGGGCGGATGCGGTGGCCAAAGGCATCGGTATCCGGAAATCCGATGATGTGATCTTCTACCGCAATGATTTCACGTGGTACGACCCATGTGCAGAGTGCCACTCCCAATGCCGTCAGCGCGACGGGCCAGAGAAAGGTTCTGATCGATGTGTATCCTGCCATGTGTGGGCATGATGGCTCACGGCTTTCTCGCTGTCGAGTCGGGAGTTAGTCGCGATTGTTGAATTTGCCTTCGGCTGGTTGAATTCGCTGCGCGAGTTGAAAGCACCTGTCGGTGAGTTGAAGTTGAGTCTAACTAAGATGCTTCAAGCTCTTCCATCGCGGCGGCGGCGGATTCAGGCCGAGTGGTGTCTGCCATTTCGTGTTGAAGGGCGATACATTCAGGGCAATCACCATTTTTGCGGACCCAGTTGGGGTGCATATTTTTGATGCTGTTGATGGTGATATCTTCAGCCTCACTGAGGCTGACTTCGATTTTTCGCATGTGGGCTTGGGGTTCCATAGCCTCGAACAATACTCCATATAAAATATGAGGGCAAGGGGGGATCGTCATTATTTTTTAAGGATATTGCATGGACTCCCTTGCGGTGGGCACTGAGGCGTGCTATTTCTAGCGCGCCTATGGGAATCGCAGACCGCCAATATAACCAGATGTCAGGAAATCAGATGCATGGAAACATGCCCCGCCAGCCGACCCGCCTCACGGGCGCTCCGGTGGTGAAGTGGTTGTTGATCAGCAATATCGCCATTTTTTTTATTAATATGGTTACTACACCCGATGGTGTTGATTTTGGTCCTTTGGCGCTCTATGGGCATTTCAGTGTTGCTCAAGGGCTGGAACACGGACAGATATGGCGGTTTTTGAGTTTTCAGTTTTTGCATGGAAACATGGGGCATTTATTTTTCAATATGTTTGCTCTCTATATGTTTGGTTCATTTGTAGAACAGTGGTGGGGTAGCCGTAAATTCATCGTATTTTACCTCGCTTGCGGAGCCTCTGGAGCATTGTTTTATGCTGTTTTATTTCAGGTGGGATTATTTGAGGAGAGGCTTTTCTTTATGAATGGGCAGATACATGGAGCTGACTATATACCCCTCGTTGGAGCTTCCGCCGGTATCTACGCTTGCTTGGTAGCTGTGGCGGTGATTGCGCCTAATTTACAAGTCCGATTGCTCTTTCCGCCTATTCCGATGAAAATGAAGACGTTTGCCTTGGGCGTTCTGGGCATCGCGGTGGTGGTGATTTTTATGCATTGGGCTGAGAGTGTGAGTGGTGTTGTTCGGCAT
>CAYNNY010000206.1:3218-4827 GCA_964398555.1 uncultured Verrucomicrobiales bacterium
GCATTGGGCTGAGAGTGTGAGTGGTGTTGTTCGGCATGATATCTGGAGTAATGCCGGTGGAGAGGCCGGACACCTTGGCGGGGCTATTCTTGGATTTATTTTAATGAAGAATCCACGATTATTGGGATTTGTCGGTGAGGGGGGGATCGGGATGAAAAATGGTTCCGGTGGATGGCGGCGCACCGTTGATGCGAGAGTCGTGCGTGAAAAGAAAATCCGACCTCGCACTCACATCAACCTGAGCGATTCCGAGGTGGATAAGATTCTCGATAAGGTGAATCGGGAGGGTATTCAAAGCCTCACCGAAAAAGAACGCGAAATCTTACGCCGCTCCGCAGCTGACTAATGACCATTCAACCAATCAACTAACCTATGACCGATGCTGAAATGATCGATTGCCCAGACGACGGGCAGCAACTTTCCCGCTTACGCTCCATTATGCACCGACTTCGTGCGCCGGGCGGGTGCCCGTGGGATGCGGAGCAAACTCACGAGAGCTTATTGCCGAATTTGATCGAGGAGGCTTATGAGACGGTGGATACGATTCGTCGTGGTGACTGGGAGCATTTAAAAGAAGAACTCGGCGATCTGTTGCTTCAGGTCGTTTTCCACAGTGAACTGGCTGAAGAAGCCGGAAGGTATAGCTTTGATGATGTGGCGCGGATCGTGAGTGAGAAGCTGGTGCGAAGGCACCCGCATGTCTATGGTGATAGTGCGGTGGACGATACCGAGGGCGTGCTGACGCAGTGGGACGCGATTAAACGTCAGGAAAAGGGTGATGAGGATCAGCCTTA
The DNA here is from genome assembly GCA_964398555.1 of uncultured Verrucomicrobiales bacterium. GTDB lineage: Bacteria > Verrucomicrobiota > Verrucomicrobiia > Verrucomicrobiales > Akkermansiaceae > Oceaniferula. Next base: position 4,013 of record CAYNNY010000206.1, read on the forward strand.
TCTGCACAATACAGGGAAAGGGCTGCCTGCGATGTTGCGGGCATCCAAACTTCAAAAAAAGGCGGCGAAGGTGGGATTTGATTGGCCGGATGATTCTGGCGTAGTTGACAAAATCCGAGAGGAACTCGCCGAGGTGGAAGTGGAGCTGGAGTCAGGTCAGCGTGAATTATTGGCTGAGGAAATTGGGGATTTGCTGTTTTCTGTGGTGAATCTCGCTCGACGCCACAAGCTGGATCCTGAGATTTTACTGGAATCGACGAATGTGAAATTTGAAGATCGCTTCGCTAAAATGGACGAGGCTCTCCTTCAAGAGGGGAAGGATTTGAAATCCGCGACTCTCGCTGAGATGGAGGCTCAGTGGCAGAGGGCGAAGTGATTCGGTTATTACTGGTTCTCTACATTGGCGTAGAGGGCGCGGATGTTGATGAGTGCTTTTTCGAGGAGGTCGGCTTCTTCTGGGGTGAGGTTGCCTTGGGTTTTGACGGCGAGCATTTCGAGGGAGTCGAGCACGCTGGCGGCGGCTTTGAGGTTGACCTTGGTTTCGCCAGTGGCGGGGTTGGGGAGTTGGCCAAGGAAAAAGCCTGCGTTCTGGGCCTGGAGGTAAACGAATTCGTTGAAACGGGTGTCGGGTGTGGGTTGATTGTTCATTGGATTTTTTTGTGGGTGGTTGATGTTTTTTGAACCGTGGAAGTTTTTTTTGGGGTAATGTAGTTTTTTAAACCGCAGATGACGCAGATTTGCGCAGATGATTTTGAATTACGGAAGGTAAGTGATCTAGGAGGATAAGAGGGTTGCGGCTTGGGTTGATACTTCAG
>CAYNNY010000207.1:0-4766 GCA_964398555.1 uncultured Verrucomicrobiales bacterium
AGATGTGAGATGTGAGATGGAAGAGGGGAAAATTGATATTCTGAAGCGGTATTTTGGTCATGACTCTTTGCGGTGTGGGCAGGGGGAGGTGATTGATCGTGTGTTAGCTGGAGTGAATACTCTGGCTGTTTTGCCGACGGGGGGTGGTAAGTCGTTGTGTTATCAGTTTCCCGCTGTGGTGAGCGCTGGATTGACTCTGGTTATTTCCCCCTTGATTGCTCTGATGCAGGATCAGGTGGATTCGATGCTGCGGCGTGGTATTGCGGCCGTCCGATGGGATTCTACCCTAGGTAAGGGTGAGCTTGGGTTGATGGTGGAAGATATTCGTCGGGGGGCGGTCCGATTACTTTACCTTTCTCCTGAGCGTCTGGATTCTCCTGAGCTTTGGGATGTGTTGGGGTCGATTGATGTGAGCTTGGTGGCGGTGGATGAGGCTCACTGTGTTTCGGAATGGGGGCATAGTTTTCGTCCCGCTTATTTAACGTTGGCGAGAAAGGTGAAACGTCTCAAGCCTAGATCGATTCTAGCTCTAACGGCTACGGCGAGTCCCGTGGTGGCACGGGAAATCCGCAAGGCGTTTGGTGTCTTGAAACGTGATCAAGTGCAGACGTCATTTTACCGGGAGAACCTTCATTTTAAAGTGACGGCTTGTCAGGACGGCGAAAAGGATGACGCTTTGCTTCGCTCTTTAGCGGATATTTCCCGTTTGCCCGCGATTGTCTATGCGACGCGTCGGGAGACGGTGGAGACGCTGGCGACGTTATTGCGGAATCATGGTGTGGGCGCTCGGGCGTATCATGCGGGGATGACCTCGGATGTCCGGAGTGAGGTGCAGGAGGGATTTGTGAAGGGGGAGGTGTCTGTGATTTGTGCCACCATTGCTTTTGGCATGGGGGTGGATATGGCGGGGGTACGAGCTGTGATTCATTATCAGCCGCCTAAATCACCGGAGGGGTGGATGCAGGAGAGCGGTCGGGCCGGTCGTGATGGATTACCCAGTCATTGCGAAATGATGGTGAGTGGAAATGATCGATCCATGTTAGAAAGTTTCATCATCGCGCAGAAGCCAACTCGGCAGGCGGTGGCCAATGTGCTGGGGAAGATTTTTTCACAAGGGAAACGTGCGGTGGTTTCCCGCTATGATCTTTGCACGTTCAATGACATTCCTTGGGAAGCGGTGGATATTTTATTAGCTCGTCTGGAAATTCAAGGATGGTTGGCTCCTGAGCAGGGGTCTTGGCTGTGGTGTCATGCGGTGCCTTTGATTTCGATTGATCGTGTTTTGTATGGATTTAAGCCTGCGCAGCAGAAGGTGCTGCGGCCTATTCTCGAATCGCGGCAGCGGGTGTCGCTGATGGAGATCAGTGGGCGCACGGTGATGGGGCAGTTGAAGCTGATGGGCCTTCTGCACGAGCTCAATGAGACTGGGGATGTAAGGATGAAGTTTAGCCATAGCCTGCATCATGTGCGGGTGCGGCGGGTTCCTGAGGATATTGCTGAGCTAACCGATCAGATGCATGATGTGTTTGAGCATCATGTGGAGGCAGGGGTGAAGAGGATCGATGCGGTGATGTCGATCGCGATTTCGCGCAGATGTATTGCGGGTTCGCTTTTATCTTATTTTGGTGAAAAGTTAGAATCAGGGTGTGGTTGTTGTTCTTCCTGCTTGGGGGAGAAACGTCTTCGGAAGCTGCCTGTGACTTCGGTTGAGCCGATGACTCAGGAGGAGTTGGAAGTAGTGCAGTCGATTGCCAACGAGCGCAAGGCCGCACTGGCGAGTCCGGAGCGATTGGCCCGGTTTCTCTGCGGGATCTATAGTCCTGGAATGATGCGGTATCGGCTCTATCAGCGAGATCAGTGGGGGATGCTTAAGCGCTTGCCCTATGATGATGTGCTGGCGTGCACGATGGTGCAGAATTTTTAGTGTGAGTTTTTCCTTGGCTGAAGAGTGACTTCGCCGACGTTTTTGTGGGTGAGGTCCTCGATGATGAGTTTGAGTTGCTTACTATTGGCGTTGAGGTGGACGAGGCCGGCATTGTTTTTTTTCGGCCCTCCTCCTACGACTTGGTAGAGCGGAAATTCTTGGTTGGGTTTGTCGATGCGGTGTTGGTGGGTGTGCCCGCTGAGTAGCATTTGGCAGCCGGCATCGATGAGTGGTTTCATCCAGAGTTTTTGACCGAATCCGGAGTATGCGCAGTAGCCAGAGGGGCCTGTGCCATCGTTGTCGCCTTTGAGTCCGCGTAGGGGGATGTGGCAAAAGGCAATGAGGTAAGGGGCGGAGGCTATTTCAGGTTGTTTGAGTGCTTTGAGTAGCCATTCACGCTGGGCTTCGCGGTAGGGTTCGTAGGCGGCCATGCCTCCCCAGACATCACGGGAGTCCGGTTTGTCTTCTCCGGTATCGAGGCAAACGATGGCGACTGGGCCGATGCGTTTGACAAAGCAGTAGCGTCCAGCGGCGTAGGGGGTGGGGGCGAGTCCGTCCGGGTCGTGTGCGTCCAGCGGCCAGGGTGTGATAACCTCGGGGAGGGTGCGGGCGCTGATCCCTCGGGCGTCGTGGTTTCCGAGAGTGAAAAAGAGAGGTCGGGTGGAGGCCCATCCGCCACGGGTTGGATCGTTGGGTGATTGACCGGGAGTTAGGCAAATCCGGGCTGTTTGTTGGGGTGATTCAAAGGTGTTGGCTGCGTCGCCATTCCAGACCACGGCATCTGGGTCCAAATGGTTGATGCGGTCGGCTAATGCGGCGATGGTTTTTTCGTGGTCATGGGTGTCATTGACCATGGCGAGTGTGCAGGTTTTCGCCGATGCGCTAGGTAGTTTGACTTGGCGGATTTCTCCGAGAATGGGAGGGCTTTTTTCAATCGAATAGGCATTTTTATAGCGCACGGGCATGGTGACGACGCGGTAGAAAACGGTCGAACCCACGGGGATCTCGGTGATGCTTGCTGACAGGGCGTATTCGCTCATGCCCATTAATCCGTGGTGGGCAGGTTTGGCGGTGTTGCCGAGTTTTTCCGTGGGGCCCCACTCTACCCATCCTGTTGCCATGCCGCTGATCATCCATGAAACTGAAAATGAGGTTTCGGTGGGGTTTTGGACGACCGGTGGGCTGAGGACTTTGAACTCATTGCTGCTGTAGCTGTCGGTGTTTTTCTTTTCTTGGGTCGCGGCTTGAAGTGCTGAGGATGCGCTGGCTGCGGCGAGGCTGGTGATGAAGGTGCGGCGTTTCATAGAGGGGTGATATGTAGAGGGGAAATACGTTTTGCTTCTGTGATTCTTTCAGTGGCGATCATTGAGAGTGAGCTGGCGCCGTGAATCCATGATCCAGCCCTTGCAACTCAGGATGATTGTGATAAGTATTCGCACCCATATCATGAAACTAGAAACCTTATGCCTCCACGGCGGGCAACAGCCTGACCCTACCACCAATGCCTGTGCTGTTCCTGTGTATCGCACCAGTGCCTTTGTTTTTAATTCCACTGAACACGCGGCCAATTTATTTGCGCTCAAAGAGCTGGGAAATATCTATTCCCGACTGATGAATCCCACGACCGATGTGTTGGAAAAGCGTGTCTGTTTACTCGAAGGTGCGCCTGAGATGGGTGGACTAGGATTTGCTTCAGGAACGGCGGCCATCTTTAATACGATCATCAACCTCGCAGAGTCCGGCGATAACATTGTATCCGCCCGTAATCTTTACGGTGGGAGCTACACGATGTTTAATGACATTTTGCCTAAAATGGGGATCGATGTCAGTCTTGTGGATTCTACCGATCCGGCCAATTTTGCCGCTGCGATCAATGAAAACACACGGGCGCTATTCTGTGAAACGGTGTCGAATCCGGCACTTGAAATTGCTGATCTCGATGCGATTGCTGCGATTGCCAAGGCGCATGGGATTCCGCTCATTGTGGATGCCACATTTTCCACTCCTTACCTCACTAATCCACTGGCGCACGGTGCCGATATCGTGGTGCACTCGCTCACGAAGTGGTTTGGCGGACACGGTGTTGGGATTGGTGGCGTGGTGGTTGATTCGGGTCGGTTTAACTGGGCGGGCGGCAAGCATCCTCTTTATGACGAGCCGGATAATTCCTACCACGGGCTTCGTTGGGGGCATGATCTTCCCGAGTCACTGGCGCCTCTCGCGTTTATTTTGAGAATGCGCACCGTGCCATTGCGGAACCTCGGGGCGTGTATCAGTGCGGATAATTCGTGGCAGTTTCTGCAAGGGATTGAAACCTTGCCATTGCGGATGGAGCGTCATTCTGAAAATGCGTTGAAAGTGGCGGAGTATTTGCAAGGGCATGATGCGGTCGAGTGGGTGAAATTTCCAGGATTACCCAGTGACCCCGAGCATGAGCGCTGTCAGAAATACCTCAAAGGCCAAGGCGGTGGCATGGTTGTTTTTGAACTGAAAGGTGGTAGTGAGGCGGGGCAGAAATTTATCGAGTCGCTGAAGCTGTTTTTACACCTCGCCAATGTGGGCGATGCTAAAAGTTTGGCGATTCACCCTGCCACGACAACGCACAGCCAGATGAATGCTGAGCAGCAGATTGAGGGTGGCATAACCCCCGGCTTGATCCGACTCAGCGTAGGCATCGAGCATAGCGACGACATCATCGCCGATCTCGAGCAGGCGCTCGGGTAGGTATAGAGGTAGCTACATTTTCTATCCGCCCACCTTGGCTCAAGGTGGGCGTGATATTTTATACGGGGCGGTAGATCTTCAAAAAAAACATGGATTATTCATGTTGTGTTCAGATTGA
>CAYNNY010000208.1:0-4765 GCA_964398555.1 uncultured Verrucomicrobiales bacterium
CGGCGCGTTTTTCTTTGAGCAGCTTGAGCATGTGCTCTTTCTCCGCAATCAAGTCGTCGATGCGGACGGTTTCGCGGTCGAGAAAGGATGCGATTTTTTCTTGAGTTAATTTGTTTGGTATAGAAATCCAAAGTTCATTAAATTTTTCTACTGTAAAGTGAGCAATCGTAGCTTTATTGCAAAGAACGTTAAACCAGCCTTGAGATGATGCATGAATTAAAAGGTATCTCAAGTATGAGTTGTTAGCATTAGGTCGAGGCCGAACACGGTGGACAGCATTCTGAATAATACAATTCAGTGGTAATTTTGTGGATAATATGGATGATCGCCCAACCTCACCTCCTTCACAAACAAGTAAATCTCCTGTGTGTAATTCTAATTCTTTAATTTCACGAGCGTTTGCCCACATTGTAGAAATTGGATCTAGTCTGATTTTGTCCCATTTAACATTGAGCGATTTTAAGTAGGGAACTTGTTTGTCTCGACTATCTCTTGCAGTAGGCTGGAGCATTTTTCCGAGAGTGATTTCATAGAAACGTTTGACTTGGCAGTGTTTATAATCACTTCTCCTGAGCGGAACCCATTGTGTATTTAGCTCTTTGTTCATAGTGATGAAGATTTTAACATTTTCATGATTCTGCCTTCGACCTTGGCAAGCTCTTCATCAATTTCCTTTAATTTCCTGGGCTCCTTGTAAACAAAGAACTCGCGGTTGAAGTTAATTTCATAGCCGACTTTACCGATGCCGTTGTTTTTTTCGTCCCTGAGTTTGGCATCCGGGTTGATCCAGGCGTCGGGGGCATAGGGGCGGACTTCGCGGAGGAAAAAAGAAATGATGTTTTCCTGAAGTGGGATGTTTTCGTTGTCGCGTAGTTTTGGATCGGACTCGTAGTGGAAGTAACGGCCTTTTTTCTGAGCTTTCTCAGGGTAGAGTCCGGTGATGTTGTCGAGCTTCGCTGTGGTGAGTTTTTTATCAATCGTCTGGGCTGGGAAATCGTTTTTGTTCACGAGATGGTTCTTTTTCGTAAACTTGGCGATAACGGGGTCGGCATCGGGGTGGGTGGTGGTGAAAACTTCGCGGAAGAACTTTTTCTGTTTGCTTCCCTGCGCACCTTTAATCCAGTCGCATGGGCTGTATTTGAAGGTTTCGTTGACGACGGGCAGCACCTTGTTCCAGTCGTCGTGGGGGTCGGTGCCGAGGATAGTTTCAAGCGACTCGATGGCGTCCATGTATTCCGGGCAGGAATTGAGGAAAATCGCTTTACTGTCATCGGTGATCTGGAAGCGGAGTCGCAGCGGGCGTTCGACGGTGATCCGGCGGTAACCGAAGTGGGTGTTGTCAAAGATCTTGCTGGTGGCGGTGGGTTTGAACTTCCCGTGTTCGCTGGTGAGCTCCTCGACAGTGTCCTCGCTGAGGAATCGGCGTTTGTCACCGAGGCTACGTTTCATCGGGGTGTAACGCTCGCGGCTGTCGATGAGTTGGATTTTCCCTTTGCGCTTCTTTTCCTTCCGGTTGGTGACAATCCAGATGAACGTGCCGATGCCCGTGTTGTAGAACATGGACTCGGGGAGGGCGACGATGCTTTCCAGCCAGTCGTTCTCGATGATCCAGCGTCGGATATCGCTTTCGCCCGAGCCAGCACCGCCGGTGAAGAGCGGCGAGCCGTTGAAAACGATGGCGATGCGGGTGCCGTTGAGTTTTTTAGCGGGGTTGAAATCGAATCGCTTGGAAAGCATGTAGATGAGAAAGAGAAAGGCACCGTCGTTGACGCGCGGGAGTTTTCCGGTGTAGCCATTGAAATCTCTCCAGGTGGCGATTTCCTTTTTCTCCGCCTTCCAGTCCACGCCGAAGGGTGGGTTCGCCAGCAGGTAGTCAAAGCCCTCGATCTTCTTAAATGGCGGGCTGGTCAGGGTGTTGCCGAGCGTGACCTTGCTGTAGCGGTGGCCTTTGATCAGAAGATCGGAGGCGGCGACGGCGAATGAGCGCGGGTTGTAGTCCTGTCCGAAGACCTTGACGATGGCTTTTTCATTGTGCTCACGAATCCAGTTCTGAGCCTCCGCCAGCATACCGCCTGTGCCGCAGGCGGGGTCGCAAATGGTGATGATCGGGCTTTTGCTCTCGGTGATTTGTTTCATGTCCGGCTCCATGAGCAGATTGACCATGAGCTGGATGACCTCGCGCGGGGTGAAGTGGTCACCTGCGGTTTCATTGGCCGCTTCATTGAATCGGCGGATGAGGTCTTCAAAGACGAGTCCCATCTGGATGTTGTCCACGGACGATGGGTGAAGATCCATTTCCGCAAACTTGATGACCACGAGGTAGAGTCGGTTCGACTCCTCCATTTTTTCGATTTCCTTGTCGAACTCGAACTTTTCAAAGATGTCGCGCACATTTTTTGAGAACCCGCTGATGTAGTCCTGGAGGTGACGGCCTACGTTATCGGGATCGCCCTTGAGCTTTTCAAAGTCGAGTGTGCTGTGATTGTGGAACCCGAGTTCATTGCCATCGGCATCCTTGGCGGTTTTGTTGAGAATGGGGTCGAAATCCTTGATCTTACCCGTTGCCTCCAGCGCGGCGTGTTTTTTGAGAACCTGTTGTTTGGAGTGGGCTAGCACGCAGTCGAAGCGGCGCAACACAGTCATCGGCAGCATGACCCGCTCATACTGTGGTGGTCGGTAGGGGCCGCGGAGAAGGTCGGCAACCGACCAGATAAAATTCGAAAGGTGTTTAAAATCTGACTGACTCATAAAAATGAAGGGGAACCCAAAGTTGGCAGGCTAAGATGCCTAGGCAGAGCGTGCCCGAAATGATGGCTCCTCACAAGGGGGAAATGGCTCGTTTTGAGAGAGGTGAAATTCTTTTTTAATTCTCCGGGCCAAGACTGGGCACATCAATCGCTAGGGCGACGGCTTCGGCAACTTCATCGGCTTTTCCTTCGCTGACTTATTGATCTTCGAAGACTTCAGCGAGATCGGGAAGAATGTTTTCTGGAGAGGCTTGATAAGATTCCGCAGTGAGAGCTGCGCCTTTTTTTGCCAGTTCTCGTCGTTCTTTCCGAGAGAGGGTGCGTGGGTTTGTTTTGAGTGAAATGGTTTCTGTTATGGGAAGAGGTTCTTCAAAAGCTTCGGGTGGGACCGATGCTAGCGAGGCTGCTTCTTGTGGGCTTAAGCCTTTCTCGGTAATGGCTCTGGCGGCCAAGCGAAAGTCGCGATCGAGTGGTTCAGGTTGGACGAATGGGTGTCCTTCATTGCTGCGAAGACCGGCACGGCCAATTCTAAAGCAGAGGTTTCTATAGGTGGTTTCAGAAATGACCCCCACATCTTTGGCTCGTCTCACCCATGCCTGGATGGAGACTCCGTATTTCAATTTAAGAGCTTTAAGTTCTTGGAGGTTCAGGTCGCGGCGATGATGGCCAAGTTCGCTGGTAACATTGTCTCTGGTGAGTAAAAATGCTCCGGCAAATCGGTGGGCGAATTGTTCTTCGTCAACAGGGGAGTCAGTATCCAAAATAAGGTGGGCCAGCTCATGAGCCATGTCCATGCGCTGTCTGGCTCCGTCTTCATTGCGATGCTGCACGGCAATGTAGGGTCGGCCATCGGAGGAATACGCAGAAAGTCCACTGAAGCGGGTGTCGTCTGAAATCTCGATGACCTCACCTCCGTTTTTTTCGATGTTGTCTGCGAGAGATTGAATGCCACCAAACCCAAGATCCCATTTTTCCCGAACGATTAGGGCGATTTCGTCAGCCTGATCAACGGTTGTGACGCTGTATTGATCCATCGACCAATCGTTGCGTATGGAGCCGGACGCGGCAACGAGAGTTTCCCGTTTTTCGGCACGCCAGGACATGATGGATTGAATGCGTTCACGATGTGTTTTTGAAAGTGATGCGAGGGAGCGGAAACCGATAAATTGTAGTTCAAAGTCCGTTTGCATGAGTTCGTGAGGGCGAACTCCAAAAACCGAGGCGATGGCTCTTAATGTGGCGGCTTTAGGGTGGGTTTTTCCTTTTTCAAAAAGACCGAGAGCCTGTTTGCTGATTTTGAAACCCGAATCATGCAGGGTATCAGCCATTTGCTGAAGAGTCCATTTCTTCCGCAATCGCCATCCTTTGAGTTTGTAGGGGCTGCTCGCAGTCATGGTTGACAAATAAGATTCGGGTTGATTGGTTGTCAAGTTTCGTTTTCCGAAAACTGCGGAGATGAGATTGAGGACTCAGTAGCAAGGTGCGTTGAGTTGTAGATGAGTTTTTTGACTTCGGAATAATTTGAAATTCTGAAGAGGAAGCCCAGTTACCTGTAGCGTAAGCGGGATTGGGGGCTAATATTACGCACGGCATAGAGGCTTCTCAGCCATGTAAAGCAAGCGTGTCAGGTAGATCGCATCTTACCTTAGCTGTGCCAGATAGGGGGGCGGATAAAGGGGTGAAAAAAGACCCCCCGAATTACGCTTCCAAGGAGAGGCGCGGGGGGCGTGCTGAGGGAAATAGACACGCATCTGCTTACGGCTGCAAGTAGAATGTCCGCTTTTTGGCGGAGTCTGTGTGTCTTGGAATGCGTGCATCGTTGGTGATGAGGAAAAGTTCTTTCTGGTGCAACGATCATCAACAGTTTCTTTTCGAGCTTTCCTCTGGTGCCATTCTATTTGTAGCAATGCTGAAAAGGGATCTCTGAAGAGCTTGGGTTGCCAATGGCACTACTTTGAGTTATCAGTTTCTCGCTTTGACCACTTCAGCTTCCATCAACACCGTTCCCGCCGCTGCCG
>CAYNNY010000209.1:0-4748 GCA_964398555.1 uncultured Verrucomicrobiales bacterium
CTTTGAGAGCGTGGATTTTGGAGATATTGTTTGAGCTCTATTTGAGTTTTACCGTTTTGACGACGTTCTCGATGCCTTGGAATGTGGCATTGTCTACTTTGATGAACTCTTTGCGATCGAATGCTTTGAAGACGGCGGGGTCTTTGCACTCAAGTAGGACCTTTTGCAGTTTGTCGGTGAAGCCTGTTCCGAATTTTTCGTCGAGTTTGCCGTGGGCAGTGAAGTTGTAGTCGGCGTAGGTGGGTGTTTCCCAGATGATGCGGCATTTTTCAGGGTCGATTTTGTTCTCGGCGACTAAGCGGTCGTAGGTGCTGTAGTTGAGGGCTCCCACTTGATAGGTGCCGTTTTGCACTTGCTGGGCGGTTTTGTCGTGGGCCCCGGAGAATCCGACGCTTTGACTGAAAAAATCGAGGGGTCCTTGGCCTGTGTTTTCGAGGATATAGAATGCGGGCATGACGCAGCCGGAGGTGGATCCGGAGCTGCCGAAGGTGAAGGTGAAGTCCTTTATTTTTTTTGGGAAGGTGTCCGACTTCATCAGTCCGGTATCGCTATGGGCTATGAAGTAGCTTTTGAATTTGAGGTCTTTGGCTCCGGCAACGATGGCTCTGGAGTTGGACACGGCATTGCGCGCCTGAACGCCTGTGACGCCACCAAACCAAGCAAGCTGGATGTCGCCGGTTTCGAATTTATCCACCGAGGCTGCGTAATCACTGGATGGTACGAATTCGACCTTGATGTTGAGTTGCTCAGCGAGCCATTTTGCGGCAGGGGCATAGCGCTCGGCCTGGGCGGTTGTGTCTTGGTCTGGGATGGCGGAGAAGCGCAACACGGGGGCGGCTTCAGTGTTTTCTTCTTTGGGTTTGCAGCTTGTGGAAATACAGCCGATGGCGGCTGCGGCGGTAAGCAGGGAGATGATGGTGTGTTTCATGGGTCTTGTTGGTGGTGTTGTGTAAATGGCTCTGCTCGGAGCAGCATGGTTTGATTTCGGGTTCAAGACATAGGGTTGTGCTGTCATTGTCTAGTAAAAAGCTCGGCGGGCAGGGAGGATTAAATTAGTTAATGTATCTGAAAAATAGAGGGGAGCTGGTCCGTATTTCAGAACAGATCGCCCACTCGGCCTCTAGCCTCTGGCGTCTTGCCTGAGGAACGAGGAAAGTAATCATGAAAAATCCGTTAAATATACACTGGAAGCACTACATCCTTTCTCTGGGGGTTGTCTTGGTTTCTGTGTGGACTATGTATTTGGGGGCTGTGGCGTTATTTCAGCCGCTGGCAAGCCCTGCCGAGGAGGGCGTGGCCCGTTCGGTGAGGCTGCGGGCAGATGAGGGTAAGCTGGCTCATGGTGGGCGAGTAGCTCGCCGGGGAGCGAAGTCGGGAGAGGCTTCAGATCAGCGGTCACCTCAGACCGATCAAACGCTGGCAAAATTAACTCAGGGCAAGCCCGCACACCAGGCTGCTAAGTCGCTGGCTGTATCCATCAAGGGGGTGAAGGATTCTAAAAATAAAGGCGTGAATGGACTTGTGGTTAGTGAGACTGGTGTGGCGAATCATGCTAAGGACTCACGTGCTGTGATGATGGAGCGGATCATGGCGGAGGCGTTCTCGCTGGCGATGCGGAGTGATCGTCCTTGGCAAAATCTCATTGCGATAGCCGAGGCTCAGCACCGCAGGGGGAAAAAAGAAGCGGCGCGTGATATTCTTCTGATGGCTGAAAAAATGGCAGCAGATCCAGATGATCGGGCGAAGGCCTCTGCCTCAGTGCGTGAGGTGGTGAAGGCGATGCTTTCTCAGCGCTTGCATACTGAGGCAATGGCGGCTTTGCAAAATATTCAGAACAGCGGCGAGCGTGAACGGGCTATTTCTGATGTCGCCGCATGGTCTGCCCGACAAGGGCGAGTGGATTTGGCGAGGGGGTTGATGAGTCAAATTGTCAATGCCGCATCGCGGGATGTTGCCTTGGTGGCGATTGCCGAGAGCGAGGCCGCCTACGAAGGGGCCTCGGTGGCGATGCAGACGGTGAGTTCTATTGTTAGTTTGAAGAAGAGAGATGATGCGTATCGGCGCATCGCACTTAAGCGAGCTATCCTTAATGATTTTAGCTGGGCGGATCAAGCTGTGCAATTGGTGCAAAATGACAGGTTGAAAAACGCGACCTTGGTCGCTCTCGCTCGGCAACGAGTGCGGAGCGGCGATTCTGTGGGTGGTCTCAACACCCTGCAGTATGTCAATGATCCAGTCATGGCGGATAGCGCCTTGCGTGAGGTGTCTGCGGACCTAGCGCGACTTGGAGAATTTTCCCTCAGTGCCTATGTTACTACGCGTATCCGGAGCGAAGATGAAAAATCTTACGCGCTCGAACAATTATCGATCGAGCAAGCTAGGTCGGGTGATTTAAGTGGCTCACTGATGCGCACCTCTGCGATTCCCGTAAAGAAGGTGCGGGAGCGGGCGCTGAAATCAGTGTCCTCCGTCACCGCTGATATTGGGGAACCTCGTCGAGCTAGAAATGTAGCGGTCCGGATTAACTCAAGCAAAGAACGGAATCGAGCGTATCGGGCGATTGCCCAAGCTTCAGCGATCGATGGGAATCATACTGCTGCTTATAACACCTTACAGGAGATCGACAGGCCGGATGAGAAGGCTCTCGCTCTGGTTTCTATGGCGCGCACTAGGCAGCGGCAAGGTGATACTCGTCAGGCATTGTCGTTGTTGGAGGATGCTGGGCGTACAGCCAATGAGGTGACTTCGGTGTCTACTTTGGATCGGATCCAATCAGATATGGCGGTGGCCTATGCCGAGCGTGAAGAATCTAGCCGGTCATTGTTATTGGCTGAAAATATAAGTAGCCAGAGCCGTCGCGATGCCACCTATGGCAGTCTTGCCCGGACATTGATGGGTAAGCAGGACATCCATGCCGCGCAGCAGTCGGTGCAGGCGATCTCGTCCCCGAAATTACGCCTGAAGGCGGAAGATGATGTAGCTAGGAGCTATGCCCGGCGAGTCACTCCCAAGGATGCAGTCCGGAGTTCTCGGGTTCTCGGCTCAAGCCGTCAGCGTATTATTTTTCTGCTCGAGGTTTCGCGAAAAACGTAGGGTGCTAGAACATCGGAGTTATAGATTTATATTCCATTGATTCTTCTCTCGTGTAGTTTTCGCGGCATGAAGAAACTCGCACAGCACTGGCAGATCTTGATTGCTCTCCTCCTTGCTACAGGAATCGCTACCGTATTTCGTAATTTGACGGGTCATTTGCCCGAGGATTCATGGGGGTCTATTTCCATCATGCGTGTCATTGCTGTCGGGGGATTTGTTGGGGCGCTATTTATCCAAGCTTTAAAAATGATTATCGTGCCTCTGGTAGTGAGTGCGATCATTTCAGGCATTGCCGGGCTGAGTGGGGTGGAAGGATTTGGGCGCTTGGGGATGAAGACGGTTGGGTTTTATATGGGCACAAGTTTGTTGGCGATTCTGGTAGGTCTAGCTCTCGTCAATACGATTCAGCCAGGTCTTAGCAACGGTAAACCTAACCCCGAGATCTATGCGGCTTTGCAAAGCCAGGCGGCTAGTGCCTCCGATGAAGAAAAATCGAAGGTGGAGGCTGCCGGGCAGAGAAAAGCCGGAGATTTTGTGGATCTGTTTAAAAAGATGATTCCGCCAAATGTGATCAGAGCGGCTTCAGATAATGGTCAGCTGTTGGGTTTGATCTTTTTTTCAATTCTATTCGCGCTCGCGATGACCCGTTTGCCCGCCGATAACATGCTGCCGCTTTACGGGAGTATTCAGGCGCTGAATGATGTGATGATTAAAATCACGCAGTGGATTATGGCGCTGGCCCCCATCGGGGTGTTTGGATTGATGCTGCCGACGATTTACCAAAGCGGTCCGCAAATTTTTGCGGTGATGGGTCAGTATTTTCTGACGGTTCTTTTGGCATTGGGAATCCACTTGTTTGTGATCATGCCGCTTATCTTGCGTTATTATGCCAAGGTGAATCCATGGGCTCATTTTAAAGCGATGCGACTGGCCTTGCTCACCGCCTTTTCCACCGCATCATCCTCCGCCACTTTACCGGAAACGATGCATTGTGTGCAGAATAATGCGGGAGTTTCGAAGCGCGTTTCCAGTTTCACCCTGCCGCTTGGAGCGACTGTGAACATGGATGGGACGGCGCTTTATGAGTGTGTGGCGGTGCTTTTTGTTGCGCAGGTCATGGGGATGTCGCTCGGGGTGGGGGCGCAGTTTGCCGTGGTGGTGACGGCGCTGCTCACTAGCATCGGCGTCGCCGGTGTGCCATCTGCCAGTCTGGTGGCTATTCTTTTGATCTTGAACAGCTCAGGGATTCCCAATGCCGATATGGCGGTGGTGGCGCTACTATCCGTCGATCGCTTACTCGATATGAGTCGGACTGCTGTCAACGTCTTCAGTGACTCCTGCGCCGCCGTCTGCATCGCCCGCTCTGAGGGGGAGACATTGAAGGTGGACTTGGCCTGATGTGCAACTCGGCGGGGGGCGATTTGGAGTGCTGAGGCTCGACTCAGCTTTGCGGTTTGGCGAGGCTGGACTCGCGTGGTGCGGAGCATAGCAGATGTCGGGTGCAGCTCGCTTGAGAGGCGCTGTTTTTTTTGCTCTTCAGTTTCTGGCGAGGGATTTGATGGGGAAGGGTGAGTTGCGTGATAGATTGAAAAAGCGGTGCCGAGCCTCCGCAGTCCGAGAGTGATAACGGTCCCCTGTTTCTTAGAAAAATGCCT
>CAYNNY010000210.1:0-4711 GCA_964398555.1 uncultured Verrucomicrobiales bacterium
ATCCTACTTTGGGAAAATCGTTTTCCAGTCGTTTTTCATGCTGATGACGGTCCAGCCGCGTTTGGGGGCTTCTTCGAGTCCGCGCTTGAGTTGGCCGATGTGGGACGGGTGGTCGTAGGCCCACTCGCGGTCGGCATCGTCGTGGTGGACGTAAACGCCGAGACGAAGACCTTTGCCGGCGGTGGTCCATTCGAGCATTTGGAAATCGCCATCGGAGTTACCGAAGGCGGCGATGGGACGGCGGCCAATGTGCTGGTGGATGCCGACGGGTTTACCCTCCTTGTCATCGATGAAGTTGAGCTCTGGAAGTTTTTGGAGTGTGGGTTTTCCATTGATGACTTTGTAAGCGACTTTGCCACTGCTGCCGATGATTTGCTCGGGTGGGATGCCGTAGGTTTTCTCGGCAAAGACACGCATGAAGTCGATGCCACCACCGGAGACGATGAAGGTTTTAAATCCGTTGGCTCGGAGGTAGTTGAGAACCTCTAGCATCGGCTGAAAGACCATCTCGCTGTAGAGTCGTTTAGTTTTAGGATGGCGGGCGGTGGTGATCCAGTTGTGGACCGATTGATTAAATTCTTCAGTGGTCATGCCAGCATGGGTGGCTGCAACTAACGGAAGTAATGCTTTTTTACCTCCAGCGAGCACTGCCTTGGTGTCGCCTTTAAGCACGGAGGCAAAGGGTTCTTTTGTTTTCCATTCGGGGTGTTTGGGGGCGAGAGTTTTGATCTGGTCAAAAATGAAAATCGCTTGGAAATAAAGCGGTTGTTCGGCCCAAAGCGTGCCGTCGTTATCGAAAACGGCGATGCGTTTGGCGGGGATGACGTAGTCGGACGAGCCTTCCGTGGTGGTTTTTTTGACAAAGGATACAATGGATTGTTTGGCAGCACCTTCGTTCCATGAGGGGAGAGGGTCTGCGATGGCAATTGTGGTGGTTGCGAGAGCGATGGAGAGTGTGATAATTTTCATGATATATTAAAAACCCCGGAGCTACGGTTGATGGTAACTCCGGGGTTGAATGGTTGCTTTGAGGAAGCTCCTTGGTTCTATTTATTAACAGGTTCTTGCATCTTCTTCATCACCTGCTCCAAGTTGAAGCTGGCGGCCTTCTGGCGTGGTGGAAACTCCTTGAAGGTTCCTAGGAATTTTCCGACATAGTCACCAGCGGGCAGCAAGAGGTAAGCTCGATCGAGCATCCAGTCGTAATATGTGTTGGATGTGACTTCGGCACGCTCGTAAGGGTCACGGCGAAGGTTGAAGATGAGTGGCACGCGAAGCGTTGTGAATGGCTCCATCCAGACGCGGAAGGTGCCGACGGTTTTCTGCTCCATGAAGACCACTTTCCAGTCGTTGTAACGCAAGGCTGTGAGATCTCCATCGTCGGAGAAGTAGAAGATTTCGTTACGTGGGCTTTTTACATTTTGAGGGTCTTTGAGGTGATCCATCAGGTTGTAGCCATCGAGGTGAACCTTGTAATCACGCTTGAGCGCGGTGGAGGTGTAACCATCGAGAAGGTCTTTTTTGATGTCGGTTTTTCCTGCAGCTGCGAGGAATGTAGGTAGCCAGTCCATGTGGTGAACGATTCCGTTACTCACAGAGCCAGGCTTCACAACGCCGGGCCAACGCACAGCAGCAGGCACGCGCCAGCCGCCTTCCCAGTTGGTGTTTTTCTCTCCACGGAATGGAGTGGCAGCTGCGTCAGGCCAGGTGTTGTAGTGAGGGCCATTATCGGTGGAGTAGTGGATGATCGTGTTGTCAGCGATCTTAAGTTCATCAAGCACCTTGAGGAAATCACCGATGTGCATGTCGTGTTCGATCATGCCGCAGGTGTATTCATCTGCATTGGGATTTTTCTTTTTGATCGCAGCCATTTTTTCAGCGCTGACGTGGGTGCGGAAGTGCATCCGCGTGCCACTCCACCAGACAAACCAGGGTTTGTTTGCTTTGGTTTGGCGTTTGATGAAGTCGATAGCGGCAGCGGAAGTTTCGTCATCGACGGTTTCCATGCGCTTCTTCGTCAGTGGGCCGGTGTCTTCGATTTTTCCATCGGCTGATGACTTGATCACACCACGAGGTCCGAATCTTTTACGAAATGCAGGATCTTTTGGGTAATCTTCATTTTCCGGTTCTTCCTCGGCGTTGAGGTGGTAGAGGTTGCCGAGGAATTCATCGAACCCGTGGTTAGTAGGAAGCATGTGATCTTTGTCACCGAGGTGGTTTTTACCAAACTGCCCTGTCGCATAGCCTTGGTCCTTGAGGAGGCCCGCAATAGTGGGATCCAGGACGTTCATGCCTTCTTTGGCTCCAGGGAGTCCTACTTTGGAAAGGCCAGTGCGAAATACGCTCTGTCCCATGATGAAGGAGGATCGGCCTGCCGTGCAGCTCTGCTCACCGTAGTAGTCGGTGAAGAGGATGCCTTCTTTGGCGATGCGGTCGATGTTAGGAGTGTGATATCCCATCATACCGCGAGTGTAGGCTGAGATGTTGGATTGGCCAACATCGTCGCCCCAAATGACGAGGATGTTGGGTTTATCCGCGGCGAGCGCGGAAACACATGTTAGTATGCCGCCAATGGCGGCTGTGATGATGATTTTTTTCATGATGTTTTAAATGGAATGAGTGAGCATGATAGACGAGGAAGGGGAGGGATGTCAAAAAAAATGATGAGTCTTTTTTGTTGCCCTCTATCGTAGGGGATTAAGGGGCTGGAGAGGGTTTTGTTTAGGTATGTTAGATATTGCTGCGGCCGATCTTTCTTTTTTTAGAGTGGAAATGAGTGCGGCCGCATCAAAAGTAGGTTCTTGTGAAATGACGGCATGTTGTAATTTTTCGATGTGTTGAATGAGCTCTGGGTTGTTTTGTTTTTGTGCCCAATCTGTAAGCGTGAGGTGAGTCTGATCAGTGTGATCCAGCCAGCGGGTGATGGCATTAAGCATCTCTGCGGGGGTGAGATCCGGGGTGATTTTTTTAAAATACGCAGCTTCGCTTTCTGCCCGCTGATGTTGCCAGTGGGCGAGCCGTTGTTTGGTAGGGCGGCGGAACCGATAGATGGCACCCCCAGCGCATAACAGAAAGAAGAGTGTGGCGGTGATTGCTTTCCATCCTATCCAAGTGCTGTGACTTTGAGCTGAGACGGAAGAATTCTCATCGTTTGTATTTTGATAGGGAGAAGGCGTCACCTCAAAAGTGACGGCGGGCAGGGTGATGAGTTTGAGTATTTTCTGATCAAGATCCCACCAGTGGACCGCTATGGCGGGGAGTTCGTAGTGACCGGGATCTTGGCAGACGTAGGTGATGGTGTCGGAGCGCTCACCCGTGAGGGAACCTCGGTTGATCTTGTCATTGATCACGGCGCGGGCACGGTAAATTTTGAGCCCATCGACCTCAGGGATGCGAATGGAGGGGAAAACCATCCCGGGCATGTCCGAGGCTCGAAAGGTGATGTGGCGTTTCATCGCATTACCTGCGATGAAGGAGTCTTTGATTTCGGGGCTCCAGCTTTCGGTGACTTTGAGAGCGGTCGTGCTGATCAGGCTGTGAAGGCTTTCCGCCCCCGGCGGCATGGCGGCGGTGATCTTGATGGATGTGGTTGGGCTGATGTGTTCGGTAGATTTTTCTCCTGTTGGACTAGCGATGCCGTAACGCACGTCGAAGGGGGGGATTTCAAAATTGCCTGGGCGCTGTGGATAAAAGGCAAATTCGTGTCGCTGCGCGCTGTAGGTGATGTCATCGATGATTTTACTACTCACCACCGCCCGTTCTTCGGGTTTGTAGAACACGGCACCTGGGATATCGGGTAAGGCGAAACGTGTGGAGCCTGAAAAATGGGTCTCTGAGAGCACCTCAATGACGAGAGTTATTTTTTGACCGACGATGTAGGGTTCGGATTTTTCAGTGCCCAGAAATGCTTGCACGGGTTTGGTTGCAGAATCAGCTGCGATAGAAAGCATCACGCTCAGATGGAGGATGTAGAAGGGGATTTTCATGGCTTGCTGGATTTTTGAGCTTCATCACGATGGAGTTGATAGGAAAATTTTGCGCGTAAGAAGTCGGCAGGTTTCGTTTGCACCTTGCGTAGCCAGAGTGCGCGCATTTCGGCATCGGACATGGGTTCACCGCTATTGGCCTCTACTATTTCCTCGGATTTACTATTTTTTGCCCGATCATCAAAAACGATTTCATCAGCTTCCAATTGTCCTCCGGTGCCGCCGGCATCGTCATCGGGTGGGGCGAGCGCGGCCTTGCGGGCGATGGCGATTTTGCGGTTGGTGATGGCGGGTTTCCAGCCGGTGCGTGCGGTGACGACTTTATCGTAGAGGTCGATGGCGGCATCGTATTTGCCGAGCATCATTTGGCAGTTGGCTCGGTTATACATGCCATCGGTGGTGACGATGGTGTTGAAGACGGCGAGAGCGTCTTTGAATTCTCCGGCTTTGAAGAGGGCCGCACCCCGTTGCATGGGATCGGTGAAGGTTTCTGCGGCCGCTGGGTAATCTTCTTTTTCCATCAGTAACTGCCCCTGCCGGTTGGGTGATCGCCAGAGTGCGGAGAAAGATGCCCCAGACCGTTTCCACGCCCAGAGGGATACGAGAAGGATTAGGATGATGGATGTGATTTTCATGATGGTAGGATAGGCCTCCCGGCCTGTCGACTTACTGTCGTGCGTCGTGCGTCGTGCGTCGTGCGTCGTGCGTCGTGCGTCGTGCGTCGT
>CAYNNY010000211.1:0-3327 GCA_964398555.1 uncultured Verrucomicrobiales bacterium
GGCGCAAAGTCTCATAACTCACCTTAACCCCCTTCTCTATAAGCTTATCGCGGGTTCCTTTGATTGTTTTGGTCTCGGCGTAGATCTTTTTTATCATGTTTGCATGTTGATCGAGCTTGCTCATACTCATGTATATAGATCCAGTTATTAGTAATTTCAAGAAAATTACTAGTTTGAACCTTTCCCTTATTTCTCAAGGATTTAGCCTGACTGGTAATTATCCTATAATTACTAGTTTTTTGGTTTGAATCTCGAAGCAATCGAAATGTAAAAACTGAAATCAATAGAACAAGCCATCGAGCGGCGGAGCGTTTGCCCCGCCGCTCTTTAAGCGAAAAAACCCAAGCATGGATACTACATCTACCCAAGCACAACCGTTAATCTACCCATATCAACAACCTGCGTACGACAGGCTCAGCGCCATCGCGCGAGCCTATATCAACATCAATTTTGAGCGGTTTTTGATCAAACCTCGTGGCAATGTATTTATTGTGGGGCCCTCTGGAACTGGAAAAACCCACCTAGCTCAACAAATTGCTGTGGGAGCGGACATGGATCTGGCCTACCTCCCCATATCGGTATCTGAGTGGATTATTATGGGATCAGGTCAGCGTGCAGGGATGGCTACATTACCCACAATTTGTGAGCTTTTGTTAGAATCGTCTCAACGTGAAGGATGTATCATATATCTCGATGAACTTGATAAAGTGGGCCGCCATACCCAGAGTGACTGGACAAGATTTCAAACGACCGAAGTGTTCTCTCTGTTAGATCGCAGGCTCCCTCGAAACATCAAAGACACGCATGGCGATAAAATCCACCCCCACAAAATTGAGGAAGCCGAATCGATTCTACGATCAAAAACCTTAATTCTTGCTGGAGGGGCTTTTCAGAATTTTTGGGAAAACAAGTCTAACATCGGTTTTGGGTCGGAATCAGAGGCTAACCCAAAGCTGGATCTCAATCATCTGGAGCAATCCATCCCACCCGAGCTGGCTCGGCGGTTTGGAAGCCAATTGGTCACCCTTCCCCCATTGCAAGAGACCGATTATTTAGATATGCTAGCTCTCATTTTACAAACCCTGCCGGATTATTGGCAGGGCACTTACGAAAGCATGGCTCTGGATGGTATCCCCGAAGCCGCCAGGCTTGGTCAAGGGCCCCGATATTTCGAAGAATTGTTACTTGAGGTCGCCATCCAGGTACGACAGTCTATGGTCAGCGCGACACCGCCAGAAATAGCGATCCGTTGTGAGTGAAAGGTCAACTCTTCAGCCCGATCTATCGATCAGGCTTTGGATAACCACTATGGTACCAAAAGAAGCATGAAGCTCTCATGCCTGATTTTTTGTCGTGTAATTTGAATAAAATTCCCCGGGGCAAGCCCTCGAGCTGCGCTCGACTTTCTCGTTCCTCGAAAGCGGGGTATTTGGGCTTCCTTCGGAACATCAGATCGCCGCAAGCGGCGGGGTATTAAACCCTACGCTTCGCAATAAATTTATTGGTTTACCCCCCCCCCTATAACTCCTAGCCACAGCCCCAGCTTCTTTCCTCACCCAGCCTCGAAGCTGCTCTGGAGCGATCACCTTGGCACAGCGTCCCCAACTCAGAACGAGCTGGCGGATTTCCTCTAGGTTGCCAAGCTGCATGCGTAATTCCACATGCTCTCCGAGATCATCAAGCACCTTGGTCTTTTGTGTAGGATGCCACAGGCGCTCCTGCACGATCCGGGCTACCCAACCAGTCACCTCAATAATCACTTCCACCTGCCCTTCATCATTGTGATCCCAGACACCAATACTCCCACCCAGATGCTGCCCGATCCGGAAATCGTCTGGACGTTTAAAAGTCGATTTTAATACCTTCAGTCCCTTGATCCTCTGAAGCGCAAAAGTTCGCAGCCCCTCGCGCCCCACATCGTAGCCAATCACATACCAACCACCGTCAATCTCCCCCACATGATACGGCTGAATACGGCGTTTGCTCGATGTCGAGGCCCCTACCTTGCGGTAAGTAAAACTCAACTCCACCTCCTTCAGCACCGCTTCAGCAATCTTCCCAAACATGGTCAGGTCCGTATCCACCACCCCCGACTCCTTCACCGAGAACGCGCGGTCAAGATCCCGCCAGTTCATACTCACCTTCCCCTCTAGTTGTCTCGTCAGTTTTTCAAAAGCCGGGCGCAACGACTCCGCGAGCTTGGTTCCTCTCACGGCCCCCATCGCATGCCGGGCAAGGAACAAGGCCGCGAGGTCCTCCACCTGCACATCAAATACTGGGAACGACTCCACATCGCCCTCCAACTCATAACCATGCTGAGAAGCATTATAGCGAATCGGCATCCCCAACTGATCCTGCATGTAAGTGACATCCCGCTGAATCGTCTTCTGCGTAAACTCCAGCTGATCAGCCAGCTTACGACAGTTCGGATAATCTCCCGACTTCAAAGCATCCAGAATCGCATAGATCCGCACCATCTGCACCTTACCGCCTCCGCTGAATCCACTCATGCCTTTTAATTAAAGCAAACCGATGAAAGTAGAAAGCAGAAATTTACAATGTCACCCCGATAATGTCCCACCCCATCGGGTAATGATTAAGTCATGAACCGTAGAAATATGATTGGCTTACTCGCAGCCACCCCGCTCCTTCCCAGCAGCATCAAAGCCCTGATCAATGAGCCTCAAATAACCGACACCTATCTTTCCAATCCTAAACCGGAGGAACCCGATCCAATGTGTTCAACCGCAGACGATCCTTTAGAGGAATGGAGATTGCGGCCCCGATACCCCATCGCGGAATCAGACTCCCCAGTCGTTCAAAGACTCCTCCGTGCCACCCGCACAGGAGAGCGCATTACCTTCCTCTACGAAGGAGGCAGCTCCCCGGGATCAACACGCATCGCCACCGTCGAATGTATCTTCCGTCACAAGAA
Organism: uncultured Verrucomicrobiales bacterium; assembly: GCA_964398555.1. Classification (GTDB taxonomy): domain Bacteria; phylum Verrucomicrobiota; class Verrucomicrobiia; order Verrucomicrobiales; family Akkermansiaceae; genus Oceaniferula. The sequence continues at coordinate 2,936 of CAYNNY010000211.1, forward strand.
CTCACCCCTCCTCTACATGGCAGCCTACTGCCACCTACGCGGAAGCCACCGTATATTCAGAACCGACCGCCTGGAGATCATTTAAATCAATATCACCCCTCTAATGTCCCACACCTCGACCTAAGATATTATCAACCAATAGAAAAACCCCATGAACACCTTTTCCAAAAACCAACCAATCCAATGAACAAGAACCTTACAGAAATCGCCTATATCCTCGACCGCTCAGGCTCGATGGAACCACTCAAGGAATCCGCCATCTCAGGCTTTAATTCCTTTCTCAAAGACCAACAGGAAACATCCGGGGAAGCCAACCTTACCCTCGTCCTCTTTGATGACGAATACCTCCTCCACGCCGACCACACACCCATCCAAGAAGTCCGTCCTCTCGA
>CAYNNY010000211.1:3427-4651 GCA_964398555.1 uncultured Verrucomicrobiales bacterium
ACGAATACCTCCTCCACGCCGACCACACACCCATCCAAGAAGTCCGTCCTCTCGACGCCTCCACCTACGTGCCACGCAGTATGACTGCACTGCTCGATGCCATAGGGCGCACCATTGACAACATCGGCAAGAAACTCGCCAAAACCCCGGAAAAAGACCGCCCCGGCAAAGTCATCATCGCCATCTACACCGACGGCTATGAAAATGCCTCCACCGACTACACCGTGCAGAAAATAGCCAAAATGATCCGTCATCAAACAGACAACTACGACTGGGAGTTTCTCTTCCTCGCAGCCAACGAAGACGCCATTGCCACCGCCGCCGACTACGGCATCGACAGCAAAAACGCCTCACAAGTCGACTTCAGCGATGAAGGTCAACACGCCTCTACCGCCAGCTTTTCCCGTAAGATCAGAAGCCGTCGCCACGTCATGCAAGAATGCGCCTCGGAAGAAGAACTCCAAGACGCCCAGGCTGATCTCTCCGCAATCGTCAAAGAAGAGACTGAAAAACACGGATACCGCAAAAACTAAACACCATCAAAATCCCCCCTCTCCACACTGAGCCCTTATAAACTCATATTTAAACCATCCTCACATTTTTACAATTCTCTAAATTTCGACCTCGCAGCACAGCCTTCAATTGTGTAAGAAATCTTTGATTTCCCATGCCCAGAAAAAACTCACTCATTGACGACCTCATCCTAGCCCCATGGTGGATCAGCCTCATCCTTTCCGGAATAGCTTATCTCGCAAGCTTCGTCATACCATCCATTTCATCATCAAGCATGGGCACCACCATGGTTCTCACCGTAATCAGCCGCCTCGCTCCATGGCTCGCTATTTTCCTCCTGTTCATCGCCCTCTTGTCCTTTATCCGAGGTTTCAAAGTTCGAGCCCAACTGAATCGCCAAAAATCCGTGAAGACCCTCAACGAGCTTTCCTGGAAAAGTTTCGAGGACGTCACGGGAGAGCTCTTCCGCCAACGTGGCTACAATGTCGAGGAAATGCTTGGCGGAGGAGCCGACGGTGGAGTCGACCTACGGCTCAGAAAAAACGGCCAACTCACTCTCGTTCAATGCAAACGTTGGAAAAAGAAAAAGATTGGCCTTCCTGTCATCCGCGAACTCCTAGGAGCGATGACTGCCGAGTCAGCAGAAAAGGGCATGCTCGTCACCACCTCCACCTTCACTAGCGATGCCGTCACCTTCGCCCAGCAGCAAGG
>CAYNNY010000212.1:0-4614 GCA_964398555.1 uncultured Verrucomicrobiales bacterium
GGATCGCACTCTATTCCCTTATTTTCCTAGGCACTGTCCTTCTTGTATTAGACCTGATGAAGCAGGTTGAAACAATTGAAGTTCCCGAAAAACCTAAACCCACGGAACGTGTCGTTTCTCCCGGCACCAAAGCCGAAGCCCCCCCCAAAGACAGCACGCATGAGCCTACCAGCGCCGGGCACCCCGATATTGCACAGGCTCTGAAACTCTACACCAAAGCGATCGAGAACACCCCGAAGCAGGCCAAACCCTACATCGACCGGGCCAATGCCTACATCGCCAATCGACAGCACCCCGAGGCGCTGAACGACTTCAACAAAGCTCTCGAATTCGAGCCCAAAAACACCGACTACATCCTTCAGCGCGGCGCCCACTTCCTCAGGCTCAAACAAGAAGACAAGGCCATCATCGATTTCACGGAAGCCTTCAAAATTGACCCAGCTTTCACGAAAGCGCTAATTTACCGAGGCATCACGCATTTCCAAGATGAGCAATTTCAACCCGCTCTCGATGACTTCCTGCTGATTCTCAAAAAGGACCCAACCTTTGTCGATCTTCACATCTCCATCGCCGAGTGCTATCACAAGCTCGCCAATAATGAAAAGGCCGAGCAACACTTGCTGATCTACAGGAAATCCACCAAAGATCCTGAAGGGACACAAAAAGCGGAGGACCTCGAAAAAGAATGGGCAAAAGGGGGAAAGCTCTAAACCCTAAATTCTAAACTCCAAGCCAGCACGACGCCCGACAGGAAGATGCGGGCGAGACGCCCACGCTCCTTTCCTTATATCCTAGACCTATGAAACCGATCATCACACTTGCCGCTTGCGCAGCCATTCTCACCCCTGTGCTCTCCACTTCCTGCCGTGAAAAAGGTGAAGTGCTGCACACCCAGACAGCCAAAACACCCGCCCCAGCACCACCAAGCTCGGCGTCTCCCCATCAAGCGGGAAACACGGGCGCAAGTCCCAAGCCTGCCCCCGCCACACCAGCAGCACAAGCCAAAGCAACCTACACCTGGACACTTCCTGAAGGGTGGTCGGACAAACCAGCTGGCGGCATGCGCCTCGGTACCATTATCATCCCCAGCGGCGACTCATCACTCTCCGGTGGCATCTTTGAGTTTGGCGGAGACCTCATCGGCAACGTCAATCGCTGGCGCCAACAAATCGGACTCCCAGAATCAACCGAAGCTGAAATCCGCCCAAGCTTAAAAGCATTCGACAGCCCACTTGGCAAAGACGGCAAAGGCTACATCGTCACCCTGATCAACCCCGCCTCACCAGACAAAGCCATGCTCGCCGCCATCATCCCCCGCCCATCCGGCACGTCCGTCTTTGTTAAAATCACAGGAACATCAGACGAGCTCAAAGCCATCGCCGACCCATTCCTCTCCTTTACGCTATCGCTCAAGTAATGAAGCCTCTCATCTCCATTCTTCGCCCGCTCGCCTCAGCGGCCATCTTTTACTACGCCACCATCTGGCTTGTGATGCTTGTCGTCGTCGGCACCGTCGCCCAGAAATATTTTGGCCTCCAAGCAAGCTTGGAAAAATACTTTTCCGCCTGGTTGATCCAGCCGATGGACATGCCGATATGGCTCCCGTCGGGACGACTTATCATGGCGATCATCATGGTCAACCTCGCGGCCAAAATGCTGATGGGCAGCAAGTGGAAAGTGAAAATGATCGGCATCAACATCACCCACTTTGGGGTGCTTTTACTGATGATCGGTGGAATGGTTACTGCTTACACAACGATCGAAGGCAACCTCGCCGTCCAGGAAGGATCCGAGTCCTCCATCTTCAAAGACTTCCATCAGTTGGAAATAGCCGTCATCGACCGCTCGCCCAAAGAGCACGATGCCGTCACCTCGTTCACCCATGGATTTTTCACCGAGGGCCAATCATTTTCCGATTCCCAAACCCCATTCAGCTTTAAAGTCGTCCATTTCTATAAAAACTGCGAAGCCGTCCGACGCGCCCCCGAAAACGATGCATCCCAACTGAAACAAAACGCCAAACGCTTCCAATTCAAAGAACTCCCTACCGATAAAAATGACAGAAATGCCGGCGGTATCGAAATCAAAATCTCAGGAGCGGCGGAAGGTGCCAATGGAAGCTACATCCTCTACCACAGCCCCATCAAAGGTGCCTCCTCAGCCACCGTTCAAGGCAGCGATGGAAAAAGCTACGAAATCGCCCTCCGTCCTCGCCAATACGAACTGCCTTTCACCATCCACCTCAAGGACTTTGAAAAACTCGATCACGGCGGCACTATGATGGCGCGAGCCTTCAGCTCAAAAGTCACCGTTACCCAAGGAGACTCCAGCGAAGACACCAAGATCTACATGAACCACCCGCTCCGCCGCGATGGTTACACGCTCTATCAATCATCCTTCGATCAGTCCAACCCATCCGGCATCGAAACCAGCGTCTTTCAGGTCGTCCAGAACAAAGGCCAAATCATGCCCTATATCGCCATCGTTGTCATCACCCTCGGCCTCCTCATCCACTGTCTCATCCAAGTCCCCAAGCTAATTTCAGCCACCAAAAAGTAGGACAAGTTTGTAACTTGTCGGCAACCCAAGGAAAGATCAACCCAAGGAAGCATCAACCCAAGCATTCCTAATTCATCATTCCTAATTCATCATTCCCAATGTTCCGTCTCTTCATCATCCTCTCCCTGATCATCCCCAGCTTGACGATGGCTCAAAGCCCCCCCGAGCCTCGAAACCTCGCCCCCGACGCTGGAAAAATCCTCGCCCCGGTCGCCGTTCAAAACGCCGGACGCCCCAAACCCATCGACTCGTTTGCCCGCTTCAACCTCCTCGCATGCTACCACAAATCATCCCTCAAAACTGAAGACGGCAAAGTCGCCGCCTCACAGTGGTTTGCCCAACTCATCCTGGATCAAGAAGCCGCCTACGAAGTCAAATGCTTCCGAATCAACAATGAAGACCTCGCCGAAGACCTGAAACTGGAATACGACCACAGCATCAAAAACTATTACAGCTTCAATCAGCTTCGATCGCTGATGGACAACCAATTACCGCGCGTCAAAATAATCGGTTCACGGAAAAAAGAAGACCAAACCCCGGTCGAAAAACAACTTCTCAATCTCTACAACACCGTCTGGGCATACTACACAGTTAGCCGATCCTTCACCTGCCTGACGCCGGAATTCATCATCACCAACGAACAGCTAGCCAAAGACTTAGACCTTCCACTCAACCAAGGCTTCAGCTTTTTCCAACTGCACCAACGCTGGGACAAACTCCGCCCACTCGTCGGTCAACTCAAAGGCAACTTTGATCGCACGAACCCCTACCACAATGCCATTTTCGAGCTCTCATCTAAAACCCAGAAACTTCAACAGTATGATAGCAGCCTTGGAAAAGTTGCCATCATCCCCGATACCAAAGACCCTCTGTTTGGCACCTGGCTCACCCCATGGCAGGCACTCGACCCCGAACACGAAACCACCGATGAAGAACTCCAGTTTCTCACGGAACTCGAAGCCGCCATCACAGCACTGGTCAATAACCGCAGTGCATCCGCTCAAGAACACATCGATTCCTATCAGGCCATTTCACCCAAGAAAATCAAATCCCTCGCCAAGGCCGAGCTGATCTACAACCGACTCGATGCCTTCACCTACAGCATCGCATTCTACATTCTTGGATTTCTCCTACTCTGCTTTAGTTGGATGGGTGCGGGAAAACAACTTCGCTGGGCAAGCTGGGGCGTTGTCGCCTTGGGGCTCCTGCTCCACACCATAGGCATCCTCCTCCGCATGTATATCCGAGGCCGCCCCGCGCCCGTCACTAACATCTACGAATCAGTCATCTTTGTTGGATTCACCTGCGTCCTGCTTGGGCTGATTATCGAGTGGAAACGTCGTGACGGACTAGGCCTCATCATCGCCACCCTACCCGGCGCTATCCTTCACTTTGTCGGGTTTAAATACGCCGCCGATGGCGATACCATGGGCCGACTCGTCGCCGTGCTCGACTCCAACTTCTGGCTCTCCACCCACGTCGTCACCATCACCATCGGCTACGGTGCAGCCGCCATCGCCGGATTTATTGCGAACTGTTATATTTTCGTCCGACTCTTCAAGCCCAACAACAAAGATCAGCTTCAAAGCATCTCGAAAAACTTCACAGGCATCACCCTGCTCGCCCTCCTCTTCTGCATCGTGGGCACTATCCTCGGGGGCATCTGGGGCGACCAATCCTGGGGTCGGTTCTGGGGCTGGGACCCCAAAGAAAACGGAGCCTTACTCATCTGCCTCTGGCTCCTCGTCGTCATGCACGGGAAATGGGGAAAACAACTCAAAACCCTCGGATTTGCCACAATGCTCGCCCTCACCAACATCACCGTCCTCCTCGCCTGGTTCGGCGTGAACCTCCTCAACGTTGGACTCCACTCCTACGGATTCACCGAAGGCGCAGCCATGAACCTCGCCATCGCTTGCGGTTCCATCTTCGTACTCACCGTCACCCCCACCGCCATCATCTACTTCCGCGATCTTGCCGTCAAAGCGTAACACAGCTCGCCCCCTCGGGTCCACCCAACGACAAACTCACGGTCACTATTTTTTCATGCTCTCC
>CAYNNY010000213.1:0-4545 GCA_964398555.1 uncultured Verrucomicrobiales bacterium
GGTGGAAGTGCATCACGCACCCTGGCCGCTGCAGCGGGCTGATGTGGTTATGCAAAAGAGCGGCGTGTTGTCTGCTGTTGGTCTCACACCGCTGAACGAGGAGCCGGTCTGCCATTATTCAACCGGCGTGCATGTTGTGTCGTTTGGAAATGAAAACGTGCATCATGTGGATTGATTCTCAGATTTCAAACTCGTTATTCCAGATCCACTCGGTTTTGAGTTGAGTTGTTTTTTGACCATTGTAGCTGAGCATTCCCGCGCTAAGGTCATCGGCCATGATTCGGATCACATTCGGCCGATCCTCTGGTGGCTGGTGGGGTAGGGCGGGCCGCCTGAATGGATGAGGTGAGGAATAGGCTGCTGAATCCACAAAAAAGAGTGGCGATCGCGATGTAGTGGGTGACGATGGGATGCATGGTGGAGGTGCGAGAGTGTATGAGGAGTGGCGGAGGTCGTCAATTGAACCAAAAAATTTAGGAAACTGTAATATTTGCTGATGGATTGGTGGGCTGGCTATGGTATAGAAATATCACAATGGCTGAGGATGCAAAGGATAAGGATGACAAGAAGATTGAGTCGGCATATGCGCATACGCGTAAAAGCCTGATTGCGAAGTTGGATAATTGGGAAGATCAGCGCACTTGGGACGAATTTTACAAAACTTACTGGAAGCTCATTTACTCGGTGGCGATGAAGGCCGGCTTGCGCTCGGAGGAGTCGTTTGATGTCGTGCAGGAGACAATTTTATCGATCGCTAAGCAGAGCAAAAAAAACATGTATGATCCGGACAAGGGGTCGTTTAAGTCATGGCTGATGAATATGACCCGCTGGCGGATTAACGATCAGTTCCGCAAGCGTAAAAAAGACACCGCCATGAGCATCAGCGAGTGGGGTGATGAGGGGCGGAAAACTTCGATCATCGATAGTCTGCCCGATCCGAAAGCCGGCACGCTTGAGCGGCTGTGGGAGGTGGAGTGGAAAAAGAACCTGGCCGATGCCGCATTGGCGCGTGTGAAGGCACAGGTTTCGCCCAAGCAATACCAGATTTTTGATTGTTACGTGATCCGTGAGTGGGATGCCGAGAAGGTGAAATCCCAGCTTGGAGTGAGTATGTCACAGGTTTACTTAGCCAAGCACAGGGTGGGGAAAATCCTCAAAAAGGAACTGGCTCGCCTGCACGATGATGAGGGGTAGGGTGCGTCCAGAGCCGGTGATTCCGGATCACGAGGTGCTCCGCAAAATCGGCGGTGGCTCCTACGGTGAGGTGTGGCTGGCTCAGGGGGTTACAGGTGCCATGCGGGCCGTGAAAGTGGTTCGCCGCGAAGACTTTGAGGACGAACGTGGATTTGAGCGCGAGTTTGAAGGGATTCTAAAGTATGAGCCTATTTCTCGCGATCACCCGGGGCTGGTGAATATTCTTCACGTTGGCCGGAGTGAGGCTGAGGGTGAGTTTTATTATTATGTCATGGAGCTCGGTGATGATGTGCGCACCGGCAGCGAGATCAATCCTGTGGAGTATGAGGCTCGTAATCTCTTGATTGATTTGAGAAATGCTTCGGGCAAACCGCTCGATACCGATTTTGTCATCGAGTTGGGCGTTCGTTTATCCGAGGCTCTGGCCTACCTTCACCACAAGGGGTTAGCGCACCGCGACATCAAGCCGTCGAACATCATTTTTGTGGATGGTAAGGCGAAGCTGGCGGATATTGGGCTGGTCGCGGCGCGTGGTCAGCGGACCTTTGTGGGCACCGAGGGATTTGTTCCACCGGAGGGGCCTGGCTCGGCGCAGGCAGATGTTTATGGTTTGGGCAAGGTGCTCTATGAGATGGCCACGGGTTTGGATCGTCTCCAGTTTCCTGAACTCCCTGAGGAGCTTGCTGAAGGCACCAACAGGAAGATGTGGCTGATGCTCAATCAGGTTATTTGCGATATTTGTGAGCCTAGGGTGTCCAAGCGCACGATCAAAACTGCTTCGGCCTTGGCGGATGGACTGCGGCGAATTCAGAGGGGTAAGCGTGTGGTGAGGCGTCGGCGTGGGCTGGTATTGGCTTTGATCCCGATGATGGCTGGTCTGGCGTTGGCTGGCTGGTTATTGCGCGGGCAGTTGCCATGGCTGCAGCAGCAGTTGGGGAATGCTCCTGTGGTGCAGCCAGATGAGCCGGAGCCGATTCAGTATGGATTTGTGAAGGTGCTCAGTGATCTGGATGACGTGGAGGTCTATGACCGCAATGGTGAATTTCTAGGGCTGACTCCGCTAAAGAACATCCGCATGGTGGCGGGTGAGCGTTATGAATTTGAATTCCGTATTGAGGGATACCATCGCGAGCACAAAGAGGGGCTGATCGTCGCGAATAAGACGGAGATGGTGGAGGCTCAGATGTCGATCTACGCTCCTCCGATGCCGGGGCAGGAGTGGGTGGACAATTTCGGTGTGCCTTATCAGCCGATGGATGGTTACCATATCAGTGCGGGTTATGTTCGACTTTTCCAGTGGCGACGGTTTGAAAAAGATCTGGCGAAGAAGCTTGGAGTTGAAGTGATCGAACACAGCGAAAGCGGAGTGAAGCGACGTATTGTTTTGGTGCCCGGCAAACTGGCTGAAGAGTTTTGCCTGTGGCAAACGCAGCTGGCGATCAAGGAGGGGTATTTAGATGACTCACAATACATCACGTCAAAGGTGGATGAAAAATTTAAATCTTCGGCGATGTCAACCCGAGCTCTGAGCGAGCATCTTAGGCCGTTTCAATGCTTGGTGAAAAATATTGCCTACGCGCGGCTGACGATTCACTCCAATCCCGAGGGGGCGAGTGTGTTGATCGACGGTGTTTATAAAGGCACAACACCTCTGACCCTAGGCAAGATCAAGCCCGGATCTATCGAGCTCAGCCTTGTGCTCGAAGGGTTCCGGCGATCAACTCAGCCCATTAGCCTGGATGATAATACTCGGAAAAGCGTCAAGGTGGATTTATCGAGGAATAATAGTGTGGTGTTTGGTAAGAGATGGGAGAATAGCTTGGGCATGCGCTTGGTTCCGATTGATGATCAGTTATTAGTTTCCGCTTGGGAGACTCGTGTGTCTGATTATGAAACGTATGTGAAAGAGTCCAAGGCCAAGCATCCTTTGCGTTCTGGGTTTGCGCAGGAGCCAACTCATCCGGTTGTGGGGGTGTCTCGGGATGATGCCATGGCGTTTTGCCAATGGCTCACTGCGCGTGAGCGAAAGCAAGAGAGGATCACGGGAGATGATGAGTATCGGTTGCTCACGGATCTGGAGTGGAGTCATATCGCAGGTCTGAAAGATAATCCTGAGCATTTACCGTCTTTGCGTGAATTGCGTCGGGTGGAGATTTTCCCCTGGGGCTCCTCTTGGCCGCCGGAGAAGGCCGGTTTTAAGGTTGGTAATTTGGCGGATCAATCAGCCGCCAAGGCGGTCGATATGCGCCGCGACCGGACACTTCTCAATTACGATGATGGTTTTAAAAAAACCTCGCCCGTGGGCTCTTTCCCATCCAATGAATTTGGTGTTTATGACCTTGCGGGTAATGCTCACGAATGGGTGTCAGATGATTACAAGGGGACTGTAAAGTATGGTGTCCTGCGTGGTGGTGGCTGGAGCAGCGCTACCAAAGAACACCTCTATATTACGCACCGTTATGTCGTTCGCCCGAGTAAAGCCAGTAATCTCTACGGCTTCCGTATCGCTCTGGCAAAAGTAGAATCAAAGTCCCTGGATTCCTCTGAGCTGGAACCCTATCCCGATGATGAATCAATGAACGAAACACCTTAATTATTATGATCGAAATTACCATTAACTACGAAGGAGAACTCCACTGTCACAATACTCACGGCCCGTCCGGAACTACCGTCGCCACGGATGCTCCGGTGGATAACAATGGCCGAGGTGAGTCATTTTCACCCACTGACCTAGTGGCCACGGCTCTGGGGAGCTGCATGGCCACCATTATGGGGATCACGGCAAAAAGCAGGGAGGTCTCTCTCGAAGGGATGGTGATCAAGGTGGGGAAACACATGTCGGCGGAATTACCACGCAGAATTTCCAAGCTTGAGGTCAGCATTGAGGTTCCGCTGCAGGGTGATCATCCTGCGCGTAAGCTTCTGGAAGCGGCAGCCCTCACATGCCCGGTAAACCAAAGCATTCACTCAGATATTGAGGTGCCTATCGACTGGCAATGGACGGGTGGGACCGCTGGCTAGTCAGTGGGTTTCTCAGGCTGGGCTTTTCATATTTTAAGCTTTAAGGCTGGCAATCATGTAATCCTCGATACGAATCATACGATTGATTAATTTTTTTTCTGGAAAGAATCAAAAATGACTTGCCGTAGCTGAGATACGAGAGTAACTGCCACACGTCAGAGGGAGCTGATGTGAGCCTTTAGTCTCCATCGCACAAGACCGGGTCAGCAATGATCACGGAATTTTCACCCTTCTGATATACCAGTAAAGACCGGATGGTGCGTAGGGAGATCCTGCGACAGGAGGAAGTTAACCTCCTCATGAAACAAAGGTGTTTGCTGGAATTTTTTG
>CAYNNY010000214.1:0-4473 GCA_964398555.1 uncultured Verrucomicrobiales bacterium
CTAGCTTGGACGCATCGACGAGTCCTTCCTCGGTGAGGTAGCGGCAGAGGGCGGTAAGGGTGAGGTTGAGTTGCTCGGTGCGGTTTTGGAGTCGGGCGATCTCAAGCTCTTGGCCGATTTGTTTTCGGTTGGCTTTGAGCTGGGCGACCTGTTGCCTTAATGCTCGGCCTTTGGTTTCGACGAGGGTTTTGGAGTTTCTGATGCTCATGATAACGGGTTAGGCCACGGGGCATTGATTGAGCTGTTTGAAGAAGTCGTTGCCTTTGTTATCCACGAGGATGAAGGCTGGGAAGTTCTCGACGCGGATTTTCCATACAGCTTCCATGCCGAGCTCTGGGTATTCGAGGACTTCGAGCTCTTTGATGTTATCGGTGGCAAGCAGGGCAGCGGGGCCGCCGGCGCTTCCTAGGTAAAAGCCGCCGTGTTTTTTACAGGCGTCAGTCACTTGCTGGGAGCGGTTGCCTTTGGCGAGCATGATCATGGAGCCGCCGTGCTCTTGGAAGAGGTCGACGTAGCTGTCCATGCGGCCAGCGGTGGTGGGGCCAAATGAGCCAGAGGCGTAGCCTTCTGGGGTTTTGGCGGGGCCGGCGTAATAGACCGGGTGGTCTTTGATGTATTGTGGAAGTTCGCCGTCGTTTTCGAGTCGCTCTTTGAGTTTGGCGTGGGCGATATCGCGGGCGACGATGATGGTGCCAGATAGTGAAAGGGCGGTGGTGACGGGGTATTTGCTGAGGGTTTCTAGCACTTTGTCCATGCCTTCATCGAGGTCGATGGCGACGCCTTTGAATTTCCAGTCGCGGAATTCATCTGGGATGAATCGGCCGGGGTTCTTTTCGAGTTTTTCCAGGAAGATGCCATCTTTGGTGATCTTTGCTTTGGCTTGTCGATCCGCAGAGCAGGAGACGCCGATGCCGACTGGGCAGGAGGCTCCGTGGCGGGGGAGGCGAATGACGCGGACATCGAGCGCGAAGTATTTTCCTCCAAATTGTGCGCCGATGCCGATCTCGCGGGCTGCGATGAGGAGTTCTTCTTCGAGTTCGGTATCGCGGAATGCTTGGCCGTGTTCGTTGCCGGCGGTTGGGAGGTCATCGTAGTAGCGGGCGGAGGCGAGTTTGACGGTTTTCAAGCAAGCTTCGGCCGAGGTGCCGCCGATGACAAAAGCGAGGTGGTAAGGTGGGCAGGCGGCGGTGCCGAGCGATGTCATTTTCTCGATACAAAACTTCATCATGCTCTTGGGGTTGAGCAGGGCTTTGGTTTCCTGATAGAGGTAGGTTTTGTTGGCTGAGCCTCCGCCTTTGGTCATGAAGAGGAATTTGTAGGCGTCGCCTTCATTGGCGTAGAGATCGATCTGTGCGGGGAGGTTGGTTTTGGTATTTACCTCATCATACATGGAAAGCGGGGCTGTCTGCGAGTAACGCAGGTTTTCTTCGTTGTAGGTTTTGTGAATGCCTTTGGAGAGATACTGGGCATCGTCGCAGCCGGTCCAGACTTGCTGACCTTTTTTACCCATGATGATGGCGGTGCCGGTGTCTTGGCAGAGTGGCAGGATTCCTTTGGAGGCGATTTCAGCATTCTTGAGCAGCATCAGGGCGACCATGCGGTCGTTGTCTGTGGCTTCAGGGTCCTTGAGGATGGCGGCTACTTGCTCGAGGTGAGAGGTGCGGAGGGTGAAGGAGATAGCTTTGAATGCTTCGTTGGAAAGCTGGGTCAGGGCCTCGGGCTCGATTTTGAGCATCGGTTTGCCATCGAACTCAACCACGGAGACGTGATCTGAGGTGATTTGCTCGTATTCTGTGGTATCTGGGCCGAGAGGGAAGGCTTCTTGGTAGTAAAAGGGTGTGCTGGACATGGTGATATGGTTGAGATTCTTGATTGGAAATTGCTAGTAGGTTATGGGGTGGGGGATGTTGAGTAAGGGATATTGATTGATTTTGGCCATCCGCTGGTGCAATTAAGTCTGTGGATGCACGGGAATCAACATGAAACGGTAAATGCGCAAGAAAAGTGAAGAAATGAGCAAAAATGGCTTGATTAGTCGGTCGGATTCGCTATCAAACGCCTCCCAATGGCTAAGAAATCATGGATCGCGCGCAACAAGCGCAAGCAAAAAACTGTCGCTAAGTATGCTGAACTGCGTAAGCAGCTCAAGGAAGATAAGGACTATGTAGGTCTCAGCATGCTTCCACGCGACTCAAGCCCTACTCGTGTGGTAAACCGCTGTGAATACACCGGTCGTCGTCACGGATTCCTCCGTCGCTTTAAGCTTTCACGTATTTCATTTCGTGAGCTTGCATCGCACGGTATGATCCCCGGCGTTACCAAATCGAGCTGGTAAGCTTGCTTCGATAGACTATATTTCAGGCGTAAGACGGCTTTTGTCCGGCTTGCGCCTTTTGTCATGTCTGTTATTTACCTTTGTCAGCACCGTTAATTTTCCCGTTTGATATCATATCATTTGAACCTCTGAGTCCATGCCTTTATACGAATACATCTCTTCACAGCCGGATGATCCGGAGCTGAGCTGTCGTATTTGTGCTAAGGGGTTTGAGCTACGCCGGCCTGTGGATCGGGCTCCTTTGGAGGTTTGTCCGTTGTGCAAGCATGCGGTGAGAAAAGTGATTAGCCGGGTGAACTCCCCACGGGTGGTAAAGCCGTTTTCTACGGTGGATGCTAAGAAGGCAGGGTTTACGGTTTTAGAAAAAAGGGATGAGGGGGTTTATGAAAGACAATGATGGGTGGCGCGCTTAATATCATTGCCATGACTGGTGAGTTGCCCAAGGAGTTTCCCTCGTGGAATCTGGTGGCGCTGTATTTGCTTGGAATCACGATTTTTCTAGTGCTGAATGCCCTGTTTGTTGCGATTGAGTTTGGCCTGGTCAAGGTGCGGAAGGGGCAGCTTATGGAGGTGCAGGGGCAACATCCCAAACGGGTGGCATTGGCTCTGCAGGCGCTCGGAAAGCTCGATGGATATCTTTCAGCTGGGCAGCTGGGCATTACGGTGGCATCGCTGGTGCTCGGAATGCTGGGTGAGCCGCTGGTGTTGCACTTTGTGGCGCCTCTGCTCGATGGGGTTCTGCCTGATTGGGCGATTCGTCCGATATCGATTACCATAGCGGCGGCTTCTTTTTCCTTTGTGCACGTGATTCTGGGTGAGCAGGTTCCTAAGGTGATGGCGATCCGCGAGCCGGTAGTCACGACGATGCGCTTGATCCGGCCGCTGCATTTGTTTTACAAAACATTCAGTGGCGTGATCTGGGTGATCAATGGCACCGCGAATTGGATTTTAAGAAAGTGGCTCAAGATAGAGCCTATTGGCCATGCCGATGTGCATAGTGCTGAGGAGTTGGCTCTGCTGGTGGAGGAGAGCGGCCAGCATGATGAGGTGACGGATACCGAGCGGGAGATCCTGATCAACGCGCTAGAGCTCAATGATGTGCGGGTGCAGGATGTGATGACTCCTCGGAGTGAGGTGGTGGTGCTGGATGTGGATGCTGATTTTTCAGTGAACCTCGATCTGGCGACGCGGAGTAAGCACACACGCTTTCCTCTGGTGAAAGGTCACCTTGATCACGCCATGGGCCTGATTCACATCAAGGATATTTTAACGATGCTACGCGATGATGATCCTGATCTGATCCGGATTAAGCGTCCGCTCAAGGTGGTGCCTGAAACCATGCGGTTAGATGTTCTACTTCAGTTTTTCCTCAAAGAGCACGCCCACTTAGCCTTGGCGGTGGATGAGCATGGCGATCCTGCCGGCTTGGTCTTTCTGGATAATGTGATTGAGGAATTAGTGGGCGATATTCAGGATGAGTTTGATAATGAAAGCAGCTCGCTCAAGCGAATCAACGAATTAGAATTTATTGTGGAAGGGGGCATGACGCTCAACGAACTTTCAGATCATGAACCAGCACTGGATCTGGAGAGTGGGGAGGTCACCACCGTCGGTGGCTATATCACCCGTGAGTTGGGCCATATTCCCGAGCCAGGTGAAACTTTGACGGTGTTGGACTATGATGTCAAAGTGACCAATACCGATGGCCGGAGGGTCGGCCAGGTGCATTTTAGGAGGACGAAAGGCGAGGGTGTAGGTCAAGGTGTGTAGGGCGAGTCTTCGGTGATTTTCGTCTACCTGAGGTGGAGTATTGAGTTCATCGATTGTCTTGCTGCGCGCGTGTTTTTTTCATCAGCTTAACCCCTTCATCGAAGCCTCGCTTGTTTCCCGCGATCCAGCCAACATGGCGCATGCGTGAAAATGAATGGTTGGCATGATTCCCCATGGTTAATGGCGGAGTGGTGAGCATATCGGGGTCGATGTAAGCCGCGACGGCATCGCGGTATCCGGCTAACCAAAAATCCCATCTTACCCCTTTACGTTGATCAGGTTTGAGATAGTTGTGCAGTAATTCTTCTTCGGTGGGGTCATATCGTTTCCTTTGAATATTTGAGGTGAATGACGATCTGTATGATGAG
>CAYNNY010000215.1:0-4379 GCA_964398555.1 uncultured Verrucomicrobiales bacterium
CTTGCCATTGTATTTGCCCCCGTGAAGAACGGCGGTGCCGATTTTAATCAATGAGATACATTTCAAGCTGTTAAACATGGGTTAGGAGCATCAAACTCCTAAGCCCTTCTTTGTGCCCAGAATTTTTCTGAATTTCGGATCTACGCCAAAGGCTCCAAATTTCCGCACAAATGTGTTGCCCTTCCGCCGATCTCCTCTCACACCACGCCTGTGCCGAGCAGAACTAAATCTCACAAAATGAGATATTTAAGCTTTACGAAGCATCACCGCAGATGCTAGAGTATCCAGAATTCAGCCACCCACCCCCTTACTTTTATTCAGCATGAAAAACATTCGTCTCTTTATCATCGCGAGCTCACTTATGCTTTGCCTCTGGTTGACCGCAGCTTTTACCGCTCAGACTCAACCGACATCACCGTTGAACTCGTCCAGCCAATCCGCGGAAACGACGGAGCCATCGATCAAAGCTATCGACGCTCATCAAGAGGAAATCGCTGAGCCCGTCGTGCAACTGAAATAAGTCATTTCACGCTCACCGCTGCGGGTGTCCCCGTTTTTTCTGTTCAAAAAAAATTGAACTTCCACCGGATTCGCTATAGCATCGATCCATGAGCGCGCAGGATTGCCCCTTATCTGGTATTCAGACCATTGATGATCAACTGATTTCTTTTTTTCAAGATGGAGTCAGAATGCTGGGGCTTCCCAAATCCGTAGGGGAAATTTTCGGAGTTCTCTATGGCTCACCCAAGCCGCTGACCATGTTCGATATCATCGACCGGATCAACATCAGCAAAGGATCCGCCAGCCAAGGGCTGAAAATGCTACGCACTCTCGGGGCCGTTCGCGAAGTCAGCTGTGATGATGACCGCAAGACTTACTTCGAGGCGGATGTGGAACTTAAAAAAATCGTCGGTGGATTTATCCGCGAAGAAATCCGTCCCCACCTACGCAGCGGTAAAGAACGACTCCAGTCCCTCAACGCCGAACTTGAACACATTGACGACCCCGAACTCAAAGAGTTCTACGAAGAGCGCATTGAACGACTGGGCCGATGGTCCAAGAAAGCCAACCTCGTCTTGCCGATACTACAAAAATTTCTCGGTGAATAACTCTCCACCCCACCATCTGCCGTAATGCCCTCTAGGCCCAATAACGATGACGATGCCCCTGCCTGGTATTGCGTCCGCACCCAGACCAAACGTGAGCACCTTGCCTCCAAGGCGCTGCTTCAGCTTGAGGGAGTTGAAACTTTCTGCCCGCGCCTTCGCTATAAAAAGGCCACACGCCGAGGGAAAATCTGGTGGGTCGAGGCGATGTTTCCCGGCTACGTTTTTGCACGCTTTGCCAGACTTGAGAGAGAACGAGCCGTGATCCACACCTCAGGGGTGATGACACTGCTCAAATTCGGCACCTATGTGCCAGTCATCCCCACATCCTTCATCGATAACCTGAAAAAGCACATTCGCGATCAGGAATCTGAAGATCTCGATTTACTGACTCTCCAACCCACAGTCAAAAAAGGAGATGTTGTCGAAATCGCCCACGGTGCCATGCAAGGCATCTCGGGTCAGGTGGTGGAAGTGCTCCCAGCGATCGAACGGGTTAAGGTTCTCATTGAGTTTCTGGGAAGCTCACATGTCGTGGACACCGATCTCTTTTCACTCTTGCTGCCCAACAAACCTCTTCCGGAATAACGCCGCCTCGGCCACAGGTCCAGCATCAGGCGAGCAACGCAGTGAGCTCATCTGGATGTTGCAGCATAAAATCAGGATCTTCCGCCTGCAATGACTCCGGTGAGTTAAACCCCCACCCCACGGCGGCGACAGCAACCCCTGCTTTTTTAGCGGCTCGGATGTCCCGAATTTCATCACCGATGTAAATCATTTCATCCGGATCAATCCCATAGCTCTTCTGGATGCTGCGCAAATGTCTGGCTTTACCTGTGAGTTTGGAAGTTGAGGACACAAAGGTAAACACATCCTCCAGCCCGTGAGTATTCAGAAACAAACTTACATTATCCACTGAGTTGGAGGTCAAAATTCCAAAATGCTTGGCTCGGCTTCGTAAAACGGGCAAAGCCTCGGCCATTCCTTGGATCAAGGGCAAGCTTGCGATCCTACTTTTTAACATCCGAGTGCCCTGGTAGAGCATTTTGGGTGCCCGGTGTTTAGAAATGCCCAAGTGATCAAACAGACGGCCAATACTCATGTGCCTCAAGTCTGCCACATCACTGTCCCGAACTTTCAACAGACTGTACTGGTCCGCCATCGAGTTATAGATTTTCAAAGCCTCATCCAGCGTATCCGCAATGGTGCCATCGAAATCAAATATCAGCGTGTTGCATTTCATCATCTCCCTACACTATCGCTGGAAATCGAGAATTCGCGAATGAAAATGTGAGGTCAGAAAACTCACCAACCCTTAATGGCCAGTTCAAAGAGACCTTTAGAAGGTGAATTTCTCGGTAAACACGCTCCGGATTTCTTTCGAACTCAGCTTGCGATCCCAGATGTAGAGCTGATCGATCACCGTGGGTGTGGCAAAGTTGAACTTCTTACCACTATCACATCCGATGTAGAGATACTCCTGATTGCTGAGAGAATCGACAGCCTCCGTGCTGGATAAGCCAATCTTTTCGCCATTTCTATAAATCGTCACCTGACTGTTTTTACGGGAAATGATCATGGTGAGCAAACTCCACTCATTTTTCGACTTCGCTTGATGACTCCGGCTGCTATTTTCAGGATTCCACTGCCATAGTTCACCATCACCTTTGCGAGGTAATTTTTCAGAACTCGCACCCGACCAAGGTTCATCACTGATAAAGGAGGGTTCTTGTTCATCCATATTTTTCAACCATAAGGAAATAGTAAAGGTGGAGGATTTGCCGGCAGGTAGGAGATCCTTCAAAGGCAAGCGGTAGTAATGATTTTTATCCAGAACAAGGCCTTTTCGTGAGACACCCTCTTTGTAAACAGGAGCCTGCTTCAATGGCTCGGCCTTGATACTTTTACTGTTGGAAGCCGAAAGACGACTCTCAAAATTGAGCGCCACAACGAGGCCTGCTTCCAAGCCCTCCAACACTAAATCTGCGCTACCCTCTTCCTCATCTGAGTCCTCAGAACTCTCATCACTGACGACAGCGGCTTTGGTGGACGAGTCAGCTTTTTCATCATCTGAAAAGACCAAGACCCCGACAATCATCAAAATCACCACAACGACAACACCCCCAATGATCAGCGGCTCTTGCAAAAGTTGCTTCAATGCGCTTCCCGATTTAGCAGCGCCACCTTGACTGGCAGTTATGGCTTGGGTGGTGGTCGTAAATGACACCGCCTGAGTGCCCGTTTGAGCGGCTACGGCCGCGACAGTCTGCTGCGTGGTCGCTGTCGGAATGACAGGAATAGGAGCGGTTTGCACCGGACCGGGCAGGGCTTCCATAGCCTCGGCGTAGGTAGCAAAGCGAGCCTTCGGATTGGTTGTCGTCATTTGCTTCATCCAATTGACCATGCCCTCCGGAATATCATCACGGGTGTCGCTGATCGGAGGCAATGGGTAATTTTTGTGCAACTTGGCAATTTCACTCACATCGTTAGACGCAAAAGGATGATTTTCAGCCAAACAAAGGTAAAGCAACTGCCCAATCGAAAAAATCTCAGAAATCTCCGAGGGAGCATCCCCTTTGGCTTGCTCCAGAGAAATCAAACATGGCTGACCAAAGTAATCCTGAGTGCCATGAATCAGATTATGCAGCTCGGGAAGACCAAAATCCGTGATGTAGTATCGTTTCTCTCCGCCAGGACGTGTGGCGTAACAAATACGCTCTGGCGACAAGGCCCCGTGAAAATACTCCTTCGAGACGCCTGCACTGTGGATATCAAGCAGTTGCTGGGCAAGTTCCCAAACTTCATATTCACTCAAGGGTCCCTGCTCAAGGCGTGAGGCCAGCGTAGGCTCATCCACCAACTGACGAATAAGATACGGCCCAGCTCCATTCACACCCTTGTCATAAATAATGGGCAAGCCCATGTGACTAAGTGTGGTTAAAGAGCCAGAACCTTCATTAAAGAGCTTTTTCCAATCGGATGGAGCATCTTCCCCAGGAATGTCAAACCGGTGAATTTGAGCCTGTCGACTAATCAGCTTATCGGTCGCCTCAAACTGAGTGCCAAATGAAAGTTCTGCGGTGCGTTGAATGATTTGATAGCGGTCGTCCATATCGAAATGTAAGGGATGTTTTCAGGGCGGGGTTGATGCAGAGGTTTATACAGAATAAGGCCTCATACCTTCAGCACCCTCGGTGAAAGGTCTGCTCGCTAAGAAACCTGAAGTAAAATAAAAATTCGTCAACCAAATAGCGTGCTATAAAACAGGAACCC
>CAYNNY010000216.1:0-1348 GCA_964398555.1 uncultured Verrucomicrobiales bacterium
TTTGGAGAAACTCGGGGTTGCAGTGCTGGATGTCATCGAGGTAGAGCATGACGTTGTCACCCATTTCCAAGGCGAGGTTGAGTTTGTTGATTTCCTCCCGGGCGGAGGCGTTCGGTGCCTCGGCGGGGTCGAGCGAGGTGACGGCGTGACCGATGGCTGGCCCGTTGATTTTCATGAACGTGAGGCCGAGTCGGTTGGCGACGTATTCCATGAGGGTGGTTTTTCCGTAGCCGGGAGGTGAGATCAGGAGGAGAAGTCCCATGCGGTCGGTGCGGGTGTCTTTGCCTGCGGTGCCCATTTGTTTGGCGAGGTTGTCGCCGATCATGGGGAGGTAAACGTCGTTGAGAAGTTTGTTTCGGACAAACGACGACATCACACGGGCCTGGAACTCGTGGAGTCGCATGGCGTCACGTTTGTCTTCGGTGAGTTCTTGTTTGGTGTGTTGATAGGCTTTGAACGTCGGCACGTCGATGGTCTCGAACTGGTCGAGTTTTTCCATCATGGTGTTGTAATGAAAGTGGTAGGTGCCCTCGGTGACGGTGGAGTGGGAGCCTAGCAGGCCAGTGATCTCGGCGGTGACTTCGACGTGGTGGATGTTGCGTTTTTGCGGTTCACCCATGAGAAGGTGGGCGGCGGCTTCTGATAAGTATTCAGTTTGAAGTTTGAAGTTTGAAGAGGAGTTAGCGGCTTCGCCGGAGGGGTTTTGAGCGACCGAGACGGTCGCGCTACGGAGCCAATCGAGGATGGTTTGGTAGCGGGCTTCGCCGGTGAGGGGGGCGATGGAGGTTTCGTAGGTGTCTTTGGCGCGTTTGGCGGTGAGGGTTTTTTTGAAGTGAGTGAGTAGGGCATCGGCCTCAGGGGAGATGACGAAGGGGGTGCCGGAGGTGAGCTGGGAGTAGAGGTAGGAGGAAGTTTGGAGTTTGAAGTTTGAAGTTTGAAGTGGGTGGCTCTCTTCGAGAGCTGTGAGGAGGGTTTGGATGTGGGGGTTGTCTTCTGTGGGGCTGGGCGGTTGGAATCCGCTGCCACGGAGGATGGTGGTTTGGTGGAGAGCGGTGAGTTGTTGGGTGAGGGTAGGTTTTTCCTCGGACTCCCAGGTGTGCCAGAAGAGGATGGCGGCGGCGCGGGTGGCGGGGGGAAATTTGAGTAGGCCGATTTTTTCGTGGATAGGGAGGAGGGACTGGAGAATGAGGAAGGCGTCGTGGTCGTGCACGCCTTTGGTGTAGGATTCGGAGTAGCGTTCACCTGCGAAGCGGGTGATGGCTTCGAGATTCAAGGTTGAAGAATCTCGGGTTGGGGGGCTTTGCTCTTGGGTTGTGGCTTCGCTGGGGTTGGGGGCTTGGGTTGATGC
>CAYNNY010000216.1:1448-4337 GCA_964398555.1 uncultured Verrucomicrobiales bacterium
AAACTGGTAGGCTAGGTATTCGGCGCGGTAGACGGCTTTGTTTTCGGAGATGACTTCTTGGTCCCAGACGGGGCGGGTGGCTAGGAAGTCGGTGTTGGTGATGGTTTCGAAGAAGTCGGTGCCGGCGAGGTGGAAACACATCTTTTCATCGCGGGGCACGATCGAGAGTTCGAGCCCTTGGGTGTTGACGTTGAATTGGTGTTTGCCAAATCGAATGATGTTGGTGCCATCGACAAAGAGTTCTTTGCGATCTTTGAGCTGGCGGACGGCATCTTCTTTGAGCGTTTTGAGCTGGGTCTGGATGTCGGCGGCTTTGACGCTGTCGCCTAACTCACCGAGTTGTTCGATGATGTCGCGGACTTTGGAAATCATCAGATCTCCGGCGAAGTAACCGTTGATCTCGTTGATCTCTTTAAAGCCTTCGGCGCGGTTTTTGATGCCGGAGAGCACGCGCTCGGCGGACTTGACGAGGTTGGTCGCGCGTTTGTTGCGTTTTTCCAGGAGGCTGGTTTTGCGGGTTTCGAAGGCATCGTAAACTTCCTCGCGTTTGATGGCGAGTTGCTCAGCATACTCGTCGAACTCGGCAAATTTTCCTTCGAGCTCTTCGATCTGCACCATGAGTTTGGTGAGGTATTCTTCGCACTTGTCCGGGTGGTCACAGAGGTCGAGGTAGTTGACAATCGCTTGACCAAGCAGTTTCATCTGGGCTCCGAACTGGGCAGTGCCTTCAGCTTTCGCTAGCGACTGTCGTTTATTTTTTAGCTCGGCCCGGACGGCATTCAGCGTCGAGTAGATGCTGGAGATGCTTTCGATGATCGACGTCGTTTGGGTGGCGTCCTCGATCTTGAGGTTGCTGACGACATCGATTAGCATTTCGAGTTCGGCACCTGCGGCATCGAGCGCTTCGGCCGTAGCGACGGCCTCGGTGACTTTAGTGAGTTGCGTAATCGATGCCTTTTGTTCATCGACCGCGGACCGGTAGGGATCGAGCGCTTGTTCGGTGAGTAGGAAAATGACGGTTTTATTGGAAACGCTTTGGGTGGCGGTGACGACTTCTTCTTCTAACTGAACGACGAGATCGAGGTCGATGTAACGAAGGTCACGCAGGCCGATGATATCGCCGCGTAGGGTGCGTAGGGAGGAAAGCTGGTGAACGTAGCCTTGGATGTCATCGGGTGGCGAGTGCTCGACCTGGCGGATCAGCGCTTTGACCGCAGCGCGGGTTTCGTTGCTCTGGGCGGCGGTCGATTGCCTAAGCTTCACGACTTTATCAAACTCATCGATTGCGGAGTTCGCGGCGGCGTGGATTTCTTTCAGCGGCTCGGAGAGCTGGTAGGCTGCATCTTTGCTGAGCCAGAAATACGAGTCTTTGATGTCGCCGGATTTTTTAACGAGGTCGAGGTAGAGTCCTGCGTAGGAATCTTCTTTTCCTAACAAATTGAGAATTTCCCGACACTCCGCCATGCAGCGCACGATGTCGGCGTTACCAATTTTAAAGAGGAGGGAATCATTCTCCTCGACGCTTTTGGCGGAGAACTCCTCGTTGATGTAGGGCGTTTGCCAGACCTGGATGACGTGGTGTTTTTGGGCGGCGTTTTCGGTGCGGAAATAGAGCTGTTTGCCATCGGGGAAGAGCGAGTAGCCACTGCAGATCGTGGGGTTTTCGACGAGTCGTTCGATGAGGTTATACGACAGCAGCACGTAGTCTCCGCTGGCCCGGTTGTAGAAAACAAAGAGGGTGTCTTCCCCGTTGGCGCTGACGATCCGCTTTTCAAATCGCATATCGAGGATGCCGTGGTCGAACGTCTTGACCTCGCCGCTGAGAAGTAAGTAGCCGTTGGCAAAGATGAGGCCGTGGTCGTCGGGGAGGAGGACGCAGGAGTGGCCAATGGCATCGAGCCGATGCACGTCGTGGTTTTTTTCGTTATAAACGAGATAGCGGTAATCTTCCTCGCGGTAAGGGAGGATCTTGAGAAGGATCAGCGGGCCGACGATGGCGTAGAAAATTTCAGCATCGTCGAGTGTTTGGTCGATATCGGTGACATCTTCATTGTAAATGCCTTTGCCTTCGGCGGTGTTGTCTTCGATTTTGATCGTGAGGTCACCACCGACTGTTTCGACGAAGATTTTGTCCTCGATGGAAATGTGGGGGAACTCGCCGCCACGTTGCATATCGCGGTGGGCACGGATCCATTGAAATTCTTGTTGCGGTGGAAATTTGTATTCGTGGTCGAAGCGGTTGCCGAGGTATCCTAACGACCCGTCGCCATTGATCAGCCATTTGAACGTTTTGATATCGTCGATCTCCTTCCCTATCCGCATTCCCATGTAGAGGTGCGGGCCGATGAGCATGAATTTTACAAACGTCGTTTGTTTGTAATACTTGTAAAGGTATTCGAACTCGCTGGCGAACTCGGTGCCGAAGATAGCGGATTCATCGAGCTTGGAAAACGTGTGGGCGTCTTCATCGTATTCGTAAATATCAAAGACGTCTGACGGATCGGTGGTTTGTTTGAGGCCAAACTGGATGTTGTATCCGAAGAGGAACCGGTTGGCGCCTATCGATACCATATCGCGTGGCACGCAGTTGAACTCAGTGCTGATCCGCTCGGTGGCGATCAGGGCGGGGTCGATGGCACCGAAGATCTCTTTGCGGGCAGCGTTGAGTTGCTCGATGCGTTCACGAAGAACCGCACCATGCTTTTCCATCCGACCGCGGATCACCTCATAGGCACCACCTTCTAGTTGTTGATTATCTGACATGTTGTAGGGGAAATTTTTGTTTGTGTTGGCATGGCTTGATGCCTGCGGCGCTTACCGCGAAAGGGGACGAAATGCGCGAAGTTGATATGGCTTGGGATGATACTTCAGTTTTTTTTTACCACGGAT
>CAYNNY010000217.1:0-4310 GCA_964398555.1 uncultured Verrucomicrobiales bacterium
GGTTGCGTGCTATGGTTGCGTGCTATGGTTGATCAGCGATAGGCAGTCGACAGGCCGGGAGGCCTATCCTACTTTGCTTGGTGGTAATGGTATTCGTGAGGATGGAGGTTTTTGGAGTTTTCTTTGATATATCTCTGGATGCGTAGCAGTTGCTGCTCGTTTCTGATAATGTGATCGTAGGATTCAGTCTGCCATAATTTTCCATGTTGCTGAGTGTTTTGATTGATCTCCCGAGCTGAAAAGCTTTTCCAAGTTTTTAGTAAAACCGATAACGACCACTCTTGCTGTGGAGTGACGAGAAGGTGTACATGGTTAGGCATAATGATGAAATCACCCATTTCATACCGAAGATGATCAAAAAATAAAAGTGCATTGGCTACAGATTGTGCATTTTTTGGATCGCGGAGTTCACACGTCCCCAAGCCTTGATCCAGCAAGTTATGATAGTAATGGGTGAAATGTTCGGAGTGATAGGATTTTTGAGCAGCAGTTAATTTTTCATGGAGAAGGGTCGATGGAGTTTGCGGAGCAACTCCGATACTTCGCAACCACATTTCCCGTCGCTGATTCCAATCAATGAGCTTGGATTTGGGGATTGAATCGTTGAGCCGAAAGGTGATGAAATAGGTACACCCGACTTGCTCCCAATGGGGTAGCTTCCTCTTAGTTTTTTGAGTTTCTATATCAGGGTTGTAGTTTTTCATCGTAGGATAGGCCTCCCGGCCTGCACGATTTACTGTCGTGCGTCGTTCGTGGGAGGTTAGGTTGGGTTGTGTGCTTGGGTTGTGGGTTTCTTGGGTTGATCAGCGATAGGCAGCCGACAGGCCGGGAGGCCTATCCTACTTTCCATCCGGGGCGGAACCAGAAGAGGGTGAGGAGGGCGATGAGAGGGAGCAGCCAGTAGCCTTGGTCGCGCCAGTGGTTGCCTTCGTCTGAGGGCATGGATTGGAAGGAGGTTTCGATGCGTTGGTTGAGTTGGGTGATATCGGTGTCGTCGATGCTTAGTGGGGTGAATTGGGCGCCAGTGGCTTCGGTGTTGGATTTGAGGTTTTCTACCCCATCTGGACCAACCATGCCGAGAACCTGAACTGGGGTTCCGGAAAATTCGAGTGAATCGGAGAGGGCATCGGTGATGAAAAGGATGGAGCCGGAGGCTTTGGCGCGGGTGAGTTCTTTTTCGGCTAGGGCGTAGGCTGCGGCGGCATCATTGCCGTCGCTGGGCATGATGGCGGGGGTGAGGTCGGTGGCGAAGGAGTTGATGATGCCGGCATCCTTGGTGAGTGGCATGACGAGGTGGGCACTGCCAGAGTAGGCGACGAGTGCCGTGCGGGCGCCACTTCTCAGCTTGAGCAAATCCTGAATTTTCTGCACCGCCCGCTCGGCCCGTGATGGTTGAACGTCTTGCTCTTCCATGCTGGGGGTGACTTTGAGAACGATGACCAATGCGGATTGATCCTCGGCAAAGGGAGAGGGCTCCAAGCTCCAAGTGGGACCGGAGAGCGCGAGGATGCTTAGGGTGAGGAGCGCAGCTAACAAGGTGATGGGGCGGATGGGTTTTTGCTGACTCTCTCCTGTCACTAATGCCTCCAGAAGATGTGGGTCCATGATTTTTCGCCAGGCTCTGAGGGAGTCTTGTTGACGCCAGAGCACCGAGAGAAGAATCACCGTGGGGATGAAGAGCAACAACCACCATGGGCGGATGAAATGAAAGGCATCGAGCATTTTTTAAGTGGGCGGTGATCAGTGATCAGTGGTCAGTGATTGGCTGCTACGGAGGACGAGCCAGGATTGGAGGATGAGGGTGAGGAGGACGGCCAGCCCCAAGGACCATGGGTAAAGTTCGCGGCGGGGCCGGTAGCTGACGGTTTCCACTTCGCGGGTGTCGAGGGCGTCGATCTCATCATAGATCTTTTCAAGCTCGTTGCGATCGAGCGCCCGATAAAAGGAGCCACTGGTTATTTTTGAGATTTCCTTCAGACTTTCTTCATCGATTTTTTCTTCGCCTGCCGCCTCGGGGTCGCCGACGGCGATGGTGTGGATGACGATGCCTTTGTCTTTGGCGATCCGTGCGGCATCGGCGGGTGGCACCTTGCTGCTGGTGTCGTTGCCATCGGTGAGCAGGATGAGGACGCGGTCTTGTTGTTCGCTGCGATCGAAGACGTTGATGGAGAGGCCGATGGCATCGCCGATGGCGGTTTTCGGCCCAGCCATGCCGACCTGGGCTTCGTCGAGAAGTTCGCGGCAGACGTCGAGGTCATCCGTGAATGGCACCTGCACGAAGGCGGCGGAGCCAAAGAGGATGAGGCCGACCCGATCATTTTCCCGGTGCTTGAGAAAGTCGTCGACCACTTGTTTCACGGCGGTGAGGCGGTCGCTTGTTTTTCCATCGGAGTCCTTGAAATCTTCGATCTGCATGGAGCCGGAGAGATCGATGGCGAGCAACAGGTCTCGGGTGGGAAGGACTCTGGAGATGGGTGGTTCAAAAAACTGGGGGCGAGCGAGGGCTGTGATGATAGCGATCCAGCAGAGCCAGGTGGTGAGGGTTTGGATTTTGGTTTTTTGGGTGACGGTTGAGCCTTCAGAGGTTTGTTGGCCGGTTATTTTTGAGAGCCGATTGAGAAAGGGGACACGCACCGCGGATCTCACTTCCCGATGCGCAGGCAGCCAGAATTTCACTGCCAGAGGAAGTGCGAGCAGGAGAAAGAGCCAAGGATGGGCGAAGGTAAACATGGTAGGATAGGCCTCCCGGCCTGTCGACTCACTGTCGTGCGTCGTGCTGGTTGAGTGAGTCTGTGGGGCCTTGGGTTGAGTGTTTGGGTTGATCAGCGGATAGGCAGTCGACAGGCCGGGAGGCCTATCCTACCCATTTTCGGATCACGCTGGTGAGTTCTTCGATGGGGATGTTTTTAGCGTTGGGATTGTAGGAGAGTTCGAGGAGGTAGCGGCCGGGGCCTTGGGTGAAGTCTTGGGTGTTTCCTGCTTGATCAAGAAACTCGAGCCAGGCCTCGCCGGAGAGGGTGGCGACTTGCTCTCTGGGGTAGATGCATAGGCTAACTCGCTTGACCAGCGCGGGGATGTCGGCGGGTGAGATGCTTTCTAACTCTCTGAGCGCGGCGCGACGGTAGGCGTTCTTTTTCCATCGGCGATAGGCCGCAGCACTTAGCCAGATCACGGCGAGCGCGAGAATGAGCAGGATCACCCACCAGCCGGGTGCCAGCGGCCACCATGAGATGGGATCAGGCAGCACGATGTCGTGCATTTGATCGAACCCGGGGGCGGAATTTTCTTGGATGAGTTTATCGTCCATGTTTCCCCTTTCGTCGTTGGCCAATGGCAGCACCCATGAGGTCGCGCACTTGGCGTGCGGCGTCACGACTGGTTTCGATGGGTAAGAGCGGAATCGATCGGCCACGGGCCATCGTTTGCATCTGGGAAAGGCGCTCTTGGAAGTCAGAGTCGAACTCTTGGCGGATCTTTTGGTTGTTGGTGTCGATTTCTAACTGATAAGTTCCTTCTGCCATGGTCAGTTTTCCAGCTTTGGGCAGTTCGGCCTCGAGCGGGTCATAGATAAAAATAGAAATGACATCGTTGTGGGCGCTGAGCAGGGTGATGAGCCGTTTGGTTTCTTCATTCATGCCAAAGCCATCACCCACGGTGCAGATGAGGTAGTCGTGCTTGGCGATTTGGAGCGCTTGGTTTAGCGCTTTATTGAGCATCTCAGGGTTGGCGGTGGCGTGGTGGTCTTTTCCTAACTGATGATTCATCTTCACCACCGCGCCAAGAAGCTCTCTCACTCGTGTGCGACTCCGGTGCGGTTTGATGCTAATAATTTCGTCGTCGTTAAAAATCAAAGCGCCGACGCGATCTCCCTGATCGAGCACTTTCCACGCACCGAGGGCGGTGACTTCTGCGGCGACGACGGATTTCATAGTGCGCTGACTCCCAAAAAACATGGATGCCCGTTGATCGACGATGAAGAGGACCGGGCGGTCTCGCTCCTCGGTGTAAACGCGGACATGGGGTGATCGCATTCGGGCGGTGACTTTCCAATCCATCGTCCGCACATCATCGCCAGGGAGGTAGCCACGGATTTCTTCGAAGTTCAGCCCCCGTCCTCGCAGTCGCGACGCATGCCGCCCGGCGAGGATACTGTGGATCGGCTGTTTCGGCAAAAAGCTAAACCCCCGCGCCTTGGCAGAGAGCCGGACGAGATCGTTGAGGTTAGCGTAGATGGAGTTCATGGTAGGATAGGCCTCCCGGCCTGTCGACTTACTGTCGTGCGTCGTGTTTGGTGAGTTAGTCAGTGATTC
>CAYNNY010000218.1:0-4165 GCA_964398555.1 uncultured Verrucomicrobiales bacterium
TTTGAGTAGATCCGCGCCGTTCGTCGAGATTATAAATGTTGGAAGTGAAGATAGGCAAAAAAACCATAGGAGAATTCAAACTCAAACTCGCCTTCAAAGATCCCTCGCCAGCCCGATGCCCTCAACTCGGAAAGAAATCGGCGATATCCTTCTATCGTCCACCCAAGTTATCAATCGTCTGGAAGATAGCGGTGATCATGAGGTAAGCCATGGTGCCGATGAGTAAGGCCATGACAACCAACACCAGTGGCATGATGAGCTCCATGACTCGGGCTAAGTTTTTATTAAGCTCTTTGTCGTAGCGTTCGGCGGCACGCCGGAGCGATTGATCAAGCTTGCCGGTTTTTTCACCGACCGATACCATATCGATCAGCAAGGGAGGGAAAATTCCACAGCTCAGCAAGGATCGGGAAAATGAGCGCCCATCACCCACCATTTCGATCACTCGGTTCATGTGCCCCCGGATGTGTAAATTCTGCGTAGCATCACGCGACAGCTCCAAGGCCCGTAATAAGGGCAGACCATTGCCCACCAAGTTTGCCATGGTTTCTAGAAACTGAACGTAAAACCGACTTTCAATCACTTTACCCATCAGCGGAATTTTAAGCTTCACCCGATCCCAGGTCAGCTTGTTGGACTCCATATCCTTCCACGCCTTAAACACCAGCGAGCTACCTATGATGGTCAGCAAAATCACCAACCACCAACTTTGGAAAAAGTCACTAGCTCCGATAAGAATTCTTGCCCCCAGGGGGATTTTACCACCGGGCGTGCTAGAAATCAGATCCGTGAGCTGCGGGATGAGCTTGGTAACAAAGATGATGCCCACTCCGATTCCAGCAAAAATAAGAAACGCTGGGTAGATCAGGGCAAGAGTCACTTTACTTTGCAACTCCTGCAAGGTTTTCAGGTAATGCGCCTGGCGCATGAGAATGGTATCGAGCGCGCCACTCGCCTCTCCTGCTGCGGCTAAACTGCAGTAAAGCGGGCCGAAGCTATCGCTCACTTTACGCAGAGCCAGGGAAAAACTGCTACCGTCACGCACCAGCTGCCGGACACTGCGGGAAACATCTTTGAGTGAGCCTAACTCCTCGCGATTCTCCATCGATTTTAACGCTGGCTCGAGCTGAAGCCCCGCGCCTAACATCTCACTAAGCTCCTCGGTAAATAAAACAACCTCCGCCCGCTTCAACTTCAACATCCCTTTCCCATCCCGAGGAGTGGATTTCCCCTCGGACTTAGATGAAGCGCCTTGATCCTTAGCCGATGATTTTTCTTTCTTTTTTCCAGAAGGTGCCGCACCTGCCCCCTCCCGAAGGTTCACGGGCTGAAGTCCCCGTTTCCCAAGCATTCGCAAGGCCTCAGAGCGATCTTCAGCTTTGAGATCACCCGTGCTAACGGAACCATTGGCAGATAGAGCCTTGTAACTAAAAGTGGGCATATTATTAGATGTTGAAAAAAATCGAAGCCCACTTAAAATTAACAAAGATCTGAACTGGTTACTGAAATAATTTCTTCCAAGGTGGTCTGACCCGCCAACGCTTTTATCCAGCCATATTCACGCATCGGGACGTAGCCATCTTTATAGGATTGCTCCACCAGCTCCCGACTATCAGCTCCTTTAACAATGAGATCCTGCATATCTTGAGTGAGAAGAACTACTTCATAAATAGCAAACCGACCACTGAAGCCTGTGTTTCGGCATTTGTCACAGCCTACAGCATCATAACACTGACCTGTGATTTCATCTGGAATTTCCAACTCTTCACGCTGATGAGCGGTGAGCTCATGCGGCACTTTACAGCTAGGGCAAAGCTTCCGCACAAGGCGCTGGGCAAGAAACGCTCTCACTGAGGCGGAGACCAGAAAAGGCTCCACCCCCATATCGGTGAGTCGACTGATCCCACCCATGGCATCGTTTGTGTGCAGGGTGCTAAACACGAGGTGACCGGTCAACGATGCCCGAATGGCAATCTCAGCGGTTTCGAGGTCGCGGATCTCACCAATCATAACAATGTTAGGATCAGCGCGCAGAATAGAGCGCAGCCCCGTGGCAAAGGTGAGGCCAATTTCAGACTTCACCGCAATCTGCATCACTCCAGGAAGCTTGTTTTCCACAGGATCCTCAATGGTCACAATGCGGGTGTCCGGCTTATTGACCGCACTGAGGAAGGAATAAAGACTGGTCGATTTACCAGATCCCGTAGGACCGGTGATCAGCACGATGCCATTACTTAATTTGAGAAGCTGGTCGATTTTATGCTCCACAAAGGACTCGAGCTGAAGACGGGCAATGGTGAATTTCTCCTGGTTGAGCAATCGAAGGCTGACGCTCTCCCCCTCCACGGTGGGCACCGTCGCCACCCGAACGTCGATGGAGCCACCTTCAAATTGAAGGTTGATCCGACCGTCCTGAGGCAGTCGTCGCTCGGCAATATCCAAATGCGCCATGATCTTCAATCGTGCGATCACGGAACTTTGTAGTGCCTTGATATTATCAGGAACGGTCACTTCCACTAACAATCCGTCGATCCGATAACGGATACGTAAATTATCATGCAGCGGCTCAACGTGAATATCCGTCGCCTGCTGCTGCAAGGCTTCGCGGATGATCTGGTTGACAAATTTGACCACACTGGCCTCCTCATCCTCATCGGCATCAATGACATTCGCCTCGTCGGCGGACTCCAGATTATCGTAATCGAGGTCACGGCCTTCGAGGATTTGTTCAAAAGTATCAGCCCCCACACCGTAAAGTTTACGCAGCGACTCATGAATCCTGCGCCGCGATGCCATTTTCCAAATAATCGGCAACTTAATCTGCTGGGTCGCCGACTGACGGGCCACCAAGTTAAGCGGATCATACGTCAGCAGCACCAAACTTTGCGCCTCATCATCCCCGATCAACTCAACAGGAAGAAGCCGATGAGCCAAGGCGACTCGAGGCCCGCAGGCTTTGCGTAACGGCTCCACATCTTCAAAATCAGCAATCGTCTCAACCCACTCCATGCCAATATTTTCAGCCATAGCACGCAGATACGGCTCTTCATCCACGGTGCCAGAATCGAGAATATCATCGATGGCCGAACGCTGCTCTCCGGCAGCGGCTTGCACCACTTCAGTAAGGGATTCGAGATCTTCACATCCGCTTTCGCGGGCGGGTGCAATAAGTAAGTCAGTCATGCGTTGGCGGTCACTATGAACAATAACGCCAGAATGGCAATCATCTGTCTATAAATCCCAAGAAAGTGTTTATTTTGCACTTTCAGAAATGTATTTCCGATAGAGCCTCGCGGCCTCCTCATAATCCTTCATCATATACAAGGCGTCCGCCCAACGCCGAAGTGACTCATGATGATATTGATTCTTGTCATTTCTATTGCTGGGAAACTTCTGATAACAAGCTTTGAAGGAGCCAATAGCCTCTGCCCACTTTTTTTGCCTATATTCACACCACCCTTTCTTAAAATACACGGCACCGAAAACGGACGCCTTGATCGCCAAAGCACATCGCTGATTCGCGAGCAACTTTTCGATTTTAGCTTCAGCCTGCGCCCATTCCTTTTCACTGATCGCAACATCCACTACTTTCATCGTCTCCCGCATTGGCCCCGCCTCTAGTTCAGAAACGAACAAAACTGCGATAAGAACACAAAACAAAGCTGCTTTCATGAGGAAAATAACGCCCCACACAATTCAAAACTTAGGCCTCAATTTCCTCGCCACCCACATGAAAGCCTATTTTACGAGCCGGCTTCTCCTCTTCGATTTTCCGAGTGTAACACAGCACCTGAAAACTCGATTGGTGACTAATCAGCATGCAGGCCGATCCATTGAGATTCCCTTCCACCACCACACTGGAGTGGCCGTCCTCGCCAAGGGTGTGCACTTCCACGGCATCGCCATTGGACATCAGGGCAAAAATCGCAGGCTCTTCATCATCAGGTAAACTTTCACGCCATTTACCGATCCGATAGGCCAGTCGGCGGATAAATTCACCCGACGACTCGAAGCGGTGCTTTTGCTCCTCGGGCATCGATGACAAAATTTCACGCACGTCAGGCATCCCCGTCGCTCCAGGAAGTGTGAGGTAAGGGCGGCGGAGATGGGGTTCGTCAGACATAGCGGAGGGTTAAATGGAGAATGGAGAATGGAGAATGGAGAA
>CAYNNY010000219.1:0-4132 GCA_964398555.1 uncultured Verrucomicrobiales bacterium
CCCAATGCATCAAAATTATTTCTTGAGACGTTACGAGGAAGCTACATTCATATTAAGCTCGCCACACCACTCAAATTGAAGATTCGATCGATAGCTTTAGCCGAACCACTCCTAGATGTTACTGTCGCTGAATTAATTATTTCGGTTGTTCGACGGGAAGAGGATTGCCTTTGACGTTGATAGCGGTGGTATTCATGTTTTGGAGTATCCAAAGAGCGAAGATGGATTCCGGTGGACTGAACGGCTTTCTCTTCCATTTGCTGAAGGCTAACTCAGTCGCTTCGATGCGGGCCACCCCGAAGATGTGGCCCTCTTTATTGAGAAGGTTCGAGAGATCTACAGCGATGCAAAGGGCGACCCAGCTAGGGAGAACGAGATTTTGGGTTGAGCGACATTCATAACTGGTCTACGCGCTGCTACGACAAGGTGAATCTGACCAGCCGAGACTGGGAGCTTCTCCGCAAGGCTGCAAAGCAGGAAAAAGGACGGGAGTAATCTCAAGGAGATGAAGGAGGTTCTCGAAAGGCACAAGGCGGACTAACCAGGGCCTCCGCCGAACAAAAACAAGGCGGAACAATAAAGAGTGTAGCGGAGGTGAGGGATGAACCTCAAGTTGGATCCCTCCGATCGTGTCGCTGCCGTGGCGGGGGTAATCGGACTGCCTATCGCCACTGGCAATTCTACCCGTATGTATTTCTATCCCATCGGGATCAAAGAACAAAGCACAGGGTTGAGCGTTAGCACCACCCTGAGCCAAGTTAAATGATAGACCCTAACCCTAGAGTGGTTCAACATAGACGCTGGCATTTGTTGAATCCCGCTGGGATTCGATACTGTGTGGCTCCCATATTCACAGGGTGTTGCAGATGCTCAACCCTGTGCTATGATATTCAATCTCGCTGGGATACAGATGCGTTTCAGACCGTGTTTGCAATCTGTTGTTTTTGATCTAGAAAATTCATGTATAAAAGTCAGGCGTTGCCCTAGGCTTTATTGAAAAGTTTTCCGGTGATGATGCTCACATGCATCCTTACTCGGGGATGGAGTGGTAGATTTGCTCGAGGGTGAGCACGGCGTAGGCTGTGACGAGGACGGGGTCGCTTTCCCACCAGCGTGAGTTGGGGTTGATCCATGAGCCGTCTTCGCGTTGGCTGGTGATCAGAACGTGGGAGATGTCTTTGCGCCAGTCGGCTTCTTTGCCATCCTTGAGGGTGAGTTTATCGGTGTTTGAGGCGGCGAGCGCTTTGGCCATGGCGTGGTAGTAGTAGTAGAGTCCTTGCTGGCCGAGGCTGGGGTCTTCTTTGGTTGCCATACCGGGGTTTTCTTTGACGGTGTAATTTTCACTGGCCCATTTTTTTACGGCGATGACACGAGGGTCTTTTTCGTCGAGTTCAGCGTAGATGAGCGATAGCAGCCCGGCGTAGGTCATGGAGCCGTAGCCGCGCAGGGTTTTGGTGCCATCTGGGTGAGTGGTGTGTCCGGCTTTCGAGTCGCCAGGGAAGTAGATAAATGAGCCGTCGTTGCTGATGTCCGGTTGGTCATTGGTTTCTTTGAGGTTCTGGGTGCGGGAGATGAACTTGATGGCGGCGTCCCAGTTGAGTTCAGGTTGTTTGCCCTCGGCGTTGTCTTGGGCGATGTTGCGGGAGAGTCGCAGTGCCTCGACGGCAAGGTAGGTATTGGAAAGATCGGAGTGTTTATATCGTCCGCCGTAACCGATTCCTCCATCGTAGATGTCATCGGTTTCGCCTTTGATGCCTAAGTCAGCTTGCTGGCCAATGAGATAGCGGCGGGCTTTGAGAATGGCGGGGTGATGGGCTTTGTCTCCGGTTGAGACGAGAGCGACGATGGATGTGGCGGTGTTGTAGGTGCCTAGTCCTTGCCCGTAGATGCCGCCATCTTTTTTTTGTTGTTTGGCGAGCCAGCTGTAGCCTTGATCGATGTGTTTGGATTTTTCGTGAGACGGGGAGCGCATCGCTGCGGTGAGCGCGAGTGCGGTGTAGGCCGGGTATTTCGGCTCGCGCCAAAATCCTTCTTTGTCCTGCTGGCTTTTGAGGTAGGTATTGCCACGTTCAATGGCGCGCTTCATCTCTAACTTGATAGAGGTGTAGGGGTTTTGTTTTTTTTGCGCAGCCAGAGGTAAGGCAAGTGGGATGGTAATGGCTAGAACTAGGGAGAGAGATTTCATAATTGTGTGGTATTGTTAGGTTTTTCTGCTTAGAGTTCACCGTTCCAGGGTTTGATGGTGATGGTGATGGTTATGGGGGTGTCTTCAGGTGCCATGTTTTTAGGCGAGAGCCATAGGGTGTCGTCGTGACGATCGGCTCCCGGGTAGTTAGCGATGGCGCTTTCGTTGGTTAAAAGGGCGAAAATGTTGCCGTTGACTTTGGCCTTGAATCGGTTGCGGTGCATGTAGGATCCGCTGTAAACCCAAGGGATGATAGGCATAGGTTTGCCGGTGACGCTGTGCTGAAGCCATTGAGTGATCGGGACTGATTTTTTTTGTCCATTTTCTTTCCAGCTTACGTGGATGGTGAAGCGGGCGGCTTTGCGGATGTCATCTGCTACGACGTGTTCTTTCTCGGCCCGTGAGCCATCGGCTAAGAGAGGTTTGAAGAGTTCCTGGGATTCTTTGTAGTTGAGCAGTTTGAGCGCGATATTGAGGTTGGTTGGGTCGGTCTCGGTGACGAGGAGCGACTCGTGGACTTTTTCACCGTTGAGATGAACGAGGAGGAACTCAAGGGGGGTGCCGGCTTCGAGAAGGTTGCTGTGAGCGGGCAGGCTGATTTCTCGTGTGGTTTTGTTGAATGTTACACGGCCGATTTGGTAGATATCGGCCGATATTTTTTTAACCAACGGTTCGGTGGGCTGCTCAGTGGCCGCCTGATTGATTGGCGCTGTGGTTGGTTTGGTGACGGGCTGAGGCACGGCATCCCCCTCGGCGGCTACGGGCTGGGATGCCAGTAGTAGCGCGAAGAGTGCGGTGGTGGGACTGCGGTGAATCATTCTCCGTGTAGAGTAACGCGAATAGCGGGAGTTTCTTGGTTTTTTTTAGTCCTGCTTGGCAAGCCAACGTTCCACCTCGATGGCTGCCGCACATCCGGCACCTGCTGCGGTGATGGCTTGGCGGTATTCCTGATCGGAAACGTCGCCTGCGCTGTAGAGCCCTTCAATATTGGTGCGGGTTCCTTCTTCAGGGAGGATGTAGCCTGAGTCGTCAAGTGTGACGAGGTCGCCGAGGAATTGAGTGTTCGGGGTGTGGCCAATGGCCATGAAGACGCCTTCTACCTCGAGCTCGGAAGTTTCACCGTTTTGTGTGTCTTCAAGTAGCAGGGCGCGGATGTCTCCTTTGTCATTGGTGAGGTATTCTTTGATGGTTGAGTTCCAGACCGGCTCGACCTTTTCGTGGTCGAGGAGTCGCTTCGCCATGATTTTTGATGCCCGTAGCTCGTCGCGACGGTGGATCAGGTAAACTTTGCTGGCAAATTTGGTGAGGAACATGGCTTCTTCGCAGGCTGAATCTCCACCTCCGATTACGCAGACGGGCACGTCGCGGTAGAATGCGCCGTCACAGGTGGCGCAAGCGGTGAGTCCGTGACCACCTTTGACGAGATCTTCCTCACCGGGGAGGCCTAGATAGCGGGCGGATGCTCCGGAGCAGATGATAACAGCCTTGGATTGGTAGGTTGTGGAGCCTGCTTCGAGGGTAAATGTGCCATTGTCTTCCTTGACGATGGAGTCGATTTTTCCAAATTCAATACGGGCACCAAAGCGCTCGGCTTGCTGTTGCATTTTCACCATGAGATCTGGGCCGGAGATGGATTCCGGAAAGCCGGGGAAGTTCTCGACTTCAGTGGTGGTGGTAAGCTGGCCTCCAGGCTGGGTGCCTGTAATGATAAGGGGTGAGAGGTCGGCGCGGGCGGCGTAGATGGCTGCGGTGTATCCGGCAGGGCCGGTTCCAATGATGATGACGTTTTCCATAATGGTCTATAAGAGTGTGAACGTGAGGAATTATGCCCTGAAAAATGAGTTGGGCAAGTGGTTTCATTATATTTACACGCTTCAGATATGATGTCCATGCTTCAGATACGGCCAAAACATCCTTCGTTGTCTTTGAGTGTGTCTTTCTGTCTTA
>CAYNNY010000220.1:0-4111 GCA_964398555.1 uncultured Verrucomicrobiales bacterium
CTCTCGCCGATGGCGTTAAAATGGTGCTGCATGCTCTCGAGCACGCATGGGGCGGTGAACTCTTTGTGCCAAAAATCCCATCTTACCGCATCACCGATATCGCTCAAGCCATTGGCCCAGACTGCGATCACCCCGTCATCGGCATTCGCCCCGGCGAGAAAATCCACGAGGAAATGATTACCAGCTCAGATTCTTTCACCACCTACGATCTGGGCCAATACTACGTCATCCTCCCTCAAATCCCCAACTGGGATCTCGATGCTTATAAAAAACACTTCAACGCCAAGCCTGTTGAGCCCGGATTCAATTACACCTCGGGAGAAAATGAAGACTTTCTCACGGTTGAAGAACTCCGAACCCTGATTGACGAGCACGTCTCTGAAGCCTGATCAGCGCTAGTAGCTACCTACTTGAAACTCTCAACTTAACACCAGATACTGATTTTCATGATCCCCTACGGCAAACAATCCATCTGCGACGACGACATCGCGGCTGTTGTCGATGCCCTTCAATCGGACTTCCTGACATGTGGCCCTCGCGTCGAGGCCTTTGAAAACGAATTTGCCCACTACGTAGGGGCCAAATATGCCATTGCTGTTTGCAATGGCACCGCCGCCTTACATCTGGCTATGCTCGCCGCCGGAATAGGTAAAGGCGACCGAGTCGTCACCTCACCGAATACGTTTTTATCCTCTTCGAACTGCGCCGCCTTTGTCGGAGCCACACCTGACTTCTGCGATATCCACGCCGACACCTACAATATGGATGCCAAGGCGCTCCGCGCAATGTGGTCCGATGACATCAAAGCGGTGATTCCCGTCGCTTTCGCAGGCCAGTCAGCCGACATGAAAGTGATCGCTGAAATTGCCCGAGAGCATGGAGCCATCATCATTGAAGACGCCTGCCACGGCACGGGAGGTGGATTCATCGAAAATGGAAAAACCTGGAAACAAGGAGGTCACCCATGGGCGGACATGACAGTCTTCAGCTTCCATCCCGTAAAAACGCTCACCACTGGAGAAGGCGGCATGCTCGTCACCAACAACGATTCCTATGCTGAAAAAGCACGCCTTCTGCGCACCCATGGCATGACGAGAGATGCGGAGCTCTTCCAAGGGCTCGGATCCGATAAACCGCCATTCAGTGAACAGGGCCCATGGTATTATGAAATGCAGGAGTTAGGCTTTAACTTCCGCATCACCGATATCCAGTGTGCCCTTGGCTCAAGTCAACTCAAACGCCTCAGCGCCTCTACCGCTCGCCGCCGTGAGATCGCAGCCCGTTATAATGAGGCCCTTGCAGATTTACCTTGGCTCAAAACTCCAGCAGTGCGGCAGGAGGAAAATCGAAGTCAAATCGCATGGCATCTTTACACCGTTCAAATTGATTTTGAACAACTTGGAAAAAG
The DNA here is from genome assembly GCA_964398555.1 of uncultured Verrucomicrobiales bacterium. Taxonomy (GTDB): domain Bacteria; phylum Verrucomicrobiota; class Verrucomicrobiia; order Verrucomicrobiales; family Akkermansiaceae; genus Oceaniferula. The sequence goes on from CAYNNY010000220.1 coordinate 1,409, forward strand.
TCGTTCTGCCGCCATGCAAGAATTACGAGATCAAGGAATAGGCTCACAAGTGCTCTACATCCCTGTCTACCTCCAGCCATGGTATCGAAACACCTACGGCTACCAACCCGGCAAATGCCCGAATTCAGAAGCTTATTACGCCAAAGCCCTTAGCCTGCCCATGTATGCATCCATGACAGACGCCGACCTCGAACAAGTTATCATGACAGTTCTTAACCTTCGAGCATCAAACTAAACTCTTCCCACTCAATCAAATGCGTATCGCCATCATCCCAGCCCGAGGAGGCAGCAAACGAATTCCTCGAAAAAACATCAAGGAGTTTCGTGGTAAGCCAATGATGGCCTGGTCGATAGAGGCAGCATTAGCCAGCCACTGTTTTGATGACGTGATCGTTTCCACGGACGATGATGAAATCGCTACCGTTGCCAAAGAATACGGTGCCAGCGTGCCATTCATCCGTCCCGCTGAGCTATCCGACGATCACACGGCCACCTTACCGGTATTGAAACATGCCGTGCTGGAGGTTGAGAAATTAGCGGGCACCAGCATTCAAGAAGCCTGCTGCATTTATGCCACGGCCCCATTTGTCACATCTGCCATTTTAAAAAAAGGACTCGAAACCTTGCGCTCTGATGCCGAGTTAGACTTCGCCTTTAGCGTCACATCTTTCCCCTTTCCTATTCAACGTGCCCTAGGCATCAACGCGGACCAGCGCGTTGAAATGATCTACCCTGAGCATGAACTCACTCGCTCCCAGGACCTGCCGGAACGCTATCATGACGCCGGTCAGTTTTACTGGTTCCGGCGCGCCGGGCTTTTTAACCATGACGGCATTTTCAGCGCATGCTCAGCCCCCGTCATCATTCCTAGAGAGCAAGTGCAAGACATCGACACACTCGAAGATTGGCGCTGCGCGGAACTAGCGCACGAACTACTCAAGAATAAAAAATGACCACCCCCTTAGTCATACGCGCCGATGCCGGAAGCGCCATCGGCACTGGCCATGTCATGCGTATGATTGCGCTTGCGCAAGCCGTCATGGAACGAGGAACCCACGTAACTATTCTCTCGGCCCAGTGCCAAGCTTCCATTATCGACCGCGTCAAAGAACTAGGAATCACCCATGCACTTCTTCCTGAGTGTGCTCCTGGCAGCACTCAGGATGCGAAATCGACGCTCGACTTCTGCCAGCAATCCAACGCAACCTGGCTAGTGCTCGACGGCTACCACTTCGGCGAAGCCTACCAGAAATCAGGATTCAACAAAGGCATCCAAGTCCTCGCTCTTGACGATTTCGGCCACTGCGCAACCTGGTATTGCGATGCCATCTTGGATCAAAATCTGGGTGCAGAACATCGCCCTCACGGAAAGTCACACAACCCGGACTTCACATCATTACTAGGTTCCCCCTTTGCCCTGATTCGCTCTGAATTTAAAAAGAGCATCCTCAACGCTAAGGAAAAACTCTTCCCGGCTAACAACATAGTCATCACCATGGGTGGAGCGGATCAGAACAATGTTACATCACTCGTTCTGGATGCCCTAGAAAATATCTGCCTCGAAGGGCTCCACCTCAGAGTCCTAGTCGGAGGATCTAACCCTCATTCCGAATCTATTCAACAGAGGGTCAACACATCCAAACACAACATAGAGATTCTCAACAACGTCCGCAACATGCCCGCCATGTATGAATGGGCTGACGCCATCATCTCGGCAGGAGGAAGCACCTGCTGGGAGTGGCTCGCCTACGGACTTCCTGGCGCTGTCGTCACCCTAGCCGACAACCAAGAGCCTGTCGTCGCTGAGTTAAAGTCCCAACATCTGGCGCTATCTCTGGGATGGTTTACCGATTACAATCAAGAGCAATGGAGCCAAGAATTGAATTTCTGGCTATCTGGAGACACAAAATATTCCGCCTTCGCACAACGCCGAAATATCATTGATGGCTACGGCGCAGATCGAGTAGCCGCATTCTGCTCGGCTGACGGCCTGTGGTCCCGCCCTGCGATGCTCTCGGATGCCAAACTCTACTTTGATTGGGCTAACGACCCCATCGTCAGGACCAGCGGATTTCATACCAATGAACTCATTTGGGAAAACCACTGCGTCTGGTTCCAAAAAATGATTCAGAACCCAGACACCTATCTTTACCTTGTCAGCCAACCGACCTCTGTGCCCATCGGTCAGGTTCGCCTCACTCCAGACCCCTCCGGCTATTTGGAAATTGGATTTTCTTTAGATCACAACTATCGTGGACATGGTCTCGGAACACTCATGCTTAAACACGTCATAAAACAAACAAGATTAAAACTCAAGCATCCCCACCAAGGATTGATCGCACGTGTTAAACGCGGCAACCTAGCATCAGAAAAAGCTTTCACCACTCTAGGATTCACACGAGTAGAAGACGACCCAATCCACGACTGCCTTGTTTACACCAAAGAGAAACTATAACATGAAGCCATACTCCATCGAGGGACACCCTATAGGGCTCAATCATCCCACTTATGTCATCGCAGAAATCTCAGCCAATCACCATCATGACATTCAGGAAGCGATTGATCTCATTCACATTGCCAAGGACTGCGGAGCGGATGCCGTTAAAATCCAAACCTACACCCCGGACACCTTAACCATCGATTGCGACAATGAGTATTTTCAAATTGGCAAAGGCACCATCTGGGAAGGTAAAAACCTCTACC
>CAYNNY010000221.1:0-3976 GCA_964398555.1 uncultured Verrucomicrobiales bacterium
CACGCAGCCATCCTTGGGTGGTGCTGACGGTGGTGAGTCCACCTATCTGGTTTTTGGTATTATCGGAAACTCCCCAACCAACACTGCGGATCGACCCTTTGAACACCTTGCCGGGTGCGGAATCGAGCACGATATCCACTTTGTTTCCCGCCTTGATATGGGACAGGCTGTTTTCGCGCATGTCGGCTTGAATCCAGACATCCGAGACCGAGATGAATGTCATGATCGGTGCCCCGGCATTGGCAAAATATCCAACATCTACGCTGAAGTTGGTAATCACTCCATCGGATGGGGCGCGGACAGTCGCGCGGTTGAGATCGAGCTGGGCACGCTCCAGATTGACGAGAGCCTGTTTGATTTTTGCATTGTCCTGCCCGGTGCCACCGAGGTTGCTTTTGGCTTTTTGAAGCTCTGATTTGGCACTTTTAAGTTTAGCTTCGCTGCTGGTGATTTTTGAACGAGCATCGTCGGCGCGCGATTTGGAGGCGGCGCCTTGATCGGCGAGCTTGATGATGCGCTCGCCTTTGACTTGGGAGTTTAACAAATTAGCTTCGGCCTCGGTCACGCCAGCTTGGGCGGTGGTTACGGAAGCGAGATCGACATCCGATGCCTGAGTCGCTTGCTGCAGGTCCGCTTGGGCTTGTTTGACGGCGAGCTCATATTTTGCGGAATCCACCTCCACGAGCTTATCACCTTCTTTGACGAGCTGGTTATTGGTGACGTAAATCTTGGATAGCTGGCCGGACACCTGAGCGGCGAGTGGCACGACATAAGCTTCGACTCGGGCATTGGCGGTATAAGGCACGTATTTGTCACTTAGGATGTGAGCCGTAAAAAGGGCCACCAAAAGGATCAGGGTGCTGCGTGTCCAGAACTTGATCGGGTCGCGTTTTTTAGGTTTTTGGGCAGCCTCTTTTGGGGCTTCGGATTTTTTGTCGGCGGGTGCGTCCGCCTTTTTTTCTTCTGTGCTCATTGAGTGAGTGATTTGGTGATTTGGTGAGTGAGTCATTGAGTGAATAACCGAATCACTCAATGACTGAATAACAGACTAATGCTCAGCATTCCTAGCCAGCGGCTTGCCATACATGCCGACGAGCCAGGCGACGAGAACGGCGGTGTAGAACTGTCCGACGATCGCCTGCATCTGGCAGAGGGAGGCTGCCTCGGGAATTTGTGGTGTGATATCGCCGTAGCCCAAGGTGGTTTGGGTGACCATACTGAAGTAGTTAAAGATGTGAACTTGGCTGGTGCCGGCATTCTCAAGCAAGGTGCCGCTAAATGCATTTCCATAGGTATGCTGCAAAAGCGCATAAGCTGATCCCCACATCAATCCAATAACAAGATACAGGCATAGCACCCCCATAATCACCCCTCCACTCACATGGGTGGAATTGAGCAATTGTTTGCCAAACGCATAGATGATAAGGGCATAAAAAATAATAAAAAACAACAGGCCAGCATCTGCACTATAAGGCACCAAGTGAAAAAGACCTAGCCAGTGAAATACCAAAGCCACCGACATCACGCCCAAAGCAATCGAGCGCTGGTTCTGTTTTTTCTGCACGGCCAATGCTGCATAGAGAAGCGTCACTGTGAGAAACCCTTGGACAAACAAAGAGGCGGCCTGAGAATCATGCGGAATGAAGGGAGTGAAAAAGAGATAGGCAAGTAGACAGATGAGCAGCCGCCTAAATCCCTTGGATGATGAGTTCTCCTTCATTTTACTTTTCCTTGGCGGGAGCTACTTCGATGGTTCCTTCCGGGTCATCGAGCATCTTGCCCCAGTTGGTGCGGTTTTTCATCTTATCCTTGATGTCTTGAGGGATCGCCCGGCGACGGTCACGAATTTCCCAACCTCCGCCAAGCGCTTTATACATGGCGATCAGGTTGGTGGAAATATCCCCTTGGATAGCCGCATACTGGTCTTGCTTGGCGGTCAGTGATCGGATGGAGTCGAGTACACGTTGGTAGTCGGCCAGTCCTTCTTTATATTGCAGCATGGAAAGGTCGGATGACTTTTTAGAGGTCACCACTCCTTGACGGAGGAATTCGGCTTCTTTCTTGGCCTGGATAAATCCTGTCATGCCATCTTCCACCTCGCGGGCAGCATTGAGCACGGTGTTTTGGTAAACGGTGATGGTTTGCTCGAATCTGGCATCTTGGACACGCACATTGTTTCTGATCCGTCCGTAATTGAGAATGTTCCAGCGGAATGTGGGACCAAATGAATAGCCGACGTTGTCTGAATCAAAAAGGTCACTCAGGCTGCCAGAGCCAGAAGTTGAGGCGCTAGCCCCTAAAGATCCCAACAGTGTGAAGCTGGGGTAGAGATCAGATTTGGCCACACCTATTTGGGCGCTCTGAGAAATAGCGGTCATCTCTGCGCGGCGGATATCGGGGCGGCGGCGAAGAAGCTCGGCGGGTAATCCCACGGCCACCTTGGATGGTGCTTTGGGAATCCCTTTGCCTCCTCTGATGATGTCTCTTGTTTTGCCCGGTGCCTGACCGAGAAGAACGGCGAGAGCATTATGGAACTTCACCAGCGATGCCTGAAAATTGGGGATCTGCGCTTGGGTGTTACTCAGCAGAGTTTTGGCCTGAAGCACATCGAGCTCGGTGACGGTGCCGGCTTCAAACTGAAGCTCTACCAACTTCAGTGAATCTTGCTGCAGTTTAACGTTTTGTTTCGCGAGCCGAATCCGTTCTTCCAGAGTGCGGATGTTGACGTAGGTGGTTGCCACTTCTGCAGTGAGCGATACCAAAACATCATCGTAATCGGCAAGGTCTGCCATCAGGCTGGCATCGGCTGACTCGATTGAACGTCGGAACTTGCCCCAAAAATCCAGCTCCCATGCGGCATCGAATCCAAAGGTGGCGCTATTGATGTAGCGGTCCGGGCCCGAGCCACCACGACCGGATCGAATAAGGCTTCCGCTGGCCGTTTGACTCTGTGGGAACATGTTGCCATGAGAAATTCCGAGGATGGCACGCGACTCAAGAATGCGCAACGCTGCCACTCGGAGGCCAAGGTTTTGGCTGTAGGAGGACTCGACCAGTTGATTGAGAGTAGGGTCATTGAACTGGGTCCACCAAGCAATATTGATTTTAGAATTACTTCCTTTTGCAAGGCTGGCATCGTGTTCATTCCAAGCCGTTTCCAAGTCACTAAGTGGCTCTGAGTAGTTTGGACCGATCATGCAGCTGCCGAGAAAAGCTGGCAATGTGGCGAGTAGGATAGCAGAATATTTCATATCAGGTCGGAATTGATAGCGAAACGACAATCAAAGGTCAATGCGCATTAGGCTAGGCTGGCTCTTCTTCCGACTCATCTGCAGGGTTTTCGCCAACCTCATCCGTCTTCTCATTCACCCATGCCATAAACAGCGTGTAGGTGATGGAGAGAACCACGGCTCCTACAAAGAGACCGATGATGCCTGAAAGCATCATGCCTCCGATGGCTCCCAGAAGGATCACAAGCATCGGAGTGTCGAGTCCACGCGACATCAGCACAGGCTTGATCACACCATCCGCAAAATTAATGAAGAGTGACCAAATTAAGAAAATCGTGGCGGGAGTTGAGCCATAGACTGAAAAACAATAAGCCGAGATGGGGCCAAGAATAAGGATGGGAGGAAGCTGCGCAATGGCGCAAATGAGCACGAGCAAACCCCATAATCCTGCTGCGGGAACTCCGATAATGAGCATACCTATCGTGGCTAAGACAGACTGAATCAAGGCTACTCCTACCACGCCGTTCATCACGCCTCGTATCGTTCCTGTTGTCATGCGGGCAAATTCCTCCCCCCGCTCACCCAGCACGCTGCTAGTGACTTTGCTAAATGCAGCAAATCCTTTGGCGGGATTTAACATAAAAATACCCGCAATGATGGTAACTACTCAGGCCCTGTGATTTGGGTCAGATTAGGCTCGCGGAATAATTAAGATATATTAAATAGCTCTTGCATTTTGACGTTAT
>CAYNNY010000222.1:0-3906 GCA_964398555.1 uncultured Verrucomicrobiales bacterium
GGACTTTAGCTCCAATGAGTTCACCGAGCTGATCCATTAAAAAACTTTTCCCCGACCCGCTGGGTGCGCAGATCAGTGTATGAGTGCGAGGTTTGAGCTGAAGGTGTTCGGCTTTACCGCTGATGGCGAGCCGCCCAATTGGGACAAGCGCTTCCATGGCTGATTCTTGTTGCGTAGATAATATCATTTTTTGTGGGGGGAGTTTTGACGTTGGCAAGTAGGAGGATTTAGGGAGGAGGGTGTGCTGAGGAGCTCAAATTGACTAATGTTCAGGATTGGAGTCGTCGTTTCTTGTGGAAGCGCAGGCCTCTTTTCTCTTTCACCTCTCCACACTCACACCCTATTCGACGAATTCCAGGGATTATTATTCAATTTCACAATAGCATTATTTAAGTTTTTCTCAATATCTAACCAACAACCGCCCCCCATCAACCCAAGTCATTCTGAAAATTCTGTTCATTCTGTCCATCGCCGCAGGCAACAACAGCACCTTCGTGTAAATTAAACACATTAGGAGTTGACTTATTGTCAAACCAACACTAATCATTCATTTCACAAAGCCGCCCCCCCATCATGAGTCACCACTATGAATACGCCCGCCCAGCCCTGACAACCGACTGCGTTGTTTTTGGCCTAGACGAACAAGACTTGAAAGTCCTCCTGATCCAACGAGACATCGAGCCCTTTGAGGGACACTGGGCATTGCCAGGCGGATTTATCCGAGTGGGAGAATCCGTCGATGCGTGCGCTCGTCGCGAACTCAAAGAGGAGACGGGTCTGCGTGACATTTTTCTTGAACAACTCTACAGCTTTGGAGCACCGGACCGCGACCCTCGCGAACACGTTGTCACCATCGCTTACTACGCACTGGTCAACCTCATCGACCACGCACCCGAAGCAGCGACCGATGCCAGAAATGCCGCCTGGTTCGGTCTCGACGACCTGCCAAGTCTGGCATTCGACCACCAAACGATCTTCGAAACCGCTCTGGCCCGACTCAAAGGTAAGGTGCGGTATCAACCGATAGGATTTGAACTCCTCCCCGAAAAATTCACCCTCACTCAACTTCAACAACTCTACGAAATTATCCTGGAGACACCAATCGACAAACGGAACTTCCGTAAAAAAGTCATCAAGCTGGGAATCCTCATCGAAACCGACGAAGTCGAGCAAGACGTCGCCCACCGAGCCGCCCGACTCTACAGGTTCGATCAACAACATTACCAGCAGCTCATCAAGCAAGGTATTAATTTTGGACTTTAACCACCTCACATCATGACACCCATCCAAGATAAATGCCGAGGCTCCCTCCTCGGCCTCGCCACTGGAGATGCTCTTGGCACGACCGTTGAGTTCTCCCGCCGTGGCACGTTCACCCCACTCACCGACATCATCGGAGGTGGCCCGTTCAACCTCAAACCCGGTGAATGGACCGATGACACATCCATGGCGCTCTGTCTCGCAGAAAGCCTCATCGCCAACGAGGGAATGAACCTCAACGACCAGCTCGACCGCTATATCGAGTGGTGGCAAAATGGCCATAATAGCGTGACAGGACGGTGCTTTGATATTGGGAACACAGTGAGTAGCGCCTTGAGAAATTATCAACGCACACATGACCCATACTCCGGCTCAACTGACGCCAGGAGTGCTGGTAACGGCTCGATCATGCGACTCGCCCCCGTGCCGATCTTTTTTGCCAACAACCCGACCGCAGCCATCGACGCCGCCGCAGAATCGTCTCGCACCACGCATGGCGCCACGGAAGCCGTCGATGCCTGTCGACTCTTCACCCACCTCATCATCCGAGCCTTTACCGCAGAGAGCAAAGAAACGATTTTCACCGCCACTCCCCCACCCGACCTCTGCCCCACCATCGTCGACATCGCCGCGGGCACCTATAAAACCAAAGGAAAATCCGACATCAAAGGCAGCGGCTACGTCGTTCAAAGCCTCGAAGCCGCGCTCTGGGCATTTGGGAACAGTGACACGTTTGAAGAAGGCGCCCTGCTCGCCGTCAATCTCGGTGACGACGCCGATACCACCGGCGCCGTTTATGGTCAAATCGCCGGCGCCTACTACGGCATGTCCGGCATCCCGAAACATTGGTTGAAAAAACTTGCCTGGAAAAAGAAAATCGTCCAATTGGCTGATCAACTTTTAGAAAAATAAATAAACCCAACACCACCATGACCCCCATCAACAAAATATCCGGCATCCTACTCGGCACCGCTGTAGGTGATGCGCTGGGTCTTCCCAGCGAGGGGATGAAGCCATCGACGATCAATAAACTCGGATGGACCAAGCATTGGAAACACCGCTTCCTTTTCAGCCGAGGGATGTGGAGCGATGATACGGAACACACGATCATGCTCACTCAGGCGCTTTTGGCATCGGAGGGTGATGTGAAAAAATTCACCGCCAAATTTGCCTGGGAACTTCGCTGGTGGCTGCTCGGTCTCCCTGCGGGTGTGGGTATGGCAACGGCACGCTCCATCATCAAACTATGGTTAGGCTTCCCAGCCTCCCGATCAGGCGTATTTTCTGCAGGGAATGGTCCCATGATGCGCACTGCGATCATAGCGGCTTCTTTCCCAGAGGATTCGAGCCAACGAAGATCCTACACATCCGCCCATACCCGACTCACCCATTCCGATCCCAAAGCACTCACGGCCACACTCGCTATTACGGAACTCACTGTTCTTCTTATCCATTCAACGACGCCACCCGCGATGAGCGAAGTTCTCAAAATCTGCCAAAATTGCGTAAGTTGCCACGTTTACCCCTCACCCAAGCCCCCCTCACCCGATGACCCCTGGCTATCTATCCTCGAGCAGATAAACAAAGGTATCAAAAACCAGAAACCACTCAGTGAATTTCTCACATCAATTGGAATCAACCCAGCCGATGGCATCAGCGGCTACGCCTACCACACTGTTCCCGCGGTCATTTACGCAGGCGTCCTTCACGGGTGGGATTATAGAAAAACCATCACGTCTCTGATCGCTGCCGGTGGAGATACCGATAGCACCGCAGCCATTGCAGGCGCACTCTGCGGAGCCTATGGCGGGGTGGAATCCGTCCCGATCGATTGGATAAACCACCTGAGCGAATGGCCAGCCACCACCCGTGACCTCAACCGGCTTGCCAAGGCGGTTCATTCGGGCACTCCTCTCCGGATCCGCCCCCGCTGGTCCCCCGCCCTACTCCTTCGCAACCTCGTCTTCTTCATCACCGTCCTCATCCACGGCTTCGCCCGCCTCCTCCCCGCCCAACTACGCGGCGCCCTAAAATTCTAACTCACCACTCTCACCATGATCACACGCCTCTTTTTTCTCCTCTCAGCCATGATTCTATTTTCTGCCTGCAAACAGAAACCAACAACCACCTCTCAGTCTGATCCTCCACCTCACCCACAGAAACACATCGTCACCGTGCTCCAATCCGAAGGATGAGGCAACACACCTGGAGCGGTCGCTCTGATTGAACAATTTGCCAAAAAGAACAACATTCCGATTTCCATCGAGCGGATCATTATCAAAACGGATAAAGATGCCCAGCAGCACCACTTCATCGGCAGCCCATCGGTGAGAATCAAAGGGCTCGATATCGAGCCCGCTTCACGCGCCTCAACTCAGTATGGATTTTCGTGACGCCTCCTCATCTGGATGCAGTCTGCACCCGATACCCACAAAATGCTTACCAACGCCTTCACCGAAGCCGGATGGATTCAACCAAGATCCAACCCATAATTGGCTTGAGTTACGGCCCGAAAAAAATCAGTGCAATCGAAGGACTCAGCAAAGGGTATTTCTCACCTCACTCAAAATAGGTATCGTCATGAGCGTAAACGGGGGAACCCCATCCACCTCAAATGCCGTTCACTTTTTGAAATCGCCCTCTCCT
>CAYNNY010000223.1:0-3891 GCA_964398555.1 uncultured Verrucomicrobiales bacterium
AGCAATCAGAAACTTCCACCTTCCACTGATACTTTCTCTCTAAATACGGCAATTGATATCCACGGTATCAAGGCTCCAATGGCAATTATATCGAGTAAAATATGCCAACTAGTGAGAAGCTCACCAATCCCCATCAATAACATAACAATAATTCCTGATGCCATTCCCAAAGGAATGGCGACTTTTTTCTGCCATAAAAATGAACTTGTAGGCACCCACAAGTAGAATGGCCAAACAATCACTAACCAAATAAAAAATATGGTTACTCCAGCCCAAATGATAACCACAAAATAATCACCTGTTTGTGAAGCCAATAGCATCACAATACCCAAATGAGAAACAGAAAATATCCATGCAAAAAAACACGAAAGGAAGCTATACAGTAATATTCGAATCATTTTTTGAACTTAACAGCTATTACCAAGATGGAACATACCAACCCTCCGCCCAAAGTGAACCAGACCCAATCATACTTAGCACGATGGCTATTTTTTTGATCGATAGTCGGTTTCTCCTTTTTAGGCACTTGTTGATTACCGCTTTTACTTTTCACTCCCTCTATAGGGAGCGTGTATTTAGCTCTATCATAATTTCGGCGACTATGTAAGTCAAAGTGCATATCACTAGTATCGGCATATCCCCAATTGGTTTTGAGAGCTGCTCCCATAACATTGTCTGCTAATGCAGCTGCAGACAATAAATTTGTTGGGTCTAATCTTTGATGCTTAGCAATAGGATTTGCAAGAGACGTAGCTTTATCAAAATGCGATGTTATACCGACACTAGGTATGTAGGCTTTGTTCCCATCAACACTTTTTAATCTTGATGTGGAAAGGTCAGGGTAAGGGACCCTCTATAAATGGTTCCAATAACAGCAGTATCTACATTTTCCTGCGCCTCTACAAGCGAAACGAATCCTCCGAGGGGAAAGATGCCGAACACACAAATGGTTTTTAATAATTTCATAACAACTATGCTGTTAGTTATGAGGTTGTGAATCGGGAAACACAAGGATTAAAATACTGTTTGACAAAAAAAACTATTTTCCTCTCAATTCCCTAATTCTGCAAGTTAAGGAAGACGAGACCTCACATTCGATTGCTGGATCATTCAGTAGTCACAGAACAGATTTCACCCGCTGAACGGTCGAAATTCCCTTACTTGTGATCTTGGCTGTGTTGCGGATGGATTGTCCCTGCTTGAGTTGGCGAACGATGTTTTTGTGCTTTTCTTGGATATACCGCTTGGTGTTCACTGGCCCCAAAGGTCTGCCGAGTTTTTGACCTTTGCGGTGCGCTTCGGCCAGACCTGACGCACGACAGGATGTTGCGGGTTGCAAACCCTCGCTCCTTATTTGGCTCATACCGAAAAAAGCCCTCAGGTGGATTCTCCTGAGGGCTTGATGTGAAGTTGATGTTTTTCGGCTAGTACTAGAAGGCGTAATCCAGATAGAAACTGAACTGGCCGCCGTTGTCGGCTTCGTCGTCAGGGGACTGAAGCGGGAAGGCGTAGTCAACGGCGAGGGGGCCGAAGGGGAGGTTCAGGCGGAGGCCGAGACCGGCATCGTGATAGAGGTCACTGCCGAAGTCCCATTCATCTTCACTGACTAGGCCGACATCGTAGAAGACGGCTCCTCGGACGCGCTCGATGAGCGGGAAGGTGTATTCGAGTGTGGCAAAGGCTGCGGTGTTGCCGCCAACGACTTCGCCGCTAACGGGATCGCGTGGGCCTACGTCACGGTTTTCAAATCCACGTAGTGAGTGGGCACCACCGAGGGCTTTTTTGTCGAAGATCTCAACGTGATCGCCATCGGCGACGTAGATGTTACCCTCCACGGAGAGAATGCTGTCACCCCAGAGGTTCCAGTATTGGGAGGCTACGGCGGTGTAGATGAGGACATCGACGTCACCGCCAAGACCTGCGTATTCAAGTCCGAGGTCGATCTTGTGACCTTTACGGGGGAGTTGGTTGCTGTCGCGGTTATCGTAAACGTAGTTGAAGCCAATGGCACTGCGGAGGAAGTCGCCATCGTATTCTTCGAAATCAGAGGGCCCGAGGGGAAGGGCGACGCCGATATTGTCATCATCGACATCGATGTTGATTTTTTCCATACGATACTTGCCTTTGATGTAGGCGTGTTTTCCGAGCGGCTTACGCAGGGAAACTTGGCCACCGGCTTGGCCTTGTTCGTATTCGGAGCTGTAGTAGGACGAGCTGCGGTAGAAGAGCTCGGTGCCGAGGGCGAGACGTTTGCCGAGGAACCATGGCTCTGTCCATCCGATGCTAATGTCCTGGCGCTCGGTTCCGTATTGCACCTTGGCATTGAAGCGCTGGCCTGCGCCTGTGAAGCTTCCCCAATCGGTGATGTCGAAGTTGGTTTGCTCGAGGGTGACGTAACCGACGATGCTGTCCACCGAGCTGAATCCGAGACCGAAGCTGATCGAGCCGGTTTGCTTTTCGCTGACGAGGATGTTGATATCGCGGTAGCCTTTTTGGTTGCTAGGGGACCCAGTGACCTGAACGTCGTTGAAGTAGTTCATGTTGCGCAGGCGGCGTTTGGTGGTTTCCATTTCCACGGAGTTGAGGAAATCGCCGGGCTTCATGGGAAGTTCGCGGCGGATGACGCGGTCCTGAGTTTTGTCGTTACCTTCGATGGTAACACGGCCAACTTTGTAGCGGCCACCTTCGACAACGCGGTAGGTGATGCTGATGGTGTTGGCGGTGGTGTTGCGGATGTCCGGGCTGATTGCGGCATCGGCATATCCACGGGAGCCGTAGTAGCTGCGGATGGTGCGGATGTCTGCGTGCATTTTCTTAGCGGAGTATCCCTGACCGGCTGTCAGTGTGAGTACGGGGGCGAGCTCGGCAGCGGTGAAGACTTTCATCTTGCCAAACCCGACAGCGGCAACGGTGTATTTGTTGCCCTCGGTGACGGCGATGACGAGGTCAACGCGCTCATCATCCACTGGCTCGCGGCGGATATCGACGGAGACACGGAGGAAGCCGCGGTCACGGTAGTATTCGAGCACGCGGTCGATGTCTTCGTCGAGTTTGACGGAGTCGATACGGCCGGACTTGGTGAAGAAGGAGAACCAGCCTTTTTGCTTGGTCTTCATCTCGTTGCGCAGCTTGTGGGAGGCGATCGAGTTATTGCCTTCGAAGCGGATCTTGCGAACTTCGGCACGGGCCCCTTCATCGATGACAAAGACGAGATCGGATGCGCCGGCAGATCCTTCAGAGGCCTGAATGCGGTGAGAGATGCCGATATCGGCGTAGCCGAAGCCTCGGTAGTGATCGAGAATGTTACGGCGGGCGGTGAGGATGGCTTCATCGCTCATGACGCCACCGGCTTTCAGCTTGGTGACGGAGGCGAGTTTTTTGTCGGAAAACTTGGTGTTTCCGTCAAATCCAACGGCAACGATTTTGCCACGGGTGGTGACTTCGGCGATGATTTTGACTCCACCGTCGACCTCTTCAGCGAAGAAGCGGATGTCGTCGACTAATCCGCTTTCGTAGAGAGTGCGGACATCGTCATCGAGGCGGGAGGCGCTGTATTTTTGGCCGGCCTTGACAGACATGTGGGTCCTGAGTCGGGCTTCATCCACGGTGTGGGCGCCTTGATAGCGGACGCCGACGGCGGTGATGGTTTTTCCTTCAAAATCTTGGGCGTTACTGGTGACAGTGCTGCCGAAGAACAAAATAAATCCCGCAAGCGTCATGACGAGCTGCGGGATGCGATTAATAAGACCTGTGAACATTCGTTGGATTAGTATGGGTTAACTTGAAAAGAACCCAGCATCTAACGCGGTGGTCGTCAAGGTTAAACCCAAAAATCGGGGCTTGTTTTCGGATTGTTATGAGGGGAGGGGGCTTTCATTTTTCTTTTTCTTA
>CAYNNY010000224.1:0-3884 GCA_964398555.1 uncultured Verrucomicrobiales bacterium
AGCCGCTTTTTTAGCGACTTTCTTTACAGCTTTCTTTGCTGGAGCCGCCTTGACTGCTTTTTTAACTGTCTTTTTGACGGCCTTTTTAGCTGGAGCTTTTTTAGCGACTTTCTTGGTAGTTTTCTTAGCCATTGTAATAAGTGGGTTGGTTGATTTTTTAGGGGGTTGTTAGTTAGACTCTGATGGTTTGAGAAGCACGGCGTGTGCCAGATGGACTCGGAACCGCTAGCTGTCAACTATTTATCAACCTGTTTTGGTTATGAATTTACCTTCTTTTCAAAGAATTTGAAGGTGGCGGTGAGGCCTTCTTCGAGAGTGTATTGAGGTTTCCAACCTGCGGCGCGGAGTTTGTCAGATGAGGCACGAGAGTGCTTGACGTCACCAGCGCGCTCCGGTCCGTGGAGGAGCCTTGAGGCGGAGTCGGCGGATGTCAGGATGTTGTTGGCAAGATCGTTGATGGTGATCTGACCGCCGTATCCGGCATTGAATGTGCCGTGTACTCCGTCGGTGGTGGCGGCAAATACGAGGGCACCTACGATGTCTTTGACGTAGATGAAGTCGCGGGTCTGCTCGCCGTCTCCATAGACGGTGATGTCTTCGCCTTTGACGGCTTTTTCAATGAAGATAGGCACAGCGGCGGCGTAGGCACCCTTCGGGTCCTGACGTGGGCCGAAGACGTTGAAAAATCGGATCGAGGTCGTCTCGAGCTTGCCTTCCTTGCGGAACATCTCGAGGTAGTATTCGCCATCGAGCTTGGTGATGGCGTAAGGGCTTTGAGGCTCTGGATACATGGTCTCGACCTTGGGAACCGTCGGGTTATTCCCGTAGTTGGCGGCGGAGGAGGCAAAGACGAGCTTTTTGACACCGGCATCAGAGGCTTCTTCGAGCACATTGATGAGTCCGTTGAGATTGATTTCCACACACTCGGAGATCTTGGCCATTGATTCCGGGACGGAAACCATGGCGGCGAGGTGGAAGACGTAGTCGATGCCTTGCATCGCCTTCTTGACGAGGGCGCGATCAGTGATGGAGCCTTCGATGAATTCGCACTCGAGTCCGTCGAGGTTGTGTTTGTAGCCTGTGCGAAGGTTGTCGAGCACGCGGATGGTGTCGGCTTTTCCTTGGAAGTATTCAACGATATGGGATCCGATAAACCCGGATCCTCCAGTGATAAGAATGTTCATGGTGTTGGTTGACTGGTTGACTGGTTGATTTCATAGGATATGACTAATGACGAGTCAACCGTTCAACGAATCAAAAGCCCGCAGGGCTACGTAATCTGTTCGCCTCGGGCCATGACGATCTTGCCAGTGCGGATGGTTTCGATGATTTCGAATTGGGCGAACATAGAGAGGGCGGCATCGATTTTGGCCGACTCTCCATGAATCATGGCGATCATGGAGCTTGGCGTGAGATCGATGGTTTTGCCCCCGTAGTGGTCGATGATTTGGAGTGCCTCGGTGCGCTCTTGCTTGCTGGCAAGGAACTTGACCAAAAGCAGTTCTTTGACGACTGAGTTGGACTTGGTGTGTTCGATGCAGTGGATGACATCAATGAGTTTGGAGACCTGCAGGATGATTTGTTCGAGTCCATCAGGGTCGCCGCTCAGACCAATGGTCATGCGTGAGAAATGAATATCACGGCCTCGGGAAACGACGAGGGAGTCGATGTTGTATCCTCGGCGGGCGAAGACTTGAGTAATGCGCATCAGCACGCCGGCTTTGTTGTTTACAAAAACGGAGATGGTATGAATCGGTGTTTTTTTCACGGGATCAGATGATGGGTTGTTCGTGGTTACGAGAGAGGGGAAATGGTGATAAGTGATGGGTGATTAGGAAATAGGGGAAGTGATGCCTCTGAGGCGGCACTTAAATGCTTATTCCTAGGTGGAGCCTGTGGGTTTGGCCATTTTGTGTTTTGGTGGCTCGGTGAGCATTTCCTCCAGCGTAGCTCCGGCGGGGATCATCGGGAACACGTTGTCGGTTTTCAGACACTCGGCATGAATCAGCACCGGGCCATCTGTGATTTCGAAGGCTTTTTTAAGCACACGGCTGACATCCGCTGGGCGTTTGATATTAAACCCGGGGATGCCGTAGGCGGCGGCGAGTTTAACAAAGTCTGGGTTGCCCTCGAGATCGACACCGGATTTGCGGTCTTCGTAGAAGAGTTCCTGCCACTGGCGCACCATACCAAGGTAGTTGTTGTTGAGCACAACAATTTTGATCGGGAGCTTGTGTAGGGCTGCGGTAGCGAGCTCGAACAAAGTCATCTGGAATCCACCATCGCCAGAGATGGAGATGATGGTTTGATCCGGGCAGGCGAAGGCGGCTCCAATCGCTGCGGGGAACCCGAAGCCCATGGTTCCGGCTCCTCCTGAGGAAAGCCATTTCTTGGGGGAGTTGGATTTGTAGAACTGCGCAGACCACATCTGGTGCTGGCCCACGTCGGTGGCGACGATGGCGTCACCTCCGGCGATTTTGTAGAGTTCATCAATCACTTGCTGCATTCTCAGCCCACCTTGTTTGCGGTAGGAGAGGGGGAATTTCTTTTTCCAAACATCGATCTCTTCAAGCCACGGCGCGGTGTCGAGACCAGAGATGCGTTTGTTGATTTCAACCAATGTGGTTTTAGCATCACCCACGATGCTGATATCGCATTGAACCATTTTATTGATCTCAGCGGCATCGATGTCGATGTGGATAATCTTGGCATTGGAAGCAAACTTATCGGCTTGGCCGATGATGCGGTCGTCAAATCGGGAGCCGACGTTGATGAGTAGGTCACAGGCGCACACCGCTTTGTTTGCGTAGGCTGTGCCGTGCATTCCGAGCATGCCGAGTGAAAGTTCGTGTTCCTCGGGGAGCACTCCCTTACCGAGTAAGGTGGTGGTCACCGGGCAGCGGAGAGTTTCCGCCAGCTCGAGCAGTTCGGCCTCGGCTCCAGAAATCATCGCGCCTTGACCGGCAAGGATGAGTGGGCGGTTGGCTTTGTGGATGAGTTGCAGCGCGGAATCGATATCCGAAATTTGCAATTCAAAGGATGTTTCGGGATTGTAGCCTGGGAGATCCATCTCGGGATCCATATCGCCGCTGAAGGGGGCTTGGGTGATGTCTTTTGGTAAGTCAATCAGGACGGGGCCGGGGCGGCCCGTCGTCGCGATATGATAAGCCTCACGCATGACGCGTGGGATAGCGTTGGTTTCTTTAACCAGGTAGTTGTGCTTCACGACGGGCATCGTGATGCCGAAGATATCAGCTTCTTGGAAGGCGTCTTTTCCGAGCATCCAGGTCACTTGCTGACCGCAGAGGATAATCATCGGCACGGAATCCATCTGAGCCGTCATGATGCCGGTGATGGTGTTTCCTGCGCCGGGGCCGGAGGTGACGAGCACAACCGCCGGTTTTCCGGTGGCGCGGGCGTATCCATCTGCCATGTGGCAAGCTCCTTGCTCGTGGCGGGCGAGGATGAATTTAATGTTGCTCTTGACGGTGACTAAGGCGTCGAAAATAGGGATGGCGGCACCACCGGAATATCCGAAGATATACTCGATGCCGAGGTCGTCGATGGTTTTGATCAGGGCTTGTGCGCCGTCGAGTGACTGTGTGCTCATAGTAAAATTGCTGTTTCGGGTGTGAGTTAGTCCGAAAATGGCGATTTGTAAAACGAAAACTGATGTTTTTCCGTTGAATTGATGTTTTTCTGGTTGGGTTTGATGTGTAATCTGGTTTTTTGTTTTGTTTTTTGGCGTTTCGTCTAACTGAATTTGTGGTTGTTGGCGTTATTTGCCGGTTGCCGATGCGCGTTCTTTTGAGGTGGCTTGCAGGTGGCAGGGCAGGGCGAAGCCGATGTGTGAGGCTCGAACACTTCGGCGGGAGCGTGGCGCG
>CAYNNY010000225.1:0-3769 GCA_964398555.1 uncultured Verrucomicrobiales bacterium
CATTCTCTACTCATCAGTCATTCTTCAGCACGCGGATGAAGGCGTCCTGGGGGATGTTCACTCGGCCGATGGCTTTCATCTTGGCTTTTCCCTTTTTCTGCTTTTCGAGCAGTTTGCGTTTTCGGGAAATGTCACCACCGTAACATTTGGCAGTCACGTTTTTACGCATCGCGGTGATGGATTCGCGAGCGATGATTTTTCCTCCGATGGCGGCCTGGATGGCGACAACGAAAAGTTGTTGAGGGATGACTTCTTTGAGTTTTTTACAGAGGTGTCGGCCGTAGGGGGCGGCTTTGTCTTGATGCACAATGGATGAAAAGGCATCGACAGGTTCGGCGGCGATGAGGACGTCCATTTTGACGAGCTTGCCGGGTTTGTAGCCGGCGTGTTCGTAATCCATCGAGCCGTAGCCTCGGGTCATGGATTTGAGCTTGTCGTTGAAGTCAATGAGGATTTCGGAAAGCGGCAGGGTGGCGGTGATCATGACGCGCGATTCGTCAATGGTCTCGGTGTTTTCCATTTCGCCGCGTTTGTCCATGACGAGTTTCATCACATCGCCGATGTAGTCGCCGGGGATCATGATGAAGAGTCGGACGATGGGCTCGCGGATTTCTTGCACTTCTTGGGATTCTGGAAGCAGGCATGGGTTATCGACGAGAATCTCTTCGCCGTTGCTTTTGGTGACTTCGTAAATCACCGATGGGTAGGTGGAAATGATATCCATGTTAAACTCGCGGCGGAGTCGTTCCTGGATGATTTCCATGTGAAGCAGGCCGAGGAATCCGCAACGGAATCCAAAGCCGAGAGCCACGGATGATTCAGACTGCCAGGTGAAGGCGGCATCATTGATCTGAAGTTTGGCCATGGCGAGTTTGAGCGCCTCGAAGTCTGAGGAGTCGACCGGATAGATGCCAGAGAAAACCATCGGTTGGATTTTTTTGAATCCGGGAAGTGGTTCGGGGCAGGGGTGGGTGTTGTCGGTGATGGTGTCGCCAATTTTGACCTCAGCGGCCGATTTCATATTGGCGATGACATAACCCACATCACCGGCGATGAGGATATCGCGCTTGGTCATGCCGGGGGTGAATACGCCGACTTCTTTGACCTCATAGGTTTTTGGTGTATGGAAAAGTTTGATCCGTGTTCCCTTCTTGATAGTGCCCGACATAACACGGACGTAGGAAACGACACCTCGGAAGGTATCGTAGACGGAATCGAAGACAGAGGCGCGAAGTAGGCCGTCTTCCCAATCTTTCGGAGCGGGGATGCGCTCGACGACGGCTTCGAGAATGTCTTCGATCCCAATCCCGTTTTTAGCGGATGCCGGGATGGCTTCTTCTGCGGGGATGCAGATGATATCTTCGAGTTGCTTGTGGACCTTCGGGAGGTCGGCTGACGGGAGGTCAATCTTGTTGATCACCGGAATGATGGCGAGATCCTGTTCGTTGGCGAGGTGGAGGTTCGCCATGGTTTGGGCTTCCACGCCTTGGGCGGCATCGACGATGAGGAGTGCTCCTTCACAGGCCGCCAGAGAGCGGGAGACTTCGTAAGAGAAATCGACGTGACCAGGGGTGTCCAGCAGATTGAGCTGATAGGTGACTCCGTCTTTGGCCGTGTAGGACATTGTGACGGGGTGTGATTTGATCGTGATGCCTCGTTCGCGTTCGAGATCCATCGCATCGAGAAGTTGCGCTTGTTGATCGCGCTCGGAGACGGTATGGGTGAACTGCATCAATCGATCTGACAAGGTGGTCTTGCCGTGATCTATGTGGGCGATGATGGAGAAATTGCGAGTGAGTTCTGTGGACATTTGGGAAAGTTTGAATTTTTAATATGCCGCGCCAGCGGCATTGGTTACCTAATAACTAATAACGATTAACTAACCTACCCTTTGATTTCGAGGAGCATTTGGGCGTTGTTGGGGAATTTTTTGAGGAAAAAGAGCAGTCGCTCCATGGCTTCTTCCGGGCGGTGACCTGAGAGTCCCCGGCGGATGAGGTTGATTTTGGTGAGCAGGTGCTCGGCCATGATAAGTTCTTCGCGGCGGGTGCCGGATTTGAAGATATCGACAGCTGGGTAGATATACTGTTCCGCAATACGGCGGTCTAACATGAGTTCCATGTTGCCTGTGCCTTTGAACTCTTGGAAGATGGCTTCATCGGCACGGGAGTTGGTCTGGATCAAGGCGGTGGCGAGAATGGTGAGTGAGCCTGCGGTGCGGGTGTTTCGCGCCGCGGCGAAGATGCGGCGTGGCATTTCCAGGGCTCCTGCGACGATGCCGCCGGTTTGGTAACCACGGTTTTGGCCACGTCCTCCGCCTCCACCACTGCTCCCACCAGCTCCGCTGTTGTAGGCGCGGGCAAGGCGGGTGATGGAGTCCATCAGGATGAGCACGTCTTTTCCTCCCTCGACTAAGCGCTTGGCGCGCTCGATACAGAGCTCGGCTAGGCGTGTGTGGTTACGGGTGGGGTCGTCGTTAGAGCTGGCGTAAATTTCGGCATCGGGCAGCATGCGGCGGAATTCCGTCACTTCCTCAGGGCGCTCATCCACAAGCAGGATAATGAGGTGGATGGATTCTTCGTATTTCTCCTGAATGGCCTCGGCCATGTGCAGAAGGAGAGTGGTTTTTCCGGTGCGAGGAGGTGAGACGATCAGTCCACGCTGGCCACGGCCGACGGGTGAGATGATATCGAGCACACGGGTGGTGTAGCGATCCGGAGTGGTTTCAAAGGCAATGCGGCGGTTTGGGTTGATGGCTTTGAGCTCCTCAAAGTGGGGGAGCTTAAAGGCTTCCTCGGGAGGGAGGTCATTGATCATTTGGATCGAGGTCAGCTGCGGGCCGCGTGAGCCTTCCTGGCAGGTGCCGTGAATCCAAACACCAGCACGGAGCCCGTGGGTGCGGATGAAATCTGGTGGGACAAAAACGTCTTTTTTACATTGTTCGAATTTTTTCTCAGGCACGCGGAGGAATCCGAATCCTTTAGGGGCAAGCTCTAGCATGCCGTTGACCTCCACCGGATCGCCGGTGAGCACGACGGGGCGCTTTGGCGGACGTTCGCGTTTTTGGTGGCCTCGTTTGCTTTGATCTCGGTTGCCTTGGTCTCGATTGCCTTGATTGTTTTTCTGGTTGCGGCGTCCTTTTCCCTGACGACCATTTCTCTTTTTTGGGTTGTCCTCGGAGGTGCCTGCGGAGTCCTGGTTAGGGTTGCGGTCACCCCTGCTCCGCCTGTTGCCTTGGCGGTTATCATTTCGATTGTCGTTGCGGTGATCATTTCGGCTGTCAGAGCGTTTGTCGTTACGGTGGTCTGAGCGGTCGTTTTTTTTGATCGGTCCCAGTCCTTTGACCCGACCCATCTTGGGTTGTTCTGGAGCTTTCTCCGTGGGTGGCGCGGGTGCGGGGGCTTGACTAGGGGGTGTTGAAGCTGGCTGGGGGGCTGGCTCAGGTGTTGGGGTGGAAACTGGGATAGGAGCAGGAGCCGGGGTGGGCACGGCTGTTGGATCTGGAGAAAAGACAAGTTGCTCTTGGGTCGCGGGGGTTTTGGCCTGAGTGCTAGTGCGGGTGGCTGCTTTTTTTGCCGCTTTTTTGGCGGTTTTCTTGGTCGCCTTCTTAGCTGCTTTTTTAGCTGCTTTCTTGGCCGTTTTTTTAGCTGCCTTTTTAGCGGTTTTCTTGGTCGCTTTTTTAGCAGGTGCTGCGGGTGTCTCCGCCGCACTAGGCGACTGAGGAGTTTCAGGAGGCTGGTCCTGTATAGATGAATCACTCATGATTAAA
>CAYNNY010000226.1:0-3762 GCA_964398555.1 uncultured Verrucomicrobiales bacterium
CAGAATTTACTCCTGAGCCAGGGAAGAAATACGGACTGCTTAGCTACTGTGGATCTGATAAGGCTGGATTTGTGGGTGCTTACGATTGGGCGGTGGTTGAGACGCTGTCTCCCGGTAAAGGGAAACTGGCTGAGGCGGCGGTGCGATTTTTCTTTGTGCTGCGTTTGCTTGATGAAAGTGGGGTGGATGAAATCATTGCTGAGTCGGTCTCCGAAACTGGTTTAGGCGTGGCGATTATGGATCGACTCCGCCGCGCGTCCACGGGATCTGGTGACGCACACTGATTACCTCACACCGATCACTTTTCCCCATGCTGCGCAACTTAATGAAAGTATCCGGCTTCACCGCCATGAGCAGGGTGCTGGGTTTTTTGCGTGATATTCTGATTGCCCGTTATTTGGGCTCTGGATTGTATGGTGATGCTTTTTTCTCGGCATTTCGGTTTCCCAATTTGTTCCGCAGGATCTTTGGTGAAGGCGCTTTCAACTCGGCCTTTGTGCCGATGTTTGGTCGGAGGGTGGAAAGTGAAGGTGAGGAGAAGGCGATGGGGTTTGCCTCGAATGCGTTTTCGACTTTGTTGGTGATGCTGGTGGTGGTTACCATCGTTGCGATTCCTTTTATGTCGCAGATCATGGGGGTGATCGTTCCGGGGTTTAAGGCGAAGGTGGAGATGCCGTTGGCGATGTCCTCGGATGCGCCTGAGCGTGAGAGTTTTTCTGTAGAAGTCGAAGGCCTGAGAGATGTCTATTTTTCGGTTCCAGTCATGAAGGGCAGCCACCCGTTTACGCTGGAAAATTTGAGGTTTGTGCAGGAGAAGCCACTTGAATTTCCTCATTTCATAGGCATGGGGGAGCGTGGTGAGTCAGTGTCCGTGCAGAAAGTTGCCGCAGCTTATGATGCACAGGAAAAAGAGCAGGCAAAGCTTGATGATAGGGAACCAAAGCCTTCGATGGATGATTTTGAAAATTACGGTGCGGCCTGGTCGATCGTTGGAACGAGCGGGCAGGCGCATCTCCGGTTACCCAAAGGTCATGATTATGGGTGGTTTGAGGGAGATCTGATTCGTCAGTTGAATGTTGAGGATGCTGCAGATCCAACAGCTGAACTCAAAATTTTTCGTAACCATCCGGACACCTTTAGACTGACGGTTACGCTTTCCCAGATCACATTCATTTATTTGCTTTTCATGGCGTTGGTGGCGCATCTGAGTGGGGTGCTGAATACTTTCCGGATGTTTGGTGTTCCCGCTGCTGCACCGATTCTTCTCAATCTTGTTTTTCTTGCGGGGCTTGGGATCTTTGTTTCGGGTCTGAAGTCTGAGGTGCCGGCTCATGTTTGTGCCTGGTGTGTGGCGATTGCCGGGCTGTTGCAATTCATGTTGCTCTACGGCGCTTGTTGGAAAAATGGTTATAAGGTGAAAGTCCAGAAGCCTGTTTTTGATAGCTCGACCAAGCGACTTTTCACACTGATGGGGCCCGGGGTTCTGGCGGCGGGTATTCAGCAAATTAATTTGTCGGTGGGCGGGATCATCGCTTCGTTTATCCCTGGGGCGATTTCATGGCTGTATTATTCGGATCGTGTTTACCAGCTTCCTTTGGGCATGATTGGCATTGCGCTGGGCGTGGTGCTTCTTCCTGAAGTGACTCGGTTGGTTCGTCGGAACGATCATCAGGGAGCATCCGATAGCATTGTGCGCGGCATGGAGCTGGGGCTGCTGATTACGCTTCCGGCGGCGGTGGCGATGCTGGTGATTCCTGAGCAAATCATCACGGTGCTTTTTCAACGTGGGGCCTTCACTCCTGACGATGCCTTGCAGTCGGGGATGGCTCTGCGTGGGTTCGCTCTTGGCCTTCCCGGCTATGTGATGATCAAGGTGCTGCAGCCCGGGTTTTTTGCTCGTGAAAACACGAAAGCTCCGATGATGATGGCGGGGGTGACCGTGGTGGTGAATATTGTGGTGAGTCTTCTTTTGGTCGGGCCGCTAGGGCATGTCGGCATTGCGATTGCGACGACAGTGGCTGCTTGGGTGAATGTATTTTTACTGGCTCGTGGGCTCAAAGGGATGGTGATGCCTGAGAAGGCGTTCTGGACTCGCTGCCTGCGCATTTGTATCGCCAGTGTGGCGATGGGAGTGATTGTGTGGCTTGGGCTTCAGGTTCTGGGGGCTTGGTTTGAAGAGGCGTTTTGGAAGCAGTGCGTCGCTTTGGGTTTACTGATTGGTCTGGGAATGTCAGTTTATGCTGTGCTGGTGTTGATTCTTAAAGCGACTAGTATTGCTGATCTTAAAGCTGGGTTTAAGCGGGGGTAGGCGCGTATTGAATTTGTTTGCAGACTCCTTCCTTTGTTGTAGTTTCTGAGCATACCTCAAAACACAGCCATGCATTATCCTGATCCCATCTCGGTAGAGGAATATTTAGAAGGAGAGAGGGTATCCGAGATTCGTCACGAGTATGTGGCGGGTCAGGTCTATGCGATGGCAGGGGCGAGTAAGAATCATGAGCGGGTGAGTGGTAGGCTGTTTGCTCGAATTATGGGTCATATAGATGGCGGTCCCTTCGAGGTTTTCAAATCAGACATGAAGGTGTTTGTGCGTGTTTTACGGAATGAGGCATTTTACTACCCGGATGTGGTCGTTAGCTGTGACCCCGAGGATAACGATACTCATTTTCTCAACTCTCCGAAGCTTATTATCGAAATGCTTTCCGAGGAGGAAAAACGTGATCGTATTGAAAAATTTCTCATTTATCAATCGATTGACTCGCTGGAGGAGTATGTTGTGGTGAGCCAAAACCCGAAGCGTCCAGAAATTTCTATTTTTAGAAAATCGGAAGGATGGACGCCTGACTCTAAGCATACTGAGGGGGAATACACCTTGGAGTCGATCGGTTTTACAGGGAGGGTGGAGGACCTCTATCTCTAGAGTTTAATTTTCTATTTTCGGGGGTGGTTTCACCTGATTTTAACGCTGGTGATTTATCGACAATCTCATTGCCAGTTCTTCTTCATTCCGCTTAGATCTGCGCGTTCATGAGTGATTCCCCACCCGATAAAAAATCCCAAGCCCAGGTGTTTGGAGCCAGATTGTTTAGCACCTTACTTTTGTGGGTTATTGTGACGGGGGTTTTTGTCAGTGGTCATGTTTGGGCGTTTCTCGGATTGATCATGGTGATGTCATTGTTGTCGGCTAAGGAATTCTTTCAGATGACGGTGGATGGTGGTATGCCATCTCAGCCGAAGTGGGGGAAGGTGATCACCTCTCTATATTGGGTTGTTTTGGCTGCTTTGTTAGCTGATGAGGGGCGGGACGCCTTGGATGGGCTGATGCAGGTGGATTCAGTCTTTGTTATTTTGGCGGTGATGGGTGGTTTGATTTGCCAGCTACGGCGACCGATCGATAGTAAAAACACAGTGATCGAAGTAGCGGTGACGACCTTGGGGTTTGTTTTTGTGGGTGTGATGTTCAGCTTCATGGCCCGATTGCTCTTTGTGCCGGAGATGGATCAGGCTGTTCCCGGCGCTTGGCTGGTGATCTGGCTGGTGGCGGTGACCAAATTTACGGATATGGGGGCGTATGCCACCGGCTCTTTGATTGGAAAGCATAAGATGATTCCTCATATCAGCCCTGGAAAAACTTGGGAGGGTATTGCTGGTGGTGTTGTGTTTGCCTTAGCCATTGGTTGTGGCTTGTTTGCGCTGATGCCCGAGCCGTTGGCTGTGTTGGGTTCTTGGACTTCGGTGGTGGTGATCAGTTTGATTCTCGCC
>CAYNNY010000227.1:0-3683 GCA_964398555.1 uncultured Verrucomicrobiales bacterium
CTTGCATTGACAAACGCCCTTAGCCGTGGGATCAATCCGTCATGCAGACCGAGATCATCACCAACCGCGAAATCAAAGCCGTTCAAATCCCGAGTGGCGACCCGTTCACTCTTCCCGCGGGCACCGCCGTCATCATTACTCAGACTCTTGGTGGTTCCTACACCGTTGCCACCCAGTCCGGACTGGCTCGCATTTCGTCTGACGATGCTGATGCCCTCGGCATTGACCCCAATGCTGAAGCAACGGAAACCAATGGCGATGCCCTGCCCGATGACGCCCCCCTCGAAGACAAAGTCTGGCACCAGCTCAAACAAGTATTCGACCCCGAAATCCCTGTTGACATCGTCAACCTCGGACTCGTTTACGACTGTATTCTCACAGAAGACGATGGCCAAACCACCGTGGAAATCAAAATGACCCTCACCGCCCCAGGCTGCGGCATGGGACCCGTCATTGCCGCTGATGCCCAGGCTCGCGTCATGACACTGAACGGCATTATCGATGCCAATGTTGACCTTGTCTGGGACCCCGCATGGAACCAAGACATGATCTCCGAAGAAGGCCGCATGAAGCTGGGCATGGTATAGAAAACGGCTTGGCAAACTCCTTCGAAATACCGTTATCAATGCTGTAGTTGATTTTCGTATCACTCGATCCGGTAATGATACTCACCTGACCGTTCCGACTACGGGTGATAGCGAGCGAACTGGCTGCGGCTCCGGATACGTGGGTGATTTTATCGAGATTCTTTCCTGCCGGGCGGATGATAAAGCCGAAGTTGTGTTGGCTGGCGTAGGCTCGGTCCACGGTAAGCGGTCCACCTTGGCCACAGCTGGCACCACCGAGGCCTGAGACATTTCACATCAAGATGCAGTGTGGTGTCGCCGGGCTTAGGCAGTTTATATTGGTGACCGACCACCACCATTTCTTGGGCAGTGTAGTGTAGGGTAGTGCGCTCACAGCAAGATTTCCGGTGGCAACAAACACAGCTCCTGCCGAGCTATTGGTCAGGAATTGGAAGTCCTGTTCGGTATTTTTGCGATCCAGCTCTTCGATCGTAATACCGTTCGTGCTGGTGCCCCCTTGAATTTTAGTGGCTGTGGGTGCCAGCGACGGTGACGATCGATAGCTTAGCTGTAGCGGATTGGATGAGCATTTGCTCCTCAGACTGCACATATCCTTTTTTCGCCCAGCATACGCAGGGTGCAAGAGCCATTTTTCACGATTACTCGTCTATTTTCACGACACAGGCTTTCCATCAGCGAGAATTTCAGTAGAATCACACCCGATGGCTGCTAAAGAACGTGCTGACACCCTCCTTGTTTCCCGTGGACTCTGTGATTCGCGGGAACAGGCGAAACGACTGATCATTGCGGGGAAAGTGATGTGCGATACCACCGTGGTCGCCAAACCTAGCACCAAACTCGCCCTCGACGCTCAGCTGAAAGTAAAAGAACGACCAAAATTTGTTGGTCGCGGCGGGTTCAAAATCGAAGGCGCGCTCGATACTTTCGGAATCGATCCCACTGGCATGACCTGCCTCGACGTCGGAGCCTCCACCGGCGGATTCACCGATTGTTTACTTCAGCGCGGGGCGGTCAGGGTGCATGCCGTGGACGTAGGCACTAACCAACTCGTCTGGAAACTACGCAGTGACCCCCGGGTGATCGTCAAAGAAAAATTCAACGCCCGCCATATGACGCCGGAGGATATCGGAGAAAAAATCGATCTAGCCGTAACGGATGTTTCCTTCATCTCCCTCACCCGCATCCTGCCACCGATGTTTGACACATTGAAAGACGATGGCCAAATCGTCTGCCTGATCAAGCCTCAGTTCGAACTCAACCGCGGGGACATTAGCAAAGGAGGCATCGTCAGAGACCCCGCACTGCACCAGCGTGCCGTGGATAAAATTCACGACTTTGTCACCAAAGAGTTAGAGTTTCAGTGGATCAAATGCATCGACTCCCCGATCACCGGCATGGAGGGCAATAAGGAGTTTTTGGCGTGGCTAAAGAAGTAGCTCAGATTCCGGCAATACAAATTGCTTAAAAATGGCATGATTGTTGAATTTACCTTCGGTAGGTTGAATTCGCTGCGCGAGTTGAAAGCGCCTTCAGCTGCGTTGAAGTTGTGGCACTCGCCATTCAACCATATCGCAGACGATTGTCTCATTCACTACATCCATCCACTTGACGTGTTGTTCCTTGTTGAGCCTCTTACACTGAGCGGTCATGAAATCCGTCATACTTTTACTGAGCTCCGCCCCCAGTGCGGCGATCCTCCATCGCCCACCTCGAACACTGAGGACTAATCGGCCCGTGCAGGCAGAGGACATGCCCCTTCTCCTTACACCGCTTCACCCAAGCATCAGCCTTTTCCCAACCCCACCACGTCAACCAATCACCGCCATCTCCTCCAACAACCTCGCCACAGGAAGACCTACGACATTATCATAATCCCCCCTCACATCCTCGATGATAAGGTCGCCGCACTCCTGGACGGCATAGGCCCCAGCTTTATCCATGACATCTACCTTCGACATGTAATCTCGAATGATCTCATCGGTTAAGTTTTTAAAAACGACCTCGGTAATCACATGGAAACAATGACTCTCGCTCCCTCGGGCCAGACACACTCCGGTGCAGACCTTTTGAACCCTCCCCGACAAGCGCCTCAACATCGCCCGAGCGACATCCTCATCATGGGGCTTTCCCAGAGGTGTATTATCGATGTAAACCAAGGTATCCGCCCCGACCACCAAAGCCTCTGGGTAATCAACGGAAACAGCTAGCGCTTTGAGTTCAGCATTGGCCTCACAGAGGATGTGTAAGGGCATGTTTTCATCATGTAACTCCTCAGCGGGAGAAATGATGATATCAAATTGAAGCCCAGCAGCCGTGAGCATGTCACGTCGGCGTGGCGAACCAGAAGCGAGGATAAGCATTTTGAATGAAAAGTGAGAAATGAAGAATGAAAAATAAAGACCTCACAAGGGCCTTAGATTTAGGCCACCTGTCTGAAATAAAAACCGATTAATGTTCTAGGCTTTGTCTTCCGCGACAGGCACTACGCCGCAGATCTCAGCAACGCAACCAACACACCCTGAATGATCAGCTCGCGGGCGGGAATGAGATCGGGAAAATGTTCGTTTTCGGCGCGAAGAAATGGTTTTCCGTTTTCAATGACAAATCGCTTTAAGGTGGTTTCGCCGTCAATCAATGCAGCCACAACATCTCCTTTGCGAGGCTCCCGAAACTCCATCACCACGGTGTCGCCATCGCAGATATGGGCGTCGATCATCGACTCACCCCTCACCTTCAGCGCAAAAGTGCGGGCATTCCCCTTGAGACCTAACGATGAAACATCTATCGACAAACACCCTTCACGTTCGGAGTCCACATCCTGCGCCATCCCGGCCGCGATGCTTCCGTAAATGGGAATATCGACAATTTCCTCCCGCTCCATTTCCTCGGGGAATCCGATCCCGCAGGCTTTGTTGGCTTTACGGACAATCGCGCCCTTTTTCTCAAGCGCGCGCAGGTGACTCATCGCTGCTGTCTGACTGGCGAATTTAAAATGACGCTGAATATCACGAGTCGAAGGCATAAAGCCCTCAACTCGGTGCGTTTCTTTCAGAAAGTCGAGAACCTCCTGCTGGCGATTGGTAAGTTGAATATGGG
>CAYNNY010000228.1:0-3623 GCA_964398555.1 uncultured Verrucomicrobiales bacterium
CCAAGCAATTAGGATGAAATCACATGCACCCCCTCCTGATTGACAGGCGAGACGTAACATTGATTCTCCAGATTACCCCGATCAAACACAGCAGAAATAGCCTTCCCTACACGCTGAGCCGATTCCTCACCTTCACAAAGAGCAAACACACTTGGGCCCGCTCCTGAGATTGAAAAACCGAGCGCCCCTTGGGACATCGCCGCCCGCTTGGCATTATAAAACTCAGGGATGAGCTTCTGCCTGCGTGGCTCCGCGATCACATCATGGATGGACCTTCCGATCATCGCGTAATCTTCCTGAATCAATCCACAGATCAGGCCACCCAAATTTCCTATTTGCTGAGTCGCATTCACCATCGGGATTTCAGTCGGGAGAATCTCACGCGCCACCTTGGTGAGGATTTCCATTTCAGGATGCACCACCGCTGCAAAAAGATTTTTCGGCACAGGAAGCTGAGCAATGTCCAGCTCTTGGTTCGAACGGATAAAGACGATGCCGCCCAAAAGACTAGGACCTACGTTATCGGCATGCCAAGCCCCATCAGCACACAACTCCCCCTGCATCGCAAAGGGTAAAAGTTGCTTTTTAGCAAGAGGCTCACCGATAAGCTTGTTCACGGCATACACACCAGCGACAGCTGAAGCGGCGGAAGAACCGAGCCCGCTGCCAAAGGGCATTTTTTTGTGAATTTCAAGCTCAATCCCTCGGTCGCTCATGCCGAGATGGCGAAGCAAATCGAGAGCAGCCACGCCAGCCGTGTTCTTCTCTGGGTTTTTCGGCAACCTACCGTCATCGCCAGTAATTTTTGTAATACGCAACCCGGGTTTATTTGAATGGCGAGCAACCACTTCATCGCCTGGTGCCTCAATGGCAAAGCCAAGAACATCAAAACCACAAGCGACATTAGCGACAGTGGCAGGTGCAAAAACTCGGACTTCTTGTTGGGTGACATTTTTCATGGCGGGATGTCTCTAAACGAGATCGTTGAGCTTAACCAGCAAAAGCAGTGTCATTTTTCGTTAATGGTGATCAACTTTATACTCTAAACACCCTCCCCTCGGCCTCACCCACCAAAAGCATGCGCCGCCACACCAGTGACACCCAGCCCACGGATACGCAACAAACGCCCAGCATCCTCCTCTTCGTGCGTGGCATGAATTCCTGTCGTCACATACAACTCATCAAGATCGGCACCACCAAAGGCGCAAGCCGTGGTCTCAAGACAGGGTAATTCCACCCGGTGCAGCTGCCGCCCAGTGAGAGGATCGTAACAAATCACACAGGCTCCATGACAGAACGCAATCCAGAGATTACCACCGCTATCGATACTCATGCCATCGGGAGAAGCGCTGATGTGACTGGTCGAAAACGCCGCGCGAGGGTTCGTCAACAGCCCGGTATCAGGCGAATAATCAAAAGCCAACACCGCCTGGCGAGGAGTATCGATATAATAACATGTCGAAGCATCCGCACTCCAGACAATCCCATTCGAGTTCGTGACACCCTCAAAAGCAGTATGCAACGAAAGATCTGAATCAAGCCGATACAAAGCGGCATCACCTTGATTTTTCACCAAGCTAATCGTCCCCGCAAAAAACCGCCCATCCGGCGAACACTTTCCATCGTTAAAGCGATTGTCTGACTTTTCAGATTCAGGATCGGCAATAGCCGTAGTCACTCCGGTTTTGAGATCTAGAAAATGCAGCCCCGTGTCCCCGGCGACAACAAGACCTCCGCCAACACGCGGCACCACCGTGCCGACACGGCCCACACTCGACCCCACATCCCATTGATCCTCAACACCTGTTTCAGGGTCGATTTGAAGCACGAGATGTTTTTCGATATCCACATAAATCAGCTTATTTTTCCACCAAATAGGGCCCTCGCCCCACTGGGCACAGTAATTGCCAACAAGATCAATTGTCTCCATGTCGACGGATCTACCCCCAATTGAAACCGATGTCCAGACCGCCGAGTCATAAATAAGAAATACCATTGTCATTCACCATATTAGGACTAGAGTCGCCGCCCCTACGCAGGGCCACGCCAATTCAATCCCGAATCTCATCCTGAATCAATCGATGATCAAACATCACCGCACCATTTTCACTGCACTTTTCACCCTTTGTGTTTTGATCTGCACCACCATCCCGACTAGGGCGCAGACGACCTTCAAGTGGGATGCTGTTTCCTATAACGGCAGTGATTATGTCACTCTAGAGAGCGTCAAAAAATTCTATTATTTCCAGCTCACGCAAAAAGGAAAATCCATCACACTGGAAAACACCAAAGTGAGAATCACCCTCAGATCGGGATCTCAAGAATGCCGAATCAACAACGTGCTTTTCATCCTGAGCCATCCCATCACATCCCGTAAAGGAGGCTACCTCATCGCACGCACAGATCTGATCAATACGATCGATCCCGTGATGCGCCCCACCTACATTTCAAGAGCTCGCAATTTCAAAACAGTCGTCCTCGATGCCGGACACGGAGGCAAAGACCCTGGCAGCCGAGGGCATTTTAAAAATGAAAAAGAATACACCCTCAAAGTCACGCGACTAGTGCGAGACATACTCCAGAAAAAAGGCTACCGCGTCGTCATGACCCGCAACAGCGATGTCTTCATCACACTGGCCAATCGCGTCGCCATCGCCAACAAATACCCCAGTGCCATCTTTGTCAGTATCCACTTTAACTCCGGGCAATCTCGAGCGAACGGCATCGAAACCTTTACCATTTCTCCCATCGGAGTCCCCCATATGGGCCGAGGCGTCAGAGCCAGAGACTCACGCTCCGTCCCGGGAAACATCATGGGCTCCGCCAGCGTTGCACTAGCGACCGCCGTGCATAGCCGCGCGCTACTCTACCTGAACGACAAACGGTACGGCAATAACTTCAAGATCGCTGACCGAGGAATCAAACACGCCCGCTTCAACGTGCTCACGGGCATTAAGATCCCCGCCATTCTACTGGAAGGCGGATTTATCTCCAACCGGAGCGAAGCCGGCAAGGTGAACTCCACCGCCTACCAAATGACACTCGCCAGATCGGTCGCGCGCGCCATTGATATTTATAAGAGCGCCATCAACCGGAGAAGGTAATCCGATGTTTCCGCTCTCATTCACAAATGAGCACATCATTTAAGGGACGGGCTGGCTCAATAAAAGAGCAAGACTCAAACACTACTGATTTACTTTCCAGCGCAGATAAATCGCTGGAGCATCCAAGGGCACAGACACAGTAGCCACCCCATTTTCAATATCCACATCCACAGCCACCTCCAGCCAGCTATCAGCTTTTAACGTGTAGGAAAGCTCAGCCGCCACACTGGCTCCAGAAATAATACTGTGAGATAACTCGAGCTTCTGGTCAACAATCTGAGGTTTCAGTGCCGCCGAGGCATCAGATCGATCAGTAGGATTCAGACCGAAAACGCGCTCCATACCATTGGGAATACCGTCTCCGTCGTAATCCTGCGCGAAGTCTCCAATCATATAATACTCACTGCGCATCCATGCCTCATAATCAGAGAGGGAGGATTCAGCGACCGGCGTCACACTCAGAGCAGGCCCATAGGGAAACCAGTGATCCCCCATTCTAGCACGAAGCCTGAGAATGTA
>CAYNNY010000229.1:0-2423 GCA_964398555.1 uncultured Verrucomicrobiales bacterium
CCTCCTCAGAAAAACGAAACCATGCCACCTTGATCTTAACTCCCGGTGGGACAGGCCGAGGGTCAATCGCTTTCCATCGACACGTCACCCCCCGCTGACGATCCATCGATTCAAATTGATATTCTCTCCCCGTGTCAGAAGCCACGCAGAACCCAGAAGACCAGCTCACATGCAAGGCCGTCGGCCACTCCAGGCTCGCCTCCGTGTCATCTTCCAAAACCATCACATACGATCCATTGGCCTCTCTATCAAACCTCACCTTCCACGAAAGATCAACCTCCTCACCACACATCACCCGTTGCAAACTACTCCAGGTCCAGTTCATCCTCTCACCCTCCACAGGCAACCGATACCAAATCACACCTTGCATGAATGCCGGGCGATCAACCTTCCACGCCCGCACCAGCTGCGCCATTTCATCTTGCCGGGCACTCATCAACTCATAAGCGACCCCCGGCTTCATCCCGCCACCTTCAGAAACAACCTCGATCACCTTACCCTCGGCATTTCTCCGCACGGCATGCCGATAAGTGGGCAATGCGATCAAATAGGGCACCCCAAACTCCCCACATCGCTCTGCTGTAAGCTGAGCCAATCTGGGATCACACAAAGTCCCAGCCCCACCATATCCCGACACTCCGTGTACCTGCATCACAAACCGATCCACACTATTAACAAGTGCCTGGAAATCCTCGCGATCTAGCCAATCAGGCAGACACGTGATTTCAAAAGCGTGATCCGGAAACTCTTTTTTCAGAACAACACACAACTTCACATAATTTGCCAATTTTCCGGTCGGGCAATCGTAGTCGATTTGGAAGGTCTTGGTGTGTTTACTCATTGGCCGAAGCGTCTTCAGCACTTTCTCCACAGCCGCCGGATCCCACCCCAAGTTCCCAGTCTCTCCAGCACCAGAACCAGAACCAATCCTAATAGCCAGTGCCACCTCATGTTTCTTGGCATACGCCAAAGGATCAGCAAACATCTCTATTTTCCACCCCCCTGAGCGATCACGATTCACCTCAGCCACCAACACCGTGGCTCGCGCAAAATAGGGCAGCCTCTCCGTTACGGATCGATCCACCTGCTCCGTCCACACCCTCAGCCAGACATACACTTCCTGAGTCATCGGCTGCACCTGAGGTTCATCATCCGAAACCTGACGAAGAAAACCCAACACCAAACCAACAAGCCCACCGCCTAAAAGCAGCCTACCTCTCCATCCACGCATCATCACTTCGGCAGCTTTTATCATCCGACTACCGCCGTCGAGATCTAAAAATTTAAGCTTTTAAACTTTCTCTCCTGTTTTCTTGCCAGATCTCCTTCTCTACGACAGATTCATAGCAACTAACGACCATCCCACCACATTATGACCACTCCCATTCTCGCAGATCTCCCTCTCGGAACGATCTTCCTCGCTGTCGCCCTCCTCATTGGCCTCGCCTTCGGCCTTCTCTTACTCAAGTTTTTCAAAATCTGGCTGCGGGCAAAACTCTCCAACGCCCCGGTCACCATGGGCACCCTCGTCGGCATGTGGCTGCGTAAAGTCCCCTTCAGCCTCATCGTCGATAGCCGCATCACCTCAGTCAAAGCAGGCATCCCCTTCACCGCAGAAATGCTGGAGGCTCACTACCTCTCCGGTGGCGATGTCTCCCACGTGGTCCTCGCCATGATCGCGGCGGATAAAGCGGGCATCGAACTCAGCTACAATCGAGCTTGCGCCATCGACCTCGCCACCAAAGACACCGGAAAAACCGTGCTCGAAGCCGTGCGCACCTCGATCAACCCGAAAGTCATCGACTGCCCGAACCCCGCCATGGGCAGCACCAAGATCACCGCTGTGGCCAAAGACGGCATCGCCGTCAACGCCCGCGCCCGAGTCACCGTCCGCACCAACCTTGACCGCTTTATCGGTGGTGCCACTGAGGAAACCATCATTGCCCGAGTCGGCGAAGGCATCGTCACCTCCGTCGGCTCCGCCCTCTCCTATAAACACGTGCTGGAGAACCCCGATAACATTTCCAAACTCGTCCTGGCAAAAGGTGTCGATGCCGCCACCGCATTTGAAATCCTCTCCATCGACATCGCCGACGTCGATGTCGCCGACAACATCGGAGCCCGACTCCAGGCCGAGCAGGCCGAAGCCGACAAGCAAGTGGCTCAGGCCAAAGCCGAAATGCGCCGTGCCGCCGCCGTGGCATCCGAGCAGGAAATGTCCGCCCGCACCCAGGAGATGCGTGCCAAAGTGGTCGAAGCCGAAGCCGAAATCCCCATGGCCATGGCTGAAGCCTTCCGCAGTGGAAACTTCAGCGTGATGGACTTTGTGAAATACCAGAACGTCACCGCAGACACCCGCATGCGTGAATCCATCGCCGGCGACCAAGACGAAAGCGCCGAGTAACCCTCGCCTTTCATCTTAC
>CAYNNY010000229.1:2523-3619 GCA_964398555.1 uncultured Verrucomicrobiales bacterium
ACTTCTCACTTCTCACCCCACACCACCATGGAAGACATCGACGGCCGCATTATCATGCTGATCCTTTTTGTCGTGATCAGCGGCGTGAAGTGGTTCATCGAAAACGTCAAAAACCGAGGCCAACAACCTCATGAAACTTCGGAATCCCTCGAGGAAATCTACGATGATTTCCGCGAGGAGATTCGGCAGCGTCAGACGGAAGTCAGGCACCCGCAGGAACAACCCGTCCAGAAAAGGCAAGCCGAAGAAAGACATGCCCAGGATATCTTTACGCCCCATCATCACGAGTTTGGGCAGCAGAGCCCGCCACCCCTTCCTGCCGGGTCCACAGGTCGCCCAGAGGTCGAATACCGACCCGCCCCCCAGCCTCAACCGCGTAAAATCCGGAAACCCCAGCTCACCGCGCAGGAAAAAGCGGCTCTCGCCAATTTACAAAAACGCTCCTCACCCACCCAACGGAGCACTCGAGGCCAGAGCCACACCACCCCCACCCTACGCCAGCTACTCGGCAGCCCACAGTCAGCCCGACAAGCCATCGTCCTCCACGAGATCCTAGGCAAGCCTCGCTCCATGCAACGCTGAATTTGGCTCATTAATCTCAGCCGCCACTGCGCCGCTAAGCTCAGCGAGTCAACCTCAAGAGCGCTTCCTCACAAGTTATTCACATCGCTGGGGAAAAGATATCAAACGATCGTCTGAATACGTTTTGAAATCCCCTTCATCCTCGGCGATCATCAAAAACCCGAGGGCGTCACCCGGTGTGAATAACTTGTGCGCATCTCGCCAAGTTTTGGGCACAAGTCGCCCCAAAGCTCCTATTTTCAATACATCGCGAGGAAAACAGATCTAAAATCCACGGTGAAAAACTTCATTTATCCAACAAAAAGATGACACTCTCAAACGGATAGAGATCGGCAAAAGCCACCAGAAACCAAGCACTTAGAAATCACACACTTCACATCAAGATAAATCGAAATCAAAGTTTCTACAGCTTACTCTCAAGTTATTCACATTCGAAAGGAGGATGGTAGAGCGGCCTCGTTCAAGGAGCGTCGCTCACAACGATGCGGTAAAATTGCCTCTGCGCATCACCCAT
>CAYNNY010000230.1:0-3585 GCA_964398555.1 uncultured Verrucomicrobiales bacterium
AATGGAGAATGGAGAATGGAGAATGGAGAAATGGGAGAATGGGATGATCCTTATTGAAAGCGGACCTCGCCATCAACGAGCGTTTTCCAGACGGAGAAATCTTGATCGAGAATCGCGATATCCGCGCAGAAGCCTGGCTCCAGTTTACCGACACCTTCGAGTCCGAGCGACTGGGCTTGGTTCCACGACGTTGCTTTCACTATCTGATGCAGAGGAAGATCCGTCAGCTTGGCGATGTTCGCTACACCATCGTTGTAAACAAGAATACTGCCAGCGAGCGCTCCACCATCTTTCAAGCGAGCTTCGCCATCTTTCACCACCACATCCAGCCCGCCTAGCTGCACTTCACCTTCGCCGATCCATGAGCCGCACATCGAGTCGGTAATCATGATCAACTGCTCAATCGGCTTCACCGTGAAGACCAGTTTAAGCATATCGGGGCAAAGATGAATACCATCGCAGATCAATTCAATCTTTAGATCGGGATCGATCAAACCAGCACCGACCACACCAATCTCGCGGTGGTGTAATCCAGTCATCGCATTGCCGAAGTGGGTAAGGTGCTTCAACCCCGCGTCCTTGGCCGCCATGATATCGGCATACGTCGATGAAGTATGGGCGGCGGAGCAAGTAATCCCAGCCGCTGTGGCCTCGCGAATGCAGTCGCAAGCATCCTTCACATCGGGCGCGATGGAAACAATACTCGCCGGCGCAATATCATGAATGCGCTTGAGTTCGGCAAAATTAGGTTCGCGGACAAACTGAGGGTTCTGAGCCCCAGCGTTGGCTTTATTGATAAATGGCCCCTCGACGTGCAGCCCCGGAGTTTTGGCAAACTCCTGGTTTTTCATATACTCAGCGCATTTCCCCGCAATCTCCTCCAGCAAATCCTGAGGCTGGGTCAAAGTAGTAGGCAACCAAGTGGTCACCCCCTCCTGCAGCTTGATCTTGGCAATGTGGCGAACACTCTCCACATCGTTATCGCACACATCCTTACCATCCGCCCCATGGGCATGAATATCGATAAAGCCCGGCATCACATAGCGCCCTCCGGCATCGATCACCTCATCGGCCGATGGCAGACTGGCACCCTCTTCATAAATAGCGGCTATTTTTCCTGCCTCGATCTCGATGACTCCCCCTTGGATTTCAATATCGGGAGAAATAATGTGAGCGTTGATAATGAGTGTTTTCATAAGTGAGTAGGTTGGGTTGAGCTTACACAGGACTCTAATCTCGATCCAGAATCATGTCTCTGGATTTCCAAAAATAAGAGTAACCTGAAACAACTGTTAAAACAACCGAGAGCCAAAGGGAAATCGGAATCAGCCAATGCGCAGGATTTGATAAATACTGCAATAAACGAACCAGCCAAAACTCCACATTCACCTCCTGAAAAGTAAGATGAGTCAGAGCCGTGATAATAAACGTCAACTGAAAGCCAGTTTTCCATTTCCCAAGATTATCCGCAGCAATCACCACACCTTTTTCCAGCGCAATCTGCCGAATCCCCGTCACCATAAACTCCCGACAAATAATCAAGGCCGTCACCCAAACCGGACACAACTCTTGAGTCGCTGAAAGATACACATACCCAGAGCACACTAAAATTTTATCAGCCAGCGGATCGAGCAGCTTCCCTAAGGAGGTCACCAAATTCATCTTCCGTGCCAAATAACCATCCAGATAATCTGAAATAGCCCCTAGAACAAAAGCAACCAAAGCAATCGAGTAACCCAGCGTCCCCTCCGACGATGCAGCCACACAAAAAACGGCCGTCAATAACAGACGCATCATAGTAATCGTATTGGGAAGGTTCATGGACAAAAGGGTTTTTAACTGATTTTTTTAATCCCACAAGCCTTGATGTTCTTGGACAAGTTCCTATTGCTTCATCAGCCTCCCTGTGGATAATGCGGCTTCAACCCACATTACCTTTATGTCAAAATCTGATTTCGGACTCATCGGCCTCGCCGTCATGGGACAAAACCTCGTTCTCAACGTCGAAAGCCGCGGCTTTCAAGTTTCTGTTTATAACCGCACCACTTCGACGATGCAGTCATTCATCGATGAAAACCCTGGCAAAAACCTCATCGGCTGCGCCACTCTCGAAGAACTTGTCGATAGCCTTGCCAGCCCACGGAAAATCCAAATCATGGTCAAAGCCGGGGCTCCCGTCGATGCCGTGATCGAATCTCTCATCCCCCTGCTCGACGAAGGCGATATCATCATCGATGGCGGCAACTCGCTCTACACCGATACCATCCGCCGCGATGCCTACCTCACACCCAAAGGCCTGCGCTTCATCGGCGCTGGCGTCTCTGGCGGTGAAGAAGGAGCTCTCAAAGGCCCATCCATCATGCCCGGCGGCCCTGAAAGCACTTGGGAGATCATGAAGCCTATCTTCGAAAGCATTTCAGCCAAAGTCGACGGCGTCCCCTGCGTCACCCACATCGGCCCCGACGGTGCCGGTCACTTTGTCAAAATGGTGCACAACGGCATCGAATACGGCGATATGCAGCTGATCTGCGAAGCCTACAACATCTTCAAAGCCGCAGGATTCTCCAACGAAGAGCTCGCCACCATTTTCACCGACTGGAACAATGGCGACCTCGAAAGCTACCTCATCGAGATCACTTCGCGCATTTTCTCTCAGAAAGATCCGGAAACCGGCAAAGACATCGTCGATCTCATTGTCGACAAAGCCGGCCAAAAAGGAACCGGCCGCTGGACCATGATGAGCGCCATCGAGCAGGCGGTGCCCCTTTCCTGCATCGGAGCCTCTGTCGAAGCCCGGATCCTTTCCTCCATCCGCGACCAGCGACTCACCGCCTCGAAAATCCTCACCGGCCCATCCAATACCGACTTTCAACTCGGTGGCATGAGCAAAGCCGAACTCGTCACCAAAGTGCGCGACGCCCTCTACGCCTCAAAAATCGTTTCCTACGCCCAAGGCCTCGACCTCATTAAAAAGGCAGGAGCGGATAAAAACTGGGATCTCGATCTCGGCGCCATCGCCCGCATCTGGCGCGGCGGCTGCATCATCCGCGCCCGCTTCCTCAATCACATCACCGAGGCCTACGAAAAAGACGCCGATCTCACCAACCTGATGCTCGCCCCCTTCTTCACCAACATCCTCACCGAAGCCCAACAGAACTGGCGCGAAATCGTCTCCTTGGCCGCGCTCAATGGCATCCCCGCCCCATCCTTTTCGGGATCTCTGGCCTACTACGATTCCTATCGCAGCGCTCGACTCCCCGCGAACTTGCTACAAGCCCAGCGTGACTTCTTCGGTGCCCATACCTACGAACGGCTCGACAAACCCGCCGGTGAATACTTCCACACCGATGACTGGCCTGAGTTGATTGAGTAATTGAGTAATTGGGTGATTCAAAATCACTCAATCACTGACAGCCTTAAAAATAAGTATGCTTCATTGCGCACAAACCCATTGACGCGCCCTCAAAGTGACAGTATTCTGCACATGTTCAGTAACCTGCTATTCACCCCTCAGCCCATGACCACTCTCAGCTACACTCATGCCCGTAACAACCTCGCCTCACTCATGAAGAAAGCGACGGATAA
>CAYNNY010000231.1:0-3569 GCA_964398555.1 uncultured Verrucomicrobiales bacterium
TTCATCCCGATGACACGGTCACCAAGTTCTGGGCGCGTAAAAAAGGCTTTTTCTCCTCCTCAACCATTAGCCCTTACTCAAATCGATTCATCAAAAATGCTGCTGAGCTTACCCGCCGCGGTGTGATCGTCCCCGAAATCATTTCCCACGCAAAATTAGAACATAGCCATGTTCGCATCGTGATCTATCGATCGTTACCAGGGGAAAGCATTCGTGAACTTCTCAAAGAAAAACCAACCCAAGTTGATATTCCACGGCTCACCGAATATATTTTTCAACTTCACAAAAAAGGCATCAGCTTCGGAGGCATGCACCTCGGCAACATCATCCAATGTCCCAATGATCAAGGCTACGGACTCATCGACTTCACCGATGTGAAATTTCATTCCAAGCCCCTCAGCCTAGAGCAACGTGCCTGTAACCTTGCGGTCCCAATGCGTTACAGCAAAGACGTCCAACGCATCGAAGAGGCTGGACACCCCAGCATGGTTCAATCCTATCTAGAGATCCTCCAACCAAACCCCAACAGAAAACAACGATTTCTCAACAAGGTGATGAGCGCTCACAAATAACCTACTTCTCAACCTCAATGAAAATTGCCGTCATCCGTAGCGAATGCTCCTACACCAAAGGAGGAGCTGAACGCTATGCCGCGAACCTCTGCCGCGCACTCTGCAACATGGGGCACGAGGTCTGGGTGATTGCCGAAATTTTTGATCCCGCCATCCACCTGGACATCAAACACATCCCTGTCAAAGTCAACCGACTCACCTCATCACTGAGAAACAAAAGCTTTAACAACAACGCCCAAAAAGCCGCCCAGAAGCTCAATGCCGATGCTACACTTGCCCTTTCGCGAAGCTTTCCATCAGACGCCTTTCGCGTCTCTGATCCACTCCATTGCTTCTGGATGAAAATCCGCTATCCGGGCCAATTCCACAGATTCATCCAGTCTCTCAACCCGCGCCACCGCACGATTCTAAAGCTCGAACGCGCCATCCTCGACCCCACAAACACGAGGATGATCATTACCAATTCCGAACTCTCGAAACGCATCATCGCCGAATATTACCCCTACCCACAGAAACGCATCCATGTCATCTACAACGGCGTGGATCTCGAACAATTCACCGCATGCACAGAACTTCGCCAAAGCAAAGACATCGAACTTCTCTTTGTCGGCCAAGACTTCAAACGCAAAGGCCTCGCCCCAGTGATCGAGGCACTCGCCATCCTCATCAAAGAGGGCTACCCCTGCCACCTTCGAGTCATCGGCAGTGACGCCCCCGCGCCCTACAAGCAACAAGCGGCACAGCTTGGAATAGCAGACAAGATCACCTTTGAAGGCCCCACCCGTGAAATTCAAAACGCCTACCGCGCAGCCGACCTCTTTGTCTTCCCCTCTCTCTACGACCCCTTCGCCAACGTCGTCTTGGAATCGCTCGCTTGCGGACTCCCCGCCCTCACCACAACAACTAACGGGTCATCCGAAATCATCACCGACTCAAAAAATGGCTACGTTATCGAAGGTGCAACGGATCATCTAGCCGCCGATATTGCAGAACGTACTCGCCAATTCTTCGACCTCAGCCACGAAGAGCGACAACAAATGCGCATCGCCTCTAAGGACACGGCTGAGAGCTACACCATCCGCCACAATGCCGAGAAATTCATCCGTTTCATTTCGATCTAACTCTCGCCCTCCAGCACAACATTCCACTCATGGATAAAATCCTCCAGCTTCAAGACGCAACTCCTCTCACCCGAGGACGCAGTCGACTCGTCTTCCGACACCCCGAAGATCCGGACCTCATCGTCAAAGTCGTCCGCCCAGAAGTAGTCGATGACCGATTTGGAAATAACACCAAGTGGTATAAAAAACGCCGACGCTTTGGGAAATTCATCTCCTACATCAGAGAGATCCAAGAATTCATCGCGGTGCATGAATCAGAAGATAAAGCGCCTCATTACCTCCAACGCATCGTCGGGTTTTGCAAAACCGATATGGGACTCGGCCTCGTGGTCGAAGCTGTTCTCGACGATCAAGGCGACCTCGCCCCCAACCTATCCACCCTTATTCACACAGGAAGATTTGACACCCTGGCAGAAGATGCTCTGCGCACGACTCTCAACAATATCCTCCACAGCAACGTCATCGTCAGCGACCTCAACCCTGGCAATCTCGTTTACACACACAGCCAAGATCACGGCCATTACTTCGTGCTCATTGACGGCCTGGGCAACAACAACTTCATCCCCTCAAAAATTCTCAGTTCCCGCTTGAATCAACGCAGCAAACTGGGACGATTCGACCACCTTTACAAAAGAATCGAACGAAACCAACTCAAATACGCGCAGTCCCAACGTCACCAAGAATAAGCTCGACAACCCAACGTATCTAAAACCATCCTACGTCATGCATTACCTAGTTACTGGAGGAGCCGGATTTATTGGCTCACACCTTGTCTCAGCCCTGCTCAAGGAGGGACACAAGGTCAGCATTTTTGATGACTTCAACGATTATTACGATCCTCAGATCAAACGTAATAACATCTCATCCTGCCTTGATGATATTCAAGTGATCGAAGGCGACATCCGTGATGCGGTGCTCGTCGAACGTACCTTCGCCAAAAACAAGTTCGATACCATTGTCCACTTGGCTGCCCGAGCAGGCGTCAGGCCATCAATCTCTGACCCCAAACTCTATTTCACCACCAATATTGATGGAACCTTCAACCTCTTGGACGCATGTAGATATCATGGCGTCAACCACTTCGTTTTCGCTTCATCCTCCTCGGTTTACGGCGTGAATAAAAAAGTTCCCTTTGCCGAAACCGATCTGATTGAACGGACGATCTCGCCCTACGCCGCCACCAAACTCTCCTGTGAACAAATTTGCTCCAACTACTCAAACCTCTTTGACATTAGAAGCACCTGCCTTCGCTTTTTCACCGTTTATGGTCCCCGACAAAGACCGGATCTCGCCATTGCCAAATTCACCAAAATGATTAAAGAAGGCCGAGCCATCGACAAATACGGTGATGGCTCCACAGCCCGCGACTACACCTACGTCGAAGACATCATTTCAGGTGTTCAGGCGGCTATTCAATACGATAAAAAAGACTTCGATATCTTTAACCTTGGCGGCTCAGCCACCACCACATTGGCAGAACTCATCGCCATGATCGAAAATGCCGTTGACAAAAAAGCTATCATCAACC
Source organism: uncultured Verrucomicrobiales bacterium (assembly GCA_964398555.1). Taxonomy (GTDB): domain Bacteria; phylum Verrucomicrobiota; class Verrucomicrobiia; order Verrucomicrobiales; family Akkermansiaceae; genus Oceaniferula. The sequence goes on from CAYNNY010000231.1 coordinate 3,222, forward strand.
AAATGCCTGACCAGCCTGGCGACGTGCCCCGCACCTACGCCGACATCACCAAAGCCAAAAACATCCTAGGGTATAATCCCCTCACTCCCATCATAGAAGGCATTCAAAAATACGTTGAGTGGGCCAATCAAACCAACTCAACACTCGGTTAGAACAAGCCCGCACCTTCAACCATCCTCTCAACGTGAGCAATCAAACCTACATCCACCCTGAATGGGCAGACGTCTTTTCAAAAGCCGGGTATTCCGACTTCGACTCTTGGTGGGATGCCGAACAGAACCTTGTCGAAGTTGGAAATTTCCGAGGCCCGGACGCCCACACCTCATGGAGCCATGTTTCACGCATTGA
>CAYNNY010000232.1:0-3513 GCA_964398555.1 uncultured Verrucomicrobiales bacterium
GACATGGAATGATACACTCAAATCTTTGTGGGCAACTTGCCCATTCATGATCGCATGCACACGATCATAATCATACCCCGCTATTTTCACCTCCAAACGTGGATCGGTTGAGATTTGATCGGTGTTTTGATTTCCTGAATCAACGCTTGAATCTTGCTTGCAGCTCGAGAGTGAAATCAGGATGATGGAGGTGAAAATAGAAAGGTTTTTGATCATTGGGTATTGAGTGGTTAGAAGTTGTAAGCGGCTCCAAGCATGGGGCCTCCTATGTCAAGATCGTAGAGGAACCCTCCGTCTTGGTAATCGATATACTGGTGGCGGTAACCACCAATGATTGCCCAGCAGTCGTTGATTTGATATCCAATCCCAGCGATGGCCTGCCAAGTGCTATCAGATGCTACGCCGAAGCCGCCAACCTGGCCACTGCCGTGGAAATTCCATTTTTCACTGATTTGGTAATCGATAGAGATGCCCACCGTAGGGTCAATCCAATCAGCTGAGCCGCTGATTGACTGCGATAGGGTGCCTTTGATCTCCATATCCGTGGAGAAATAGGTGTAAGCTGCCCCGGCGATCAGGTGAATGTTTATTTTCTCATCGTGATAGACTCGGTATTTGACGCCGGCTTCCAGTCGAAACTGCTCTATGCCAACCTTGATATCATCGATCAATCGATCAGCGGATGGTGATTGGGCTCCGCTGAGTTTGATATACTGGACATCCGCATAATATCCCCAGTTTCCTTTGTGGGCGTTGAAGGCAAGGTAGCCAGCAAAATCAAGGACATCGAGAAGATCGCTTAAAGGGGCATCGACATCGGTCACGATGCCACGCACTCCAGACTGACCTTTCATCCCTGAAAGCCAAGCGTAGGGGGCGATATTGTATTCCCAGGTGTTTTCTTGGGGGGCGGGGTCAGAGATGACGATTTTGGCATCCTTGCTGTCGGACTGCGCGTGCAGCAGGGTGGGCGCAGCGATGGCCGTCGCGCAAATGAGGGAGGGTAGTGATTTTAAGTTAAACATAATAGTTGGTTTGGAGTTCGTGTTTGTTGTGTGAAAAAGACCATCCATAACGAATGGCCTCAGTGTGTTGAATCCTGATGGTTTTAGAATGCTTTGATTTAAACCTGTCGCATGGATTCTGAGGATCACTTTACTTCTTCTTAATGTGTGGGTGAGAACTGTAGTAAAGTGCCTCAAGAGATTGGGTCTCTGGGCGAGCATTGGAAATCCCAGTGAAAGCTGGGCCTTTGGCTTGCGGTTTGTTAGGGTATTGCTCAATCTGCTTTTCGTGACGCTCCTTCATCCGGACGAATGCGGAGTTGAAGTGAAGAAGAGGAACCTCAAGAGGGTTTTTCTCACGGATGTCGTTTTGCAGGTCAAAGTAAGAAACAGTCACCATCCCGGGGATCACCACCGTCCAGTCTTGTTTGTACTTGGCCTTTACAGTTGCGGAAAGCTCTAGACCTTTGTAAATGTGAACGTAGTCACGGCGGCCTTTGGTGTCGCCGTTGAGCAGGAGCGCTGTCTGATCGATGCCATCGATCACACGATCTGTTGGGATGTAGCTTGTGCCACCGCCGATACGGGCAAATGTGGTGAAGAGGTCGGTTACTTGGATGATATCACCAACAACTTGATTAGGCTTGATAACGCCGGGCCACCAGGCAAAAGCAGGAACGCGCACGCCACCTTCGGTGTGGTCACCTTTACCACCTGTAAATATGGTCTCAGTCATTCCCAGTCCCGGAGGTGGGTTGTGGATCATGGGGCCGTTATCGGCCATGCCGACGAGCAGTGTGTTGTCTGCGATACCGAGCTCGTTGAGTTCGTCCATCACCTGACCGATGAATGCATCGACTTTTTCGAAACCTTCACCAAGCAGAGCACGACCTTGGGTATTCTTTTTAGGGTTTGCGATGAAAGAGGTCATCTGTGGCCAGTAGCAAACGAAGAATGGTTTTTTTGCTTTGGCGTTTTTACGGATGAAAGCAACCGTTCTTTTTTCGCACTCTGGGTCCATCTTTAAGTAATCATCATGGGAGATGGTTCCCCACTCCTTGGCTTTTTCGCCTTTTTTGCCTTCTATGTTAAGGATCCATCCGCGAGGAGCGAAGTCGTTATCTAGCTGGTAGGGGTTTTTGGGGAACTGATCTTTCATCACACCCATGACAGCATTAGCGCCTTCACCCATGGGGTTCCATAAGCTGAGAACTTGGTTGTAGGGCGTAAAGAGCGCTTCATCAAATCCTTGATTGTGCATGTAGGACTCTTCGATGTCGCCGAGGTGACTTTTTCCGAAAAATGCCGTGGCGTAACCAGCTTTGGACAATATTTCGCCGATGGTCACTTCTTCAGCGGCCAGACCGCCGAACTCAACAGGGAATCCGGGGATATACATGCCGTTACGGAATGGTTGACGACCCGTGATGAACGCTGAGCGGGTAGGTGTGCAGGATGGCTCGGAATACATTCTGGTGAAGGCAATACCTTCTTCGGCCATACGGTTGCAGCTCGGGGTGTCGAATCCTCGGATTTTATTGAGCTCAGGGATGCCTGCGTCACCGTAGGCCATGTCATCCCAAAGGATGTAAATAATGTTGGGAGTGGTGCCGTGTTTCGCTTTTAACTCGGCGAGTTTTTTATCAAGTTCGCCATCTTCAACGGACCATTTTTTGCCGTTTTGTGCTTCAACGATGTAGTATTCAGCATCGTGGATGATTTTTTTATCAGCCGCGATGGCAGATATCATACTGGCACTCGTCAGCATCGCTGCGAGTCCCAGCCTTAGGCGGATGTGTGTCTTGTTCATGGTAGTTGTTTCCTAGTTGTGGTTTGATTGTTGCGATCAAGATGGCTTAGTATGACCAAATTCATGCGGAAGCTTACACCTATCAATCACTGGGAACATCGAAAATCGGAACAACTGCGATGGATTGACTCAGGATGGCCTCTTCAAAATCGTGGGTGATTGGATCAAACCCTTTGTTTTTCCTAAGAAAAAACACGTATTAGAAAAGGAATAATATGGACAATTGATGCAATCGGAATAGGTTACTTATTCCTTGCGATGAACAGATCCTTGCCCATTCTCTTCAAGCATCGCTTTAACGATTTCGATGCCTATACGGCCTCGCTTTCCAATTGGGATCTTCAATTCAATCAATTGGATCGGGGTAGTTTTATCGCGGAAATGGAACAAATTGCGGCGAGGGATGTCATTGTCAAACGCTGCCGCTTCAATCGTCGGATGGAGCAACTCGGCTCTACAGCATTCGGCTTCCGCACTTTTGGCATCCCGCTACCAGACAACACACCCTTCAGCTGGCGGAGGCATCCGATTGAGTCTGAAAATATTCTCAGCTTTGCCCATGACGTTGAAATGAATGCGATATCCACCCCTGGATTTCATCTGTTTGTTGTTTCGATTAAAGAGGAGCTGCTACGTGCGACCGCGCAGCGACTAGGCTATGAAAGTTTTGAAGAAATCCTTGATCGTGAGCATGTCATC
>CAYNNY010000233.1:0-3473 GCA_964398555.1 uncultured Verrucomicrobiales bacterium
CCTTATCCTTTTTTCCTTATCCTATGAGCGACCCACAAAAAATCTGGCTTGACGGCCAACTTCTGGATGCCAACGAAGCGAAAGTTTCCGTTTTTGACCACGGTCTTCTCTACGGCGATGGGATTTTTGAAGGGATTCGCTGCTACAATGGTCGGGTTTTCCGTTTGGAAGAGCACGTCGAGCGGTTGTTTCTCTCGGCGCGCGCGATTTTGTTGAAGTTGCCTTGGACGGAAAGTGAAGTTTGCGACATCGTTTGTGATACGATAAGGGCCAATGGGTTATCGGATGGTTATGTGCGTCTGGTTATCACGCGAGGAAGTGGAGGTCTTGGGTTGAATCCTTACCTGTGCAAGACTCCTTCGATGTTTTGTATTGCTGCCTCGATTCAGCTTTACCCTGAGGAGTATTACGAAAAGGGGCTGGATCTGATCACTTGCTCGACCCGTCGGCCTTCTCACGCCACGCTGAGTCCGCAGGTGAAGTCGCTGAACTACCTAAACAATATCATGGCGAAGATCGAGTGTGTCAAAGCTGGCGTGGTGGAAGGGCTGATGCTCAATGAGGCTGGGACTGTGGCTGAGTGCACGGGAGATACCGTCTTTATTGTCAAAAATGGAGTGGTGATCACTCCGAAAATTTCGGATGGAGCGCTGGACGGCATCACACGAGGTGTGATCTTCGACCTTTGTGAGAAACTCGATATCCAAATCATCGAAGACACCTTAAGTCGTTATGATGTTTACACCGCCGATGAGTGTTTCCTGACAGGGACCGCGGCGGAGGTGATCCCTGTAGTAAGTGTCGATGATCGTCCTATTGGGGATGGTAAGCCCGGAGAGTTGTTTCACGAATTGCTTACAGCCTTCCGCGAGGAAACTCAATCGACAGGTGTTGAGATTGGGTAGTTGAATCACTGAGGATTATTAAGAATACAATTTTAGAGGCAAAACAATTTTTGAGGCGAAAATCGTGAAAGAACGATTTCTGACCTGACGTTATATCTCCATCATGAAAGATAGAATCACCATTCTCTCCACGCTGGCCGCTGTATCGGTACTCGCTTTTGGATCGGCTTTGACGGCTGCTGAGCCACTTTTTAATGGTAAAGATCTTGCAGGTTGGAAGGCCGATGTGCCCAAAGCGGATAAAAATGCTGATATCCAACCAAGTTTCATCGTGCGCGATGGCATGTTGGTGAGCCTAGGCAATCCGCGTGGTCACTTGATTACGGAAAAGTCCTATGAGAATTATAAGCTTACCGTGGAGTATCGATTCCCCGGAAAAGCTGGCAACTGCGGGGTTTTGGTGCATTCCTCCAAACTTCGTGCCCTCTATGGTATGTTTCCACAATCGATTGAAGTGCAGATGCAGTCCGGCAATGCCGGAGATTTCTGGTGCATCGCAGAAAGCATCGAGGTTCCGGATATGGAAAAGCGCCGCCCTAGAAAAGAGGGACAGAAATTTGGCGGTGAAGCCAAAGATGCACGGCACATTTTTAATCTCACAGACGATTCCGAAAAAAAGCTAGGTGAGTGGAATACGATGGTGATTGAGTGTAAAGGCAACGAGGTGAAAGTCTGGGTCAATGCCACTCTGGTCAACCACGGCACCAATGCCACGGCGAGTAAAGGGCAGATCGCTCTTCAGGCTGAAGGCGCGGAGGTTGAGTTTCGCAAAGTCGAGCTCGAGCCTTTGACTGATAAGTAATTTTCGGTGAAGAGGTTTGGTTAATGGCATCGTTTTTCATTAGACGCTTGTCGTCTCCGCCCGTTGGATGTTAGCTTCCCATTTATGGGAATGCATATTCGTTTGATCTTGGTGGTTCTGAGCGCAGGTCTTGGTATAGCGGTGTTTCCTCCAGTCGGCTGGGCGTGGCTTGCGGTGGTGGCGTGGATTCCATTGCTGCTTGCTCTGCAAGGCGTGAAAGCTTCGCATGGATTGTATCTCGGCCTTTTACATGGGGCTATTTTTTACGGAACTACGTTGTCATGGCTGGTTAACGTCTTTCAGGGCAGCGAGACTATTGTAATCCCGTTGGTGTTGATTCTTGCCTTGTTCACTGGTTTTTTTGCGCGTGGTTATGCTCTGGCGAGTTCCCATTATAAAAAGGTGGGGAAAGAGTGGTTGATTGCAGGGTTTGCTGCGGTCTGGTGGGTGGCGGTTGAGTATTTTAGATGTGAGATATTTACGCTCAAATTTCCGTGGATGTCTCCAGGTGTCGGTCTTGGGCCGATGTGGATTTCTCCCGTGTTGGGAGTTTATGGGATTAGCTTTGTGATAATTTTGGGTTCGGCCTTGGTGTGTCATGCCGGGAAGACTCGGATTTTAGGTGGGATGATCTTGACTGTGATGTTGCTTTCGGTCTTTTTGCCTCGACCTAAGCCATCATTAGATCAGCCCGTCAAAGTGATGGCGCTGCAGAGTGAGATGATGGATGCTGAAACTTATGCCGAGATGACTGAGGCTGTGAGCGAAGAGGTTGATCTTATTGTTTGGCCCGAGTATGGTATTTCAATGGATATCCGTGCGCATCAGCGTGAGTGGTTGGATTTGATTCTTTTGGCCAAAAGGAAAGAGGCGGTGATGGTGGTCGGCACACAGACTGTGGTGGATGAAGATCAATGGCATAACACGGCGTTGACTTTCAATGGCGATGGCGAGCTAGGCACGCATTATAAAAACCACACGGTGCATTTCTTTGACGATGGAACTGCTGGGACAAAACAGAAGGCCGTTGATACCGAGTTAGGCAAGGTGGGGACGCCGATTTGTTTCGACTGTGACTATGAGGATGTTGTGCGCGGGATGGTGGCAGATGGCGCGGAGTTTCTCGCCGTTCCCAGTATGGATGCTGAGCATTGGTCGGTGAGGGAGCATTGGCAGCACGCTGAGCTATTCCGGCATCGGGCTGCAGAGAATGGACGGTGGATGGTGGTCTCTTCCACCTCGGGGCTGACCCAAATCATCGATCCTTATGGAACCCGCACTGCCGAGCTTCCTCTGATGGACGATGGAGTCTTGCTCGGCCTCATCGGTCGGCAGTCTGGCTTGACGATCTACACTCGCGTGGGCTGGATGTTTCCCTGGCTGATGATGGGGGTGGGAGGGTGCTGGGTTCTGCTCTTATTTTTCCAATGAAACTTATCACTCACCACTTAGATCGAACCCTCCGGGAAAGTAAGCAAGAGTATTTCCAAAAACTCTTTGAAAATACGAACTCCATTACCAAAGAAAGCAAAACATATAAATATTCAGGAGTGAACCCCTCGATGATTATGATGATTCTGGACATCAAAACGGGAGGAAATGTGAAGGCGTTTATTAAAAAAGAGGTCTGTGGCGTCGTTGGTGCGAACTACACGTGGCCGGATGCCAATGGGATCCCGAAGTGTGGGGCTGGCAGCAACTTTACATCACGCTCATTGATTAAAATCGGCACCGCCGTTCTTCACGGGGGCAAATACAATGGCAAG
>CAYNNY010000234.1:0-3374 GCA_964398555.1 uncultured Verrucomicrobiales bacterium
CCTGGGTGGCGGTTTCTTCTGAAGAGGATGAGAGTGAAACCGAGCAGGGTGAGGAGGGCGGTTGAGGGCTCAGGGATGGTGGGGACGGTTGGCACTGAATTAGGGTCTGCTTGGGTCAGTCCGAATTCCTTGTATTGAGCTTTGGTTTCGAGAACAACGGCACCGCTGACGGGGGTGACGAGTTGGTAGAGTGCTGCTTTTTTGATGAGGGTGTCGGTTTTTTTGCTCTGTAATACCTCGCGCCACACTTTCCAGCGAGCGAGGTGGTCCCAGACTTTGACTGCCTTTTCCGGGGTGGTGCCTGTCGGATAAGTGGTCCACTTTTCACGAGTGGATGACGGGTTAAGAATCTCTTTGAGGGCGGCGAGCATTTGCGTGGGGTCGGACGGGCGGGCCTGGGCTGTGATGTGGATGGTTCGACTGAGGTCTTCGAGGATTTGATTGCTTCCTCCGGTGAGGTCCACGGTCATCAGTTTGGGTTTGAAAAATCCACGTTCCATTCGCTGGATCAGCGATTCGGTGGAGGAGAATGTAACTGGTTGGTCACCGTGAATCCAAATCAGGTTACTCGCCTGGTGTTGGGTAGCGAGTTCATATCCGGCATTTAGGGCGTCCAGGTTATTTTGCCCGCCGACAAAGCGGGTGTTGCGGAGGTGTTCTTTGCCGATCATTGTTTGGTCGTTTGCCGCCATAACCACGTGGAGTTCGTGACCGGATTTCTCCAATTCATCCAGGGCGTCAGCAATGGCGTCACGCCATTGGGCTGTCCCAGAGGAGCCATCGATCACTACGACGGATGATTTTTTCGTCCCGGTTTTTTTGTGGTCATCCGGAATGGTTTCTCGGACAAGAATCCGAGCGTCGTCGGAAGCAAATGGATCTATGGTCCAGACCCGTGTGGGGCGTTTGCCTTGATCTGGGCCGTGGCATTGAACGTGGGTGTGGTGGTTGGCTTGTTCTTCCGCCGAGAGTTTTCCATGGCGCTCCTTCCAGCGACCAGATTCCCCGTGGGACTCCACACCTTTCATAGTGAGGTCGACATCGCCTTGGATCCAGAAATCGGTTTCGAGCACTCCGCCGTTGTTTTTGAATCCGAAATTTTGCTCGATGATACGGGGGAGGTAGAATCGTTCATTCCTATCCAATGGGGCGGTTACTCCCAAGCGGATTTTCATTTTTCCACCGACCGGCACGGGAAAACATTGCACGAGGACGCGGTCGGGTGCCATCCAGCGCGCCAGCACGGGATCGCGCCGACGTTCAACGGCCACTTTTTTATAGGCTCTGGTGACTTTGGCGGTTGAAGAAAAGGCGGCTTCCTGGGGTTGACCATTCACCCAGAGTGTGAGGCGGGAAACAACGCCGTTGGGTGGCAGGAGAACCTGCATCCGTGCTTCTTTGTTTTGTTGGCTGGTGTTGGAAAATTCCATCGTCCACTCCCAGTAGCCGAGGCCGCTGGCGTGATCGATATGCCCATCTAGACGCGACGCCGACATATCCAGATGGTTAACTCGGGCAAACACGCCGTCGCCACCGAGGTTTTCATCCAATTCAAATCCAGTTCCACGATCGGTGCGTCGGGTGAGGTGTTTGGGTTTGGCTACGGAGTTAAAGGAATTACCGGTGACGCGGTAATACATCTCTCTTTTTTCTTCGAGGCTACTTTCTTCCGCTCCCCAGTTGAGATCGTTGCTGAACTCAAGGGTGATGATACTGAGCAGATACCCCGCGCTGTCCACACGCGCGGTGCTACCCATCATCCTCATGGGTTTCTCGTAACACATCTGGAGCAGGACCTTCTCCGAACCTAGGGTTCTAATGATGCCGGGGGAGCCTGTCGCCATTCCGTAGCGGGTGATATACGACGGACCCTCGACGAGGATGAGCAGTATGAGTCCTAGTGTTAGGCCTGTCCAGCGCATCGACTTGATGCTTGATTGGTTGTTGTTCCGAATCAGCCCCGCGAGGAGTAACATTGGCGCCGCCGCGATTAGGGCACATATTAGAAAGATGGGGAAAGCGATCAACGCAATACCAAAACTGAATGTCACCCCGGCGATGTACCCCGTCAAACCCATGATCAAGATGGGTATAAGCAATAGGCTCCAATAGCCTGCTACGAGAAGGGATGCAAAACGGATGATGGTATGAAGGGGTGTCGCTGTTGGAGGTGGGGCGTCGTCGGTTGGGTGGATTTTTCGGAAATGATACCAACCTCCTGCGCAGGCCGAGATGATGAGAATGGCGTGGAACCATGTCGGGATCGGTGCAAAAAACGAGCTGGCGCAAAAATCGGTTAAGATCTCAAATCCCATCACTCCCAGTGGCCATAAGACCACCCAAAACCAGTGACTGGTGATGTGCTTTAAAAATCGAGCGATTCTACCTCGTTTGGTCGCTGTGATGATTTTTTGGATGGGTGGCGTGGATGGGATGGATGCGATACTTGCATTTCCCGCGCTGCTGATGCCCATGGCGGGCAAGCCCATGCTATTTAACGCTCCGTGAACATCCTCAATCTCCAGGGTCTTTTCCCGGTTGGGGAACTCAGCCATCAAATGAGCCTCCACATCTTCCCGCACTTCATTGACATCCGCTCCTTCCGCAGCCCACTGAGGCGCATTGCGCTCAAACCAATGGTCCAGTGCTTCACGTGCCTCTTGAGTTAGATTAATCCTCGTTGTATTCATTTTGTTGTGTTCAATGGTATCGTTTTCTTGATCTTCTTTATTCCTTCCCGCTTCGGATGATGTTCACTCCTTCGTGTAGTGAGTCGTAGTAACTTTGCATCGCCGACATGCGGGCTTTCCCTAGCGCGGTGAGTTTATAATACTTTCTAGCTGGGCCGCTGCTGCTCTCCTCGAGTCGGGTTTCGAGCACTCCTTGTTTTCTGAGTCGAGAGAGCAGGGGGTAGATACTACCCTCAGAGACATCGAACCCAGGGGTCGAGACTAAACTTCGGACCAGTGCGTAGCCATAACAGGTCTCGCTGTTTCCAATGGCCGAGAGCACACAGAGCTCCAGCACCCCTTTGCGGAGTTGCACAGTCCAGTTGTCAAATACTTCGTCCATAAGCTTGGTGATGTGGATCATAGTATGACAGATACCTTGCATTGCAAGGTAATTCTTTGAATGACTTTAAATTTGGAATAGGCACTACAAAAAAACTTAACTTGCGACTGGAGAATACACGAAAAATCATGTTGGACGCATGGGATCCAGCATGATGCTCGACAGGAAGCCGACAACTTACAAAGTTGTCCTACTTTTGCTGCCTGCCCCTATTTTAGTGCCATTGTGGCTGCCCGTGTTGCTTGTCTGGAAAATGTTTGCAGTTTATAGTGGGCTGGGCACACTGGCGGGGCTGATGAATA
>CAYNNY010000235.1:0-3354 GCA_964398555.1 uncultured Verrucomicrobiales bacterium
CTCTATAAGGTGTACGGCAACTTATAGATAACATTATTGATGGAGAAATCTTATTCTGAGAATATTCGAGGCCCAAATACCCTGAAATGCTTATGAAAGCTTAGGGGGGGGGCTTAGAAAAATGTTGATGACTTAGTGGAAAATTTAGGCTGTAAGCTCGGGCCAGTGGTGCCAGGAAGTGGGCAGATCTTCAGGATGAAGCTGCCCTTGGGCGGTGGGTTTGAGTGGTGGGCAGGTTGAAAGGCGCAAATCGGCAGACTATCAGCAAGTGGTGAAGTGTCCCTTATTTTTGGATTTTCAAAAATTATGCCGCAGTTTCTTAAAAAATCGCCTTGAGAAATGAGATGAGCCACACAGCATCCGGCCATGCGTTTTTACAGCACCAATCATCCGGACTCCACCGTAGATTTTGGCGAAGCCGTCCTCCGGTCGTTACCTGCCGATAATGGCCTCTACATGCCAGAGAAAATCACGGCGCTCGATGACTCATTCTGGCAGGAGTGGAAATTTCTGAGCTTTGGTGAAATGGCCTTCCGTGTTGTCGCCACCTTGCTCCAAGGGGCTATTCCTGCGGAAGATCTCCGGGTGATTATCGATGAAGCTCTTGATTTCGATGCCCCTGTCGTCCGGCTGGATGATAGGCATCATGTTTTAGAATTGTTTCACGGCCCCACTTTGGCATTTAAAGATTTTGGCGCGCGTTTCATGGCGCGGATCATGGCCTGGCTCACGCGTGATTCCGATGAACTTTTGACGGTGCTTGTGGCGACTTCCGGTGATACGGGAGGAGCTGTGGCCAGTGCCTTTCATCATGTAAAAGGCACCCGTGTGGTGATTCTTTATCCATCAGGAAAAGTGAGTGGCCTTCAGGAAAAACAACTGACGGCTCTGGGTGGAAATATCACCGCCTTAGAAATTGATGGCAGCTTTGACGATTGCCAGCACATGGTGAAATCAGCTTTTCTTGATCCTGAGACGGCGGCTACGTGTAACTTGACCTCCGCTAACTCGATCAATATCACCCGACTGATTCCCCAGATGCTCTATTACTTTGAGGCGGTTCGACAGTTTGATGCCCCGCCGGTATTTGTTATCCCCAGTGGAAATTTCGGGAACCTAACGGCGTGCTTGATCGCTATCCGTATGGGCTTGCCTGTGCGTCATCTGGTGGCCGCCACCAACGTCAACGATGTGGTGCCGCAATACTTGAGCACATCGGACTACAGCCCGCGCCCATCCATCGCTACACTTTCCAATGCCATGGATGTAGGGGCTCCGAGCAATTTTGCCCGGATGAAGGAGTTATTTGATAACGACTGGAAAGCTATGACGGCGATGATCACAGGTTTTGCCTACGACGATGCGCAAACTCGGCAGGCAATGCGTGAGGTTTATGAAAAGTATGACTACGTCATCGATCCTCATGGGGCGGTGGGCTACCTAGCCTCAGAGGCATGGCTGGCGGATCACCCAGAGGATGTCACCGTCATCTTGGAAACAGCGCATCCGTCCAAATTTCCAGAAACAATCTGTGAAGAGCTTGGAGATGATGTTTTGACCATTCCAGAACGTCTTGCTTGCCTGACTGACGAGCCGAAGGTTTCCATTCCGATGGCGGCGGACCCCGGTGCGCTTCAGGCTTGGCTTCAGAGCCAATAATATGGAGCGCGGGTTTGTAACCCGCATCTACCCAAGCTTCTTGATTCCACATTCTGATGCGGGTTGCAAACCCACGCTCCCGATAAATCTGTTTAAACTTACTCTAAAGAAGTGGCATCATTCACTACTTATGAGGGATATGAAATGGATGCGTTTTGCTGCGGTCGTTATGATCGCTCCTCTGGCTGTGAATGCTCAGGAGAAGCAGGGTGCAGCGATTTCTGAGGAAGCCTTGCTTCATTCTGCGCGTGAGATTGATTTGCGCATCGCAAAGATTTACAGCAAAAAAGGAATCACAGCCCCCGCAGTGGCCAGTGATTCGGTGTTTCTCCGGCGCAGTTTTTTACTCTCTGTGGGGCGTATCCCGACGGTGGAGGAGGCGCGCGTATTTATCGAATCAGGCGATCCTAACAATCGTGTTCTTTTAGTTCGCTACCTGATGAATTCCCCAGGGTATTCCAGTCACATGGGTAACTGGTTGATCGATATGTTGCGCGTGCGGGATCATTTTGAGAATGGGCGCAGTGCAGCACCCTACATGCAGTGGGTGCGCCGAGCCGTGCATGAGAATAAACCATTCGATCAGATAGCGAGTGAGCTTTTATCTGCCCAAGGCGCGGTGTGGCAAAATGGAGCCGTCGGCTACTACATTCGGGACAAGGGAATGGAGCTCGATAACATGTCTAACACGATGCGGTTGTTTCTGGGCACCCGGATGGAGTGTGCGCAGTGTCACGATCATCCATTTGATGAATGGGAGCGGATGGACTTCTATCAGCTTGCAGCTTTCACCAATGGTCAGGGAGAAATGAACCGGGGGCCATGGAATATTGTGTGGCGGCAAATGCGTGAGGCCAAGCAAGAGCGCACTCCTCTTGGGCTAATGATGAGATTTCTCGGCGATGAGGTTTTTTATCCCAGCTTGGCGGGAGGAGGGAAGGGGCGGATTCAGCTTCCTGGCGATTATCAATACAGCGACGGAGATCCCGGGGAGTGGGTAGGCGCGCACACTCCCTTTGAAAAATCATTTGGTAAAAGTATCCGCATGTCGAAGAGGCGTGATGATGATGATGGCATGGCTCGGTTTGCCAGCTGGGTGACCGATGCAAAAAACGAGCGCTTTGCTACCGTGATCACCAACCGTATGTGGAAGCGTATGATAGGGGTGGGTCTGTTCGAACCCGTTGATGAATATGTGGCACCGGAACAGACCACATCGCCAGAGCTGACGCGGTATCTTGTGGGGCTGATGCAGGAGTTAAACTATGACCTCAAGGCATTCCAGCAGGTGTTATTGCTGACCCGAGTTTACGCTTTTGAGTCATCAGAGAAAAAGCTAGCCCCTGGAGAAAAGCCACTCTTTGATGGTCGGAAAATCAGCCGCATGAGTGCAGAGCAATACTGGGACTCACTGGTCACTCTGATCGTGGGGAACCCGGACGGGCTCCCGGTGCGCGGTAGCTCGGAGGCGATCTATTACGGTGGCCGTCCTGTGCTGGTTGGTGAAATGAGTATGACCGAGCTGCAAAGGGAAGTGCTGAGCATCGAGTCACCCAAAAAACTTCGTCAATACGCCCAGAATCTGCTCAACCGGATCAATGATGGCAAAGGCAAAACTGGCAAGGGCGGCAAAAAAAAGAACAAGGTATCGATGATGATACAAGCTGGAACCAAGAGGGGAGCCCTCACAGGGAT
>CAYNNY010000236.1:0-3348 GCA_964398555.1 uncultured Verrucomicrobiales bacterium
CCTTTGGACTCATTACGAAGTGATTGTTTTTTTAATGGTCCTTGAGTTGGCCTATCTGTTTCGAGCACGCTGGCTCTGGCAGCTTAGCGGCTTGGCGTGAGCCAATGGGTTCTGGATTTTCACGCAAAGGCGCAAAGACGCAAAGGGAGGTTGATCAGATACTTTGAATTGGCCCGTTATACATCACGGGTTGAGTGCGGAATCTATGCGGCAGGAGTGTGCGGGATGGGCTGTTTGACGTGGCTGTTTACTTATTTTAAAAGGCTTCTTCGTATTTTAAGTTGTACGGCAACTTTTCGCTTTTATTTTAAGAGGACTGGATGGTCCTCCCTCAATTTATCAAGAATGTTCCAGGATTAGATGCGTAATATTTCTTCATCCCTGTATGGAGATGCTTATTCTTGGCGACTTTGCGGCTTGGCGTGAGTAAAGAGGGTTTGGATTTTCACATTAAGGCGCAAAGGGTGGTTGATTGGAGCTGAGCGTCTGGCGAGAGGAGACCTGAAGCCCACAAAACGTGCGTGGGTGTCTGGTGGGGGCAATTTAGGTTGCAGTTTTTTCGGGGTCGGGTAGAAACGCGCGAGTGAATCAGTCAATTTACATGGTGGCCGGGGAGGTGAGTGGCGATACTCACGGTGCCCATTTGATCGATGCCCTGCGTGAGCAGAATCCAGAGTTGTTGTTTCACGGTGCGGGTGGGCCGGCCATGCGGAGCTCGGGTGGCGAGATGGTCAACGATTGGGTCGAGGATGCAGCGGTGATGGGGTTATGGGAGGTGTTAAAGCATTACAAGTGGTTTAAGCAGAAGTTTTATGAAATGCTGGATCAGTTGCTTGAGCTGAAGCCGGATGTGTTGGTTTTGATTGATTATCCTGGGTTTAATCTGCGATTTGCCACGGCGGTGCGCGAAAGGTTACCCGATACGAAGATTGTGTATTACATCAGCCCTCAGGTATGGGCGTGGAATAAGGGGCGTATTCCCAAGATGGCAGAGGTGCTCGATCTGATGCTCTGTATTTTTCCTTTTGAGAAAGAGATTTTTGAGTCGGCTGGGTTGAAGACGGAATTTGTCGGTCACCCCTTGGTGGATGAGCTGGAGGCGGAGAAAGAGGATGTGGTGCGTGAGGAGGCATTGATCGGGCTCTTTCCTGGCAGTCGGGAGCGTGAGGTGGGTCGATTGTTTCCGCTGATGGTGGAGACCGCCCGCAGGCTGCACTCGCACCAGTCTGAGTGGCAATACGAAGCGGCGGCAGCCTCGTCTCAACTGGAGGCACAGATGCAAAAAATCATTGAGGAGGCGAAGTTGCCTGAGTCGTGCAAGGTGACGCTGAAAACGGGCAATAGCCATTCGCTGATGCAGCGGGCGACTTGTGGTGTGGTGGCCAGTGGCACGGCGACGCTTGAGGCGGCGGCATTCGGGCTGCCGTATTGTCTGGTTTACAAGTTGGCGTGGCCTACCTATCTGATGGGGAAGATGTTGGTGAAGCTGAAGTTGATTGGCTTGGTCAATATTTTAGCGGGTGAGAAGGTGGTGGAAGAATTGGTCCAGGGCGATGCTGATCCCAGTCGTGTGGAGGGGATTCTGCAGCGGTTCATGACGGATGCTAGATGCCGGGAAGAGTTACGCACCAAACTTCTCGCGACCGCCGCCAAACTCGGTGATTCAGGGGCGCATGTCCGTGCCGCAACCGCGATCTCTTCATTTCTTACGTTATCGAAATAGACTCATTGCGAAATAGACTCATTGCGAAATAGACTCATTGAAATTGACCATGTCTGAACAGCAGCCACGTTTTTATAAAATTATGTTGATGATCCTCCCTGTGGGGGTTGTTGTCGGGACCATCGTTTTTATGTTTATGTATTTTTACATGGAGCGTGAGGACGAGCGGAATCACGCCGTGATCGCCTCCTACGGGATGCGTCTGGATGATCTTGACGACATGGTCGGAAAGTTCACGGATCGTATTGGTCAGCGGGGTCACACCACCGAGCAGGGTAGAGGTGGGCTGAAGCAGACGGCTGCGACGATCGAGGGGCGACTTGGGCCGCAGAATGTCGGTTATCCCGTGAAGAAGGGCGAGGGTGAGGCGATTGATGGGTTGCTGTGGAAAAGCCTGTGGGTGGATTTGACCGGGACGTCCGAGCCTGATCAGGTGGTTCTAGCTGCTGTGTCCTATGCGGGGGCGGGGGAAGTTGCGGATGGAAATGCTCTTTCGACGATGATGATGTTGGCCTCTTCGATGGCCCGCGAAAAACCAGCCAAGACGATCCGATTTGTTTTTCTTCCGTTGAATCAATCACCCGAGCAGCAGAACCGCTGGCTGCGGGATCGTTGTGTGGGAGCAGGGGAGACCTGCATCGGGATCGTGGGGCTTAAGACGATGACTGCCGCGCCGCAGGCCGGCGGAGAGGACTGGGAGGTGGTGGCACCGAGCGAGAAAGATCAGCTATGGTGGAGGTATTTAAGTGCGGCTGGGACCGTGCCGGATCAGGAGGAGGTTTCCGTTTGGATTTCGAGTTCAGTTTTTTCATCACAGGCATGGAAGGATCGTAGGTCTGACAGGCTTCAACGGACGCTGAAAGAAGCGAAAAAGATCGAGAACTGGTTGCGCCGTGCGGCTAAATAGAGGAGTGCAAATGGGGAGCAATGAGGATTTTGAGGCGCAATTTTTTCGAATCGATAAAAAAAGATCTTGCCTTGGGTCATTGAGTGGGATAATTCCGCTCCGCACCTCTCCGGTGATTCGTTGTCGGAGTGGGAGGTCAAGGGGGCATTAGCTCAGTTGGTAGAGCACCTGCATGGCATGCAGGGGGTCAGCGGTTCGAATCCGCTATGCTCCATTTCCTTTGACCTTTGATCCAGGATGATTGATCCTAGGTCGTTGTGTGTTTCTGCTGGTTCATTCAGGCCATCAGGTTATTTACCCCATCTTATGGCTATTGCAGGAAAAGAACTCGCTATCGCATGTGCGAGAGCCGCTGAGGAAATTCAAGCGGAGGATATTTGCGTCCTTGATCTTACCGATATTTCACCGATCACTGATTTTATGGTGGTTTGTTCCGGCACCTCGCTGCCTCACCTGAAGGCGGTGATGCGCGATGTCGAAAAGTTCGTGCTGAAGGAATACGATGCGCGTCCGGCTAGCTCGGATGGTGATCCTCACTCGCGTTGGGTGGTCTTGGATTACATCGATGTGATGGTGCACGTGATGCACACCGAACTCCGCGAGTTTTACGGGCTTGAGGATCTTTGGGCTGACGGAAAAGAGGTGAAGTGGCAGGTTTCGGAAGAAGCTTAATCCGCGGATTTCTTTTTCCCATTGTGCCTATTTTTAAGGCCTGGCT
>CAYNNY010000237.1:0-1251 GCA_964398555.1 uncultured Verrucomicrobiales bacterium
CATGCCACCTTTGAAACCTTTCGGACCTTCTTCCAACATGCGGCGCAAGACACGCATTTGCCTCTCATTGAGTTCTGATGCAAATCGGTCAAAGAGTTTAGCTTTCTTCAAAGTGAATTCAACGTGCTCTTCCGCTTGCGTCTGGGCTTCGAGCACCATCGCTATAAAATAACTGATCCATGCCGTTATTTTATTCGATAATTGAGCAGCTTGAAGAGCATGATAATAAGCATTCCTGTCCGCCTCGATCACACGAGATAAACTGAGCAACACCGGACGACCAAAGCCTTGCGACAAGGCTTTTTCAGAAATAGCCCGTCCAATGCGACCATTTCCATCATCGAAGGGATGGATGGTTTCAAAATATAAGTGCGCAACAGCCGAGCGAACCAGAGGACTCACGATAGCAGATTTACCATCAGATGCGCTTTCATTAAACCACTGGATGAATGCTTTCATCTCGGCGGGCACATGATTCGAGGGCGGAGCTTCATAGTGAACTTTTTTCCTACCTATGGGGCCGGAAACAACCTGCATGGGTTCTTCATGGGTGCGCCAGCTGCCCGCTTGGACCAAGCTCTCACCCTTCATCAACATTCGGTGCCAGGCAAAGAGTTTTTCCTCACTCAATGATTCCGCAAAGCTGTCCTTAACATCAAGCATGAGTTCGGCAACGCCATCAGCTCTGCTATCCTGAACGTGCTCCGGCGTAGGATTAAGTCCTAGGTTGTTTTTAATCGAGGACATGACATCGCGGCGACTGATCATTTCACCCTCGATTTCAGATGTTTTCACGGCCTCAGCCACCATCATATCGATCACCGAAGCTCTCTGGTCGTCTTCAGACAAGCCCACAAGCAAGCCGCTGGTTCGCCCCATTTTCTCGGAAAAAAGCAGCAATGACGCTTCCAATGAGGAAAGGTCATAGCTGAATTGGGGCCAATCTTTGTGCTGCCAGTTGTAGCTCATGAGCCGATTATACAGCATTATCGGCTCATTAAAACAATAAAGATGAGCCGAATAGAACCGCTAATCGACTCACAATAATGGTATCGAGCAACATTCGCTGCACCGTGCTCACGGATTTCCCAATATGGCGGGCAACAATACCCTGCGTGGTTTCCAAAGCCTGACCATGGCCTGACCATCCCGCGAGCATGGCTAGCATCCTTGCCGTGCTGTGCATGATCCGGCGATTTCCCATCAATCTTGGCGAGAAATCTGTCTGTGCCCATGACGCCCATGATCATT
>CAYNNY010000237.1:1351-3171 GCA_964398555.1 uncultured Verrucomicrobiales bacterium
GGGGAACCGAGGACATGGGTTGCCGACAAGTTGCAAACTTGTTCTACTGTCATCGCATGCAGCGATAAAAACACGCTTTATGGCTGGCCTTTTTGGAAATTTTCCATACTGCACGCGTATGTCCGATTCGATCATCAGTGCCAGCGAGCTAGTTGTGCGTTATAGTTCCCACACCGTGCTGGAGGGTGCCACGCTAGCGATCCAGCAAGGCGACCGCATTGGCCTCGTCGGTAGGAACGGCTGTGGGAAATCCACCTTCCTCAAGATCCTGGCCGGGGAAAACGTCGGGGACTCTGGCGGAGTCACCAGTAAGCGCGGGCTTGTGACGGGGTATCTCCCGCAGAACTTTGAGCTCGATGATGAGGCCAGCGTACATGACAACGTGCTTGCGGGCGCACAGCGTATCCTTGATCTCATTAGCAAGTATGAGGAAACGCCGGCTGAGAGCCATCTGGCCGCCGAGCTGATGGATGAGATTGTCCACCTCGACGGGTGGGATTTGGAACATCGGGCGCAGAGCTTGCTCTCGCACCTGCACGCGCCGGATGCGGATCGTATTGCGGGCACTCTCTCCGGTGGGGCAAAACGCCGTGTCGCCCTCTGTCGCGCGTTGATCTCGCGGCCTGATTTTCTGATTCTTGACGAGCCAACAAACCACCTCGACACCGGATCGATTGAATGGCTGGAAACCTTTCTTTCCCGTTACCAAGGCACGTGTTTATTTGTCACCCACGATCGTTATTTCCTCGACCGCATCGCTACGAAAATTGTCGAGATTCGCCGGGGGAAATGTGATACCTACCAAGGGAATTACACGGATTTTCTCCTCTCCCGCGCCGAGCGCGACACCGCGGAGGCGCGCAATGAACACAAACGCCAACGCTTCCTCAAACGTGAGCTCGACTGGGTGCGGCGTGGTCCCAAGGCACGCTCGACCAAAGCGAAGGATCGCATGGATCGTTACTTTGAAATCGCGGATCAAGAAGCGCCGGAGGAAGAGCTTGATGTCGATCTCATCATCCCCGTGCCCCCGAAGTTGGGTAATAAAATCATCGATGTACACGAAGTTGGCATGGCATTTGGTGATGATCCGTGGCTGTTTTCAAAATTCAGCATCAGCCTTGAAGGTGGGCAACGGCTGGGTATCGTGGGGCGCAATGGCGTGGGGAAATCCACCCTACTCAAGATCATCCTCGGCCAGCTCAAACCTCTGGAAGGCAAGGTGGATATCGGGATCAAAACCGAGATTAACTTTATCGATCAAAACCGCCTTTTACTCGACGATGAGAAGTCCGTTTTTGAAGAAGTGGGAGAAGGTCAGGAAAATGTGAAGCTCGGCAATGAAATCCTCGGCCTACGTGCCTACCTGCGCCGCTTCCTCTTCACCGAGGAGCGGATCAATACCAAAATCAAACTCCTCAGCGGGGGCGAGCGCAGCCGGGTGATGCTTGCCAAGATCCTCAAACGCGGGGGTAATGTGCTCGTGTTAGACGAGCCGACCAACGACCTCGACCTGAACACGCTCAGACTGTTAGAAGAGGCACTCTGCGGCTTCAAGGGCAGTGTGATTGTTGTCAGCCACGATCGCTATTTCCTCAACCGGGTTTGCACGGATATTCTCGCGTTTGAAGGTGATGGCGTGCTTGACTACCAAGTAGGCAACTACGACTATTACTTGGAAAAAAAAGCTGCCCGCGCCGCCACACAGACCGTTTACAAAACCTCTTCTTCCCAGAAACAGTCTGAAAAAAAAGAACGCGTCCGGAAACTCAAATGGGCGGAAGCCAAGGAGCTGGAATCCATGGAAGAAACCATCCTCG
>CAYNNY010000238.1:0-3118 GCA_964398555.1 uncultured Verrucomicrobiales bacterium
GTTTCGGGGCCAAAAGGGGCAAGTGAGTGCGGTCGGGCTTCTCCTGCGCCGATGCCGGAAGCAATCACACCAGCGATCAGCGAGGCGGCCACCGTGATGGTTTTTATGGGTCTATTTTCTGTATTCATTATTCGATAGGTTAATTCTGCTTAAACGGATAGTGACCCTAGCAGATAAACCTACCAATGCTAGAAAAAAGCCAACTCCCTCATTACGGCCTCAACCATGCGCTACCAAACACAACATAAACAGCCGTATCCTCATCGCTAAACGCAACGTCCACCCCCATGTGCAAGCCCTGCTTGCGAGCCAACTCATAACGAATGCCCACACCACCAGCAATCACATCGTTATGCCATGATACATCGTTATAACTACTTGAGGTGAGCCCCGCTCCTGCAAAGCCGATTAAACTCACCCGATTCATGACTTTCCAGCGAAGTTCGGCCTCGGCGAAGGCGACATGCTCCCCCTGATAACGCATCACCGGCACGCCGCGCAGCTGCACAAAGGGCCGCTGATAGAACGGCACATCACCAAAGCTCATCTGCGCAGATCCCCGCACCCCAAACACCAGAGTTTGAGTGACGGGTTGATAATAAAAGGTATTGATGTCCACTCGCTGATAGGCAGTACTCGCACCTAAGGATGGCTCGTGAAATGTGGCCATCACCTCCCCCATAAAACCCTTATTCGGAGTAAACATGTTATCCCTAGAATCATAATTGTAAATCAAGCTAACACCACCAAGCGTCGATGTGGCATTGCCCAAACTGACACTCGGAGGAAGAAAACTTGTTTTAAAATGCGAATCCATTTCACCGTAGACATAGCCTAAACCCAACATCGACCGGGAACTCCCCAATCGATAAAGCGCTTCCAATTTCAGAATCTGGGTATCGAGTGTGTAGCGCAGCCCGTGGCTACCCGAGCCGTAGAAATCCAGATTTGCCGTAGCATCCGCAACGAGCACCAAGGTATCGAGTTTCCCATCCAGCCAGTGGCCTGAATGCATTCCAAAATACCCCTCGGTCCCATTCTCGGTGCCAAATCCACCTACCGCTGTAATATTCGGTTTCACACCACGGCCCTCGGAGGTCTTTTCGTTTTCATTGATAAACACCAAAGCAAGCGCTGCTCCAGCCCCCACCGCAGGCTCGGTGATAGGAATCACCACGGGAATAAACCCAAAGGGATCATCCAAAAACTGACTGACATCCAAACAGCCATCCTCGGGGTCGAATAATTTATCCAGCCTCGTTTTCTTGCCAGCATTTTCCCCAGCTTCGAGCTTTAGCCCCACCTCCTCGGCCGCCCCCGCATGCACATGAGAGATGACCCCAAAGGCAATCAAAGCAGCCATCGTCAAAAAGTTGAGCCTCGTCTTCTGCATGGATGGATAAGGGCAGAGTGAGGCGTAGCAAGCAAGCGGATTTATCCAAGCTAAGCCTCGATACCCTGAATCACGCCTTCATGCGCATCGAAATCAACGAAGCTCCGTAGGACCGGTTTCAAACCGGTCCTACTTTCCTCCAAGCTTGGCACGGGGAGTGCTTTTTATCAGATGTGCCACTGACCTCTCCCAATCTGATTGATCAACTTCTCGCCGACCAGCAATCGCTGACGGCTGTCGAGAGGTTTAGTCAAATCCATGACCGTGAGGAGTCACCTGCGCAGGAGAAATATTACAAAGACCTCATTCCCTTGAGCAAACCCGGCAAGGGAGAACAATACGCCTTCGAGGTAGATCTGGATGCCTGCACGGGCTGCAAAGCCTGTGTCGTGGCCTGCCATAGCCTGAATGGGCTGGATGACAATGAATCGTGGCGCGATGTCGGCATGATCAGCGGTGGCAGCACCGCCGCGCCATTCCAGCAGACAGTCACCACCGCCTGCCACCACTGCGAGGACCCTGCCTGCATGAACGGCTGCCCGACCCTCGCCTACGAAAAAGATGAGAAAACCGGCATCGTCCGCCACCTCGACGACCAATGTATCGGCTGCCAGTATTGTATGCTCAAGTGCCCTTACGATGTTCCCAAATACAACGACGACCTCGGCATCGTCCGCAAATGCGACATGTGTTACGATCGGCTCAAGGTCGGCGAGGCACCTGCCTGCGTACAGTCGTGCCCGAGTGGCGCGATTAAAATCAAGGTGATCAAACAAAAAGCCGAGGCCAAGGAAACTCGGATGATTGCCGGGGTGTTCAACTCCGATTACACCAAACCCACCACCACATTCCGGAGAAAAACGCCCCTACCCGACAACATGTCGGCCGCAGACGCCGAAAATTTAACACCCGAACACGCCCACCTGCCGCTCGTCTGGATGCTAACGCTCACTCAAACCGGCGCCGGTCTCTTCACCCTCTCCGCCTTATTCCAATTCATTCAGGCACCCGTTTCTGCCACCACCTACCTCTGGATGGCTGTGATCGGGACGATTTTTGCGATCATCGGCATCGGCTCCAGCATCCTTCACCTCGGCAGCCCGCTGGGGGCATGGCGCGCCTTTCTCGGACTTCGCCGCTCTTGGCTGAGTCGGGAAATCGTCGTCTTCGGCGCTTGGCCACCACTGGCGATGCTGCTCATTGCCGTGCTGTATTTTAAACTGGATGCCTGGCAACTTCCCGTGACGATAGCGTGCTGCGCCATCAGCCTACTTGGGGTGTATTGCTCGGTCATGGTCTATGCGGACACCCGCCGGGACTTCTGGCGACTCGACCGCACACTGGCCCGATTCTTTGGCAACCTCCTGATCGGAGGCACCGCCATCACCCTCGCCATTTTCTCTCTCACCAGCCAGCCCCACCCCGCGATTCTTCACCTCACTCTCGGACTAGGAGCCCTTTTAAGAATCACCGTAGAATCCCTCTCCCTACTCCCCGCCAGACAAAGCCACTGGTCATTCGCTAAAAAAAGCGCGCTTGTGCAACTCGTCTCCCTGCGCACCCCATTGATTCTCCGCTGGCTGTGTTTGTTCGCTGGATTAGCGATCATCGTTTTCACTCCTGTCATCGGAGCCCTCGTCCTCCTCACCGGCGAATGGCTCGCTCGCTATCTCTTCTTCCGCGCTGTCGCCGCACCTAAAATGCCGGGTAGTAGAGAGTAGAGAG
>CAYNNY010000239.1:0-3057 GCA_964398555.1 uncultured Verrucomicrobiales bacterium
CGAGTTTCTGAGGGGCTTCGGGCATGGACGCTTGTTGTTGGAATTAACTGAGTGTTGAATACTTGATTTTGTGTGAGCTGACCAGATGTAAATTGGATTGTGTTGCGCCGAGCTGGGGCTCGGCGCTCCTGGTTAGTTCATGCAGCAGCGTTTGTATTTTTTTCCGGAGCCGCAGGGGCAGGGGGCGTTGCGGGGGGTGTTGATATCGATGATGCTGGTGACGGTTTTTGTGGCGGATGTTTTTTTGGTCGCGGGTGTTTTTTTAGCGAATCGAAAAATCGATTGGATCAATGAATCGAAGAGATCAGAGGTTTTTTTGGGAGTTGTATCATCGTCATCTTCGGCGGCCATCACCCGGTAGGCTGAGTTGATGATGGATTGGTAACGATCGTCGGTGTTGTTTTTTTGCCAAAGGTCGAGACCCATGATGAATCCTTTGATCCATGGCGAGTAGTTGGTGATATCTGGACCGTTTTCTTGTGCTCTTGCATGAAAAAGCGGATGGATTTCTTGGGATGTAAAGTTGTTTCGGATGGTGTTGTAGATTGCTTTCAGTGCTTGCTGAAACGACTTTTTGTCAGTTTGGTTAATCCATTTGGGCTGGTGTTGTTGATCGCCGTGGTAATGATCCCAAATGTAGGGGGTGAGTTGAGTGAGCGCGACGGGATTTCGGAGACACGCTGCCGCGGTTAGTAATCCGTCCACTTGTGTGTCGGATGAGAGTTGGGTCTCGTTGATGTAAACCCGAAGGAAAAACTCGAGGGTGTCGTGTGGTGTGGGATTTTCCAGGAGCGGTTTATTGTGTTCTTTGCGTGCGAGGACGGCCTCGCGGATTTCGAGTTGTCGGAGTCGACTCGGGGACGGGGCGGGGGAGAGTCGTTTTTTGCGCACACCTAGACGAATTTCGCAGGAATCAAGGTCGCCGCAGATCGGAAGCTTCACGAGGTGGGCGGTAAAGACGTTTTTGATGTTAGGGAGTGTCTCTTTGGCTTCGAGCTTGATGAGAGCGTTGACGATGTAGGCGTTGACCTGGCGGGAGTAGGGGAGAAAGCTGAGGTAGCGGTTGAAGAGTTTGACGATGCGGTCGTGAGCTTCTGGAGTGCTGCCAATTTTCTCGAGTGTTTGGACGATGGTGCAGGTGGGGACGGCTGGGTTTGTAGCGTCGAAAAGATATGCACCTAAGGCTTCTAGGCCAGCATTCCCGTAGAATTCGCTCAGGATGAGCTTGAAGTCAGCAACGAAAGTTTCATTGTTGTAGAATTCCTCCTGTTCTAGGAAGTGGATGAATTCTGGGACGTGGTCGGGGTTTTGAAGTTGTGCGAGTGCGCGCCATGCGTGGACTTGAACGTGATTGTATTTTTCGAAATAGTTCGTCTTATCTCCTTCTCGATCTGCTTTTTCTTCGGCCTCTGGTAAATAGCCGTCCGTAAAATGTTCAGCACGGCACAGACTCAGGAGATGATCCGCATCGTCATTGTTGATTCCGCGTTCCAGATAGTTCAGGTAAAGGTCTTCTGGGGATGGAAGATCGCTGAACTGGGTGATGAGTGCACGCATGGTTAGGTGTCTGAGTGAATGTTTTGCATTCTTGGAGAGGGGATGGTTACGCGCCGAGCTGGGGCTAGGCGCTCCCGGTTACTTTCGGCGGCGTGTTTCACCTTTGGTGTTTCGGGAGCGAGTAGAGAAGGTGATCGGGATGCCGGGGGTGGGGTGGGCTTCGCGCAGGCGGTTGGTGAGGTATTGCTCGTAGTTTTCTTGGAGCATTCGCTTGTCGTTCACAAAGAGAATATACGTGGGCACTGGGATGGCGGTGTATTTATCGTTGATGGCGGTGGTGGCGTAGAGGAGTTTGAGTCGCTTGGCTCCCCGTTTTGCCTGCGGCGGTTTGTTTTCGAAGGCGGCCTGGAGGAATCGGTTGAGTTTGCCGGTGGTGATCGGGGATTGGGCGAGTTTGCGGATCTCGCGTAGTTTTTCAAAGACGAGTCCGATGGATTGCTCTTTGAGGGCGGATACGCAGACGTAGGGGGCGTAGGCGAGGAAGAAAAGCTCTGTGCTGACGTGCTCCATGGCCTGTTCTAGCTTATCACTACGTGAGTTCTTAGGTTTGTAGACGTCAAATTTATTGAGCACGACTAGGCAGGGTTTTTTTTCAGACTGGATCATTCGGGCGATCTTACGATCTTGGGCTGAAATACCTTCGACGAGGTCGATGACGAGGATGCAGATGTCGGCGCGGCGGATCGAGCGCTCGGCACGCATGGCGGAGAAGACTTCGACGGAGGAGTCCATCTTGGTGCGGCGGCGAAGACCTGCGGTGTCGATGAGGGTGTGGCGTTCTCCGAGAAATTCGTAGGGGATATCCACGGCATCGCGGGTGGTGCCTGGGATTTCTGAAACGATGGTGCGTTCGTCTTTGAGGATGGCGTTGATGAGGGAGGATTTGCCGGCGTTGGGTTTGCCGACGATGGCGATTTTTAGCCCTTCGCGTTTCACTTCTTCTTCGGCCTCTTCGAGGTCTTTGTTGAGTGGCTCGATGACGACATCGATGGCGTCGGCGAGTTTATCGAGATTTTTCCCAAGCTCTGCGGATATGGGAATGGCATTGTCGTAGCCGAGTGAGGCGAAGTCAGCGAGGATGAGCTCTTGTTTGGCGTTGTCGGCTTTGTTGACGACGAGTTGCACGGGGGCTTTTGATTTGCGGAGTTTCTGCGCCAGTGATTGATCGATGGCGGTGATTCCGTCTTTGGCATCGACGACGAAGATAATGAGGTCGGCGGTCTGCATGGCAATATCCGCTTCGGTAGCGACGGCTTCGCCAAATCCATCATCGAGTGGCGCGCCGATGCCGCCGGTGTCAATCAGGGTGCAGGGCTGCTGAGTGGTGTAGGATGGCGCGGAGATGCGGTCGCGAGTGACGCCTGGCTGATCGTGAACGATGGCGATACGGCGCCCGGCGAGGCGGTTGAAAATGGCGGATTTGCCGACATTGGGTCGGCCGACGATGGCTACGGTAGGCATGGTGGGATAGTGATTGGGAAATGGGAAATGGGAAATGGG
>CAYNNY010000240.1:0-2920 GCA_964398555.1 uncultured Verrucomicrobiales bacterium
AAGCAAATCTCACAAAAACTAAAGCCCACCTTACAAGAGTTGGCCGCCATCCACCTCACCAGCACAATTCTGCTGGTCAAACAATCTCCTGACCGCTAATTCCGTTTGCAGCCTACACAGCTTTCTAGTTACATTTCCCAATTAGCCCATGCCTAACACCGACCATTCAGATTTCAACCATTCTCACAAAACCAGCACTCGACTCGAAGAAGAAGACCTCTGGGACCTCGAGGAGGAGGAAGAGGATGCCGGAACTGAAGCCGCATTGATCTCCGATCCTCAACTGGAACCAGAACAAGAACCATCCCCTCTGACTGAACAGCACAACCCCATTGACCCAACTCAAACTGACATTGAGGACTTCGCTGACCACGATGCCACCTCAGACACATCTTCGCCTACCATCCCAGCTACCACTCAGACCGATGACGCGAGTGAAGAAATGAAAGAAGCCACCTCAACAGGCCTCAGCCTATTAGAGAAGGCCACCCTCACCATCCTTGCGACCGCTCTCCTCGGACTTGCCATTTACAGCTACACTTGGCTCTACAAAAAAAACCTCACTTCCGAAGAAGCCGCACTCAGCCTGCCAATCAAAGGTGACTACATAACGATTTCTGATTTTTCGACCTACTGGGCTGATGGAACAGGAAAGAGCACCGAGATCCTGCCTGTAGCCAACATCACTCTTGACCAGGAGGCCAACTCATCAGGCGCGCTGCGCGTCTACTTCCGTAACACAGAGAACAACATCATGGGCGACCCTACAACCCTATCTATTTCAAAGGGAAAATTCATCGACACTCGAGCCCACAATATCACAGTGAAAGATGACGGCTACACTGTCGAAGTCATTTCATCTGATGGCTTTGACCAAGAAGCTGACTTCAGCGCCTACGTTCTGGACAAACACATGGCATGGAGTGTCTCGGTCTTCGAAGCCGACCAAGCATCAGCCTCCGGTCGTGAGTTCGAAGAACATGAAGTCATCCATATTAACATCGATGCCAAACGGAAGTGATTTATTAAAGACGTGCTTTCCCGAGCCTTTAAACTAATAAACTCTCGGCCATCGCCCGCACTTCATCGCCGCCGCCGCCGAGCATCCTCACCATTTCATCGATCCGCTGTTCCCCTCGCACTTCGACCAGACGCGAACACGTCCTCCCGTCGACTACGTCCTTGCTGACCACAAAATGATGCCCCGCCACAGCGGCCACCTGAGGAAAATGAGTAATCGCCACCACCTGATGTCGGTCTCCTAAGCGAGCCATCTTCTCACCTACCGAGCGAGCGATTTCGCCGCCCACATTGGCATCGATCTCATCAAAAACCATCAGCGGGGTGGCATCCTGCTTGGCCAAGGCACTTTTCACAGAAAGCATCACCCGGGAAATCTCCCCGCTCGATGCAATCTGACGCAGAGGTTTCAAAGGTTCACCCAGGTTAGGACCAAACTCAAATTCAACGCCCTCCAGCCCGTTCGCTTCCGGATGAGTATGCGCCACGAGCTGCACATCAAAGGCGGCTTGTTTAAAGCCTAACTCCTTGAGATGTTTGGCGATCTCCTTGCCTAGACGAGGAGCCGCTTTCCTGCGGAGATCACTCAGCACCCCACCAGCGTGATCAAGATCGTTTCGCGAAGCAACCACCTCCTGCTCTAGCTGCTGCAAATGCTCAGCACGGTTTTCTACGGAATCTAATCGTTGAGCGATTTTTCCACGAAAGAGCACTACGTCATTTAACTGCGGACCATATTTACGCTTCAAAGTTTCTAGAATATTGATCCGCTCTTCCAGTCGCGCCAGCTCTTCAGGGTCGGTGCTCAGGTCACTCAAATAATCAGCAAGGCCAATCTCAATTTCCTGCAGCTCCATCGCCGCCTTATCCACCCCCTCCAGCGTATCACGCAGGCCGGGATCTAATTTCTCCAAATCTCGGCAAATGCGTTGCAACTGCCCGATTCGATCCTGCATCGTATCATCCCCTCCCGAAAGCATCGTGCAGGCACCCGCCGCTAACTCCACCAAATGCGAGCTATTCGACGCCCGCTGATACTGCGCCTCGAGCGACTCCTCCTCGTCAGGATTCGGCGCTGCGGCATCGATCTCCTCCAGCTGGTGCCGCAGTAAATCTAGTTCACGTTCACCCTCCATCGCAGACGACTGAAAAGAAGCCAGCGCTTCAGACTTCTGCCGCCATTGCTGCCAAAGCTCAGAATACGTGTCGGCCTGGCTCGCAGCCCCCGCATAAGCATCCAACATCGACAGCTGCCGATCAGTCGACAACAACCCCTGATGGTCGTGAGGACCATGCAGATCAACCAAATACGCGCCCACCTCCTTCAACACCGCCAGAGTGGCGGGGCTATTGTTGACAAACTGCTTATTGGAAGACAACCCGATCACCCGCTTGACGATCAATTGCCCATCATCGCAGCCATCCAGCCCGCTCTTTTCCAAAATGGCATTGACCACGGGAGCATTCGGAAGATCAAAAATGGCCTCCACCGTGCAGCTACTCTCCCCCGTTCGGATCAGCGACTTATCCGCCCGTTCCCCGAGAACTAGTTTAAGCGCCCCCACAATCACCGACTTGCCCGCCCCGGTTTCCCCAGTGACTCCCACTAATCCATGATCCAGATGCCAGACAAGCTCATCGACCAGAGCGAGATTTTTAATTTTGAGTAAACTTAACATAACGTATCACCAGACACCCGAAAGGTTTCCTCTACACCGATATTTATCAAGCAGAATCAATTATTCCTGAGCGCAGGCTGATCAAGCTAGGGATTTTTTAACCGCGAATGGGCGCGAATGGGCGCGAATCATCGCGAATAGGTAACCTCTAAACATCCCAAAGGGTAACTTTCATCGCTAACAGTTTCTTTTATTCTTCGATGTTCATTTTATAAACAGAG
>CAYNNY010000241.1:0-2915 GCA_964398555.1 uncultured Verrucomicrobiales bacterium
TCCAATGTTCGGCAGCAGTGATGGCGAGGGCGAGGTGGCGTGAGATGTCTGAGCGGTAGTCGCCAGCACTGTCGGGCTTACGGGTGGCAATGATAATGAGGTTGACGTGGGTTGCCACATCGCCTCTGGCATGTGGATCTGTGGCAACTGGCGTCTCGCCTGTTGAGTGTGAGGCCGAGCGTCTCGCTTGCCCTGCTGAACTCTCATGCGAGACGCATGTAAGAAAAGTTCTGCCATGCGAGACGCATGCAGCAACTCCGGCTTTTTCTGGGTTTTCGCGGATATAGGCTCTGAGCTTTTCAAGTTGTTCCCAGCTGCGGATGAGGTGGTCGAAGGATTCGGTTTGCCAAACTTTTCCCGTGCGGTTGAGTTGTTTATTGATTTCGTGGGCGGTGAATGATTTCCAGCTGTGAACGATTTCCCTTAAGCTGTGGTTAGGGAGTGGTTTCACGAGGACATGCACGTGGTTGGGCATGATGACGTATTGGTCGAGAATATAGCGGTCGCCATCAAAATGGTTGAGTGCATTTTCAACGATGTTTGAGATTTCTGGCTGTGCGAGGAGGCATTTACCGTGGGCATCATCGAGCCAGGATTCGAGACGTTGAGGGAATTGGCGTCGATAGGTTTTCCAAGTGGAGTCATCCCAGGGTTTGGCGTGATTGCTTATAAATTCTTGTTGTTCCTCGTGCCAGCTTTTGAGGCGAGATTTTGGGAGTGAATCAGCTAGGCGGAAGGTGAGGAATACGGTGGAGCCAGCTTGGTGCCGGTGGGGGAGTTCACGCCATGTTTGGGTGTAGTCGGCGGAATTATCGTAAGGGATGAAATGGGTGGAATCATCATCATGCGAGACGCACGATGGGACGGATCTACATGCGGAACGCGTGTAGCAACTTTGAAACTCTTCCCGAATATCGCAGAGGACTTGCCATGGTGAGCGGTCAGTGGTGGCGTAGTTTGCGGGTGAGCAACGAATTTCTGCATAGTGGATATTTTGTTCTTGAAGATGGGCGTAGAGGAGCTGGATGTGTTTGCGAAGACGGTCGGGGTCTTTGAGAAGACGAGTGCCATTGTCATCGCCGTATTTCATGTAGTCACTGAGTCCGCAGGGGGATAGTGGGAGTGGCCAGTTGTCGGGCAGGGGGATTGCTCTCCGTATGTCGAGTTGTGTGATTGCGGCGGCTTCTACTAGATTGAGAAGTTTACCATGGGTAGCAAACCCGCCGAGGTGGCAGTGGAGTTCGAGTTTGGGTAGCGAGAGTAGCCATTTTTCATCGGTTTCTGGATCAAGTGGGGCGTTGAGCCAGTCGCGCTCGGCTGGTGACCAGCGCGCGATTTGTGGGAATGGGAGTGTGGCGAGTTCTTTTTCAGAGGCTGAGAGATTGCTGGCAGCTTGTAGCCGTGCCATGATTTGTTTACGTAGCTTGGTGTCGTTAATCTCGAGAGTGGTAGATTGTCCAGCAATGCTGGGTGACTCTATTTGTAGCTCGAGAATGGTTGACCAACCTGGACGGGGTCCTAGATCAACGAGGTTGATTTTTTTGTCCTTGATTCCTTGAAGGATGGTTTCGTTGTCGTCAAAACGCTCACCGAATGGGGCAATGACGTGGAAGAGTTTTTTACATCCAAGGAGATCAGCTGTTTGATGAGCTGAGGATGACATCGTTTTAAATCCACCAGCAAGACAGATGTGGATTTGCCCCTCAGAAAGGCGGAGGCTATCAAAGTAACAGCGGAAAAGAGCTTCTTCAAATTTTTCGTGATCAGCATTGCAAACGATGTCGGGGAGATTGGCAATACTGAGAATGCGCAAGTTAATGTTAGGAGCTTGAGAGTCAAACCACCGCGTGCATTCTTCTACAGATTCTGTGGTTCCAGATGTAGTCAGGACGGTGACATGGGTATAACGATCTTCCCCATTGCCGAGGAGGAATGCTTCAGGGACGATTGGCCAAGAGGTGCCGAGGGTGCAGAGTAGGTGCATGATAATGAGTTGCTTGGTTATGTGGCTATTGCTGGGAGGGTGCGGAGTAACTCTGGCAGTGGGGTGGCGGTGATTTTTTCTGTCAGTGGGAAGGTGTGTTCGCCTGGGTGGACGATGTAAAGGTGATCCAGCTTGAGATCGGTGCAGGCGATGTGCATGGATTTGGTGGTTTTAGGTTGATCCGAGTATTTAAATTCAAATCCTAGACGTTTACCTTGGTGGAATACGAGCAGGTCGAGTTCTGCGCCACTGTGGGTTGCCCAGAAGTAGGCATCTTGATCCCCCGTGAGATGGAGAATTTGCTCAATGGCAAACCCCTCCCAAGAGGCACCATTTTTGGGATGGGATTGCAGGTTTTCCGGGGTCATGATGCCTAAGAGGGCGTGAAGGATCCCAGAGTCGCGGATATAGATTTTAGGTGACTTGACTTGTCGTTTTTTGAGGTTTTCAAACCATGGGGGGAGTTGTCTCACCATGTAGGTTCCGCTGAGAGTATCGAGGTATCGGCGGGCAGTGGGCTCGGAGCTACCCAATGAGCGGGCGATCTCGGCAAGGTTGAGAATTTGACCGTGGTAATGGGCGAGCATTGTCCAGAATCTACGCAGGGTGGCGGCGGGAATACGGATGCCTAGCTGGGGAATGTCTTGTTCTAAGAAGGTGCGGAAAAAGTCTTGATACCATTGTTGTGCCACGGTGTTACTGCGGGCGAGGTAGGCGCGGGGGAAGCCCCCACGCCACCAGAGCTTTCTGAGGTTGGTTTCTCCTATTTCCACCAGGGAAAATCCCATGACATCGATAAAACTAACGCGTCCAGCTAGGGTTTCGCTGGTTTGGTTCAGTAACAGGGGGGAGGCGGAGCCGAGTATGATAAATTGTGAGGGATGCTCACGGCGATCTGCCAGAACGCGCAGTAGTTCAAATAGCTCAGGCA
>CAYNNY010000242.1:0-2913 GCA_964398555.1 uncultured Verrucomicrobiales bacterium
TCTCGGTCTGCATGACGGATTGATCCCACGGCTAAGGGCGTTTGTCAATGCAAGTATGGTGTGCTGGTGGGAGTTGATCAGCAGTAGGTAGCCGACCGAACGTAAATCGGTCCTACGCTTTGGATCAGGGTTTGTCGGCGCTATTCAGCAGCCCGCAGAACTTTTGGCGTCCGTGCCAGAGCAGGTAGGCTGCAAGCACCGAGATGACGATGACCGGAGGATCGGTAAGTCCTGCGCCGGTGGTCAGGAAAATGTGGAAGGCGAGGATGTTGATGATAATCGGGCCGAGGAATAGAAGTCCGATATTTCGCGTCATGGGTAGGATCACAAGCAGTCCGCCGATGATTTCAATGACCTTGATGAAGCTAAAATATCCTGTCGGGTAAATGGCTCCAAAGAAGAGCGCTGGTGGTGAGCCTTCGGGAGGTTGGGGCATGGCAGGGAGGAAATGGAAGAAGTGGTTCAGGCCGAATGTGATGAAGGCAAGACCAAGAAGTGCTGCTGCGATATTGGGTAGATGTTTCATGGGATGGTATGTTGGTTTTTAGGTGTTGTGGTTTTAGGCGATTTTTTTGGTGAGTTGTATGATGATTTGGCTGAGTTGCTCCGCTAAGGCGTTATCGGCAATGCCTTTGTCTGAGAAGTTATCATAGAAACTGGGTAAACTCAAAGAGGCTATAATATTTCCACCGAGATGAGGGAAGGTGGCTTTGGCTGATTCCAGCACATTGGATCCACCGCGCGGTCCTGGGGAGGTGCTGAGTAGGAGCATGGGTTTACTTGACCAAAGTTTTTGATCGATACGAGACGTCCAGTCGAAAAGGTTCTTGAAGGCCGCGGTGTAGGATCCGTTGTGCTCGGCGAGTGAAATGACAATGGCATCGCTCGAACGAATGGCATCGAGGAACTTTTGGGCGTCAGCGGGAATGCCATTTTCCTTTTCCGCGTCCTCACTGTAGATCGGGAGTGTTAGGGAGCGGATGGAAAAAGCCGTTATGTCTGCGTTAGGGATTTGCTTGGCTGCGAAGTCGGCAAATTGCTGATTAATGGAGGTCGAGCTGCTGGATGCTCCGATGGATAGGATGTTCATAGTGTTTTGTTGGTTGATTGGTTGATTGGTTTAGAGATTGAAAAAAAGAAATTCTGAATCTTGTTTGGCTTGGAGAAGTGGGCATGCTCCGTCGATCATTACGGCATCTCCAGGGTAGAGAGTGTTTCCCGCCAGGAGTAGGCTTCCTTTGATGAGGTGGAGGTAGTGCTGAGTGAATTTTCCATTGGGAAGCTCCATGGATGATGTGTCCTGACCCAGATGACCGAAGAATATTTCAGCATTTTGACGCATGGCTTGGGAGCCATCTCGTCCATCACCCGAGGCAAAAAGTGTGAGAGCGTTATTTTTTTTGAGCTCGTTCGTATTCAGATCGGCATAGATTGGATCTCCTTTTGTTTGGTTCGGTGTGATCCAGATTTGGAGAAGGTGCACGTCCTCGTTGCTGGATGGATTTGCTTCTGCGTGCATGACTCCGCTTCCCGCTGACATGTATTGAAATTCACCAGCCTTGATCACTCGGCCATTTCCCATGGAGTCTTTGTGTTCGAGTTGACCCGATATGATGTAGGTGAAAATCTCCATCGAGGAATGGGGGTGCATACCAAAGCCCTTGCCCGGCGCGATGTTGTCATCGTTAAGAACTCGGAGATTGCCATAGCCCATGTGCTTGGGCTCATAGTAGTTGCCAAAGGAAAAGCTGTGCCTGGCATCGAGCCAGCCGTGATCGAGATGGCCGCGTTCCTCGGATCTGCGGAGGGTGATTTTGGTTGGAGGTTTTAATGCTTGGGGGTGGGGTGCTGTCGTGTTCATGACGATACCATGCCTTGATTTGTCGATTTTGGCTAATTCCGAGATGGCATGCTTAGTATGCAATTTTCTTATGCTTGAATATAGGATTTGTTTATCCTAAGCTCTCGGCATGAACTTGGAGCACTTGAGAAACTTCATCGAGGTAAGTCGGGATATGAACATCTCGGCAGCGGCACGGCGGGTGAGATTGACCCAGCCAGCTTTGAGTCGTCAGATGGCGGTTTTTGAGAATGACACTGGCTGGAGTCTGTTGGAGCGTGGGCCGAAGTCGATCAAGCTGACGCGTGCTGGGGAGGTGGTAAGGCGTCTTGGTGCGGAATTGATCGCGCAAGTGGATAGGGCTGAGTCTGAGATGCAGCGCGAGATCGATGGCGAGGAAATTCGTATTGGTTACGGCCCATCGTTAGGGGGTGAGATTTTACAGCGAGCGATGGGTCGCTTTGCGCAGCTACATGCACGGGTGCGTATCACCATTGCGGATAGCACCAGTGAGGAAATGATCGCGGGCATCCGTGATGGGAGGTTTGATTTGATCCTCGGCGTTACGACAGGTGAGGCCGATTTTGAATGGACGACATTGCGGCAGGAAACCTTTGTGGTGGCTGTGCCTGAAAAACATTCATTGGCAAGGAAGCGTGTGATCAAAGCCAGTGATCTCGATCAACAGCGGTTACTATTGTTATCGAGGGTGGACTACCCTGGCTATTGGAAAGAAGTAGCTGGATATTTTAAACAGCAAAAAATCAACGCGAAGGTGGCTGGTGAGTTTGATGGGATAGCCAGCCTACGGCTTGGACTGGAGGCTGGTTTGGGTGTAGCCCTGCTTGCTGAGAATTCGCGATTAGGTAAAAAGGTGCGGCTTAAAAAATTACAACCACCGCCGGATCCGATCTGTGTGGCTGTGGGGCGACTACGTGAACGCGAGCCTGAGGCTTGGGTTGCAGCATTCATTGAGGAGTTGAAGTTAGCTGCGAAACCTTAAAGCTCTTCGACTTTGATTGACCTTGTGATGGTGCGGCCTGTGGCATCGGTGAGGGTGATTTTGTGAGCGC
>CAYNNY010000243.1:0-2906 GCA_964398555.1 uncultured Verrucomicrobiales bacterium
AAACGTCAGCCCCCAGATCATTTTAATTCGGCTTCAGCCTTCTGCAATACAGCGGCACAGGATTCTTGTTGTTGAGCCTTTGCCCACATGAGAGGCGTTACGCCATGGCTATCCTTTGGGTTTAGGCACACAAATTTTCCTGTAAAGGCACAGGCGTTTTTGCTATAAGATCAGAATCATGATTAAAATACTCCCCGCTCTCACCTCACTCGCGATTTTTTCCACCACCTTCGTCCTATCTCTTGGCGCCGCCGAATTGCACCGGGGGGTGTGGTTCTGGAACTCTTCCAGCAGTCCCTACGGCGCCGCCAATGTCGTCGGCGATACCAGCAAGGAAGTGGACGCCGTCGATTTTATGACGAGTCACCAAGTCAAACGTGTTTACGGTAGCTACAAAAGCAGAACCATTTCAGAACCCGGGGTAATCGCTGCCTGGAATACCCGTCTTCACAATGCCGGTATCTCGTCGCAGTTTCTTCTCGCCGAGCCAACGTGGGTGGAGACGGCAAACCGAGCGAGTTTACTGACAAAAATCACCGAGCGCGTGGTCAACTTTAACAACGCGCCCGGTCGTCTGGCTGTTGAAAAATTCAACGCCGTTCACCTCGATATCGAACCCCAGCAACTTCCCACCTGGGATGCAGGAGACGCCACAGTGAAACGCAGCTACTTGAACTTACTCCGAGACACCTACACCGATGTGCGTGCACATCTGGATGCCGCAGGCCTAACCGACGTAAAACTCTACGCCGACCTCCCCGTCTGGTATGATAAACTCCCTGTGGATGGTGGTAGTGTTGGTTGGGCAGATGCCGCCGACCGCGATGCGTGGTTTACAGCCATCGGCGTCCCCCTCGACGGCATTTCGATGATGGCTTTTGCGCGTGATTCTTTTTCAAGTATCAACGGTGCCGTGAGTTACGAGCGGGCATCCGTCCCTGGAGCCGCTGTGAGAACTGCAGTTCAGCCCAAGATTGGCCCCTCTCAGACATGGGACAATCTGGGGCTCTTTATAGACATCATGAATACTCTGGAGGTCAATTATGGCTCTGACGAAGCCGTGGATATTGAGCACTACCGCCGCTGGCGCGAGGCTCTTGACGACCATCCCGTCACCAACGTCTCTGCTACACTTGAGCAGGTCGGCAGCGACTACGAACTCTCTTTCACAACAACTCTGGGTGGTTCTTATGTGATTCAGAAGAGCGACGACCTTGTCCACTGGGCGGAACTCTCCCGTGTCCCACACACAGACGGCACAGCCAGTGAAACGATGAGTCTCGTAGGGGTCAGATCATTCTGGAGGGTGTATCGGTTTGACGACTAAGCCATTCGTGGCACTTTTCACGAGCTCGTTTGATCATCAAACATTCCCGTGGAAACTGAGTCAGTGGCATCAAAGCGCATGAGATCAAATTTATCGTGAGCCTGGCGCACTTCGTAGAGCCAGATTGCCGTTTCAACCGCTTCTTGCTGGGCAAAGTAGTATTGAAATGGATAAAGGCTGCCATCGGCTTGCTCGAGCAAGTGCTCAGTGTGGAACAAAAAAGCGAGCAGTGCTTCGAGGTGGGGGAGGCACCTTCATACCCAGATTCCCGCCAAACATGCACTTTCCGTCTGATACTATCGACGAGGGGCGGGATGAGCTTTTCCGCCCCGCCCGACTCACGGATGGCATCATCACCTGGAAACCAACGATGGCCAGGGTGAAGCGGAGCATGTGGAGACTGCGGGAATTGAGAATGAAGAGCTATGAAATGAAAACAACCTAGAAGAACCGCTGAAATGCTCAATACTAAATATGAGCATTTCAGAATGACAGAGGTACGCATTGATTATTTGGACTCTACATCTGAATGGCACCATGAATGCCGTGGATGAGCATTTGCACTCCCATGACGGCGAGGATAAGTCCCATCATACGGGTGATTACGCTCAGGGCTTCATTTCCTAAAAAGATGACAAGTTTTTGTCCATTGATAAAAATAAAGTAAGTGATCGCACAGAGGGCAGCAAAAGCGACAATCACAGCTAAAATGGAGCGTAGGACTGGCTGTTGGGAATCGGAAACAAAATTCATCGCGGTGGCGATCGTTCCGGGGCCAGCGAGTAGGGGCGTAGCTAGGGGTGAAATAGCGATACTCAATTTACTGGGTTCAATGACTTCTGTGGATTTGGGTTCGGGGGCTTCGGGTTGTGGATCTACTGCTTTTTGAACTGGGGAGGATTCCCCCTGAAGCATGTGGTAGCCAATCATAAAAATGAGAATCCCGCCGGTAATGCGAAAGGCTGGAAGGCCAATACCAAAGACTTGGAAAATGAAGTGGCCTGCAATCGTAAACACCGTGATGATGATAAAGGCGGTGCTCAATGATTTAAATGCTACCGCTTTGCGCTCACCTTCAGTGTAACCATCGCACAGCCCCATAAAAATGGGGGCGTTCGCGATTGGATTCATGATTGCAAAAAAACCACCAAACACAGTGAAACAAAAAACGAGATAGCTATCCATGTGGCGAAGGTTTGTGAAAGGCTTTTTTGTTCAAGAAAAAAATGATTTATTTGAATGCAAGGAGCCCCGGAGGGTTAGATCATTTTGGAGAGTGATCGCTGAGGAGGGTTTTTCTGATATGCGCGGTTAATTTACTCGATTGGGCAAATTCTGGATTCTTGATGCTGTCGATATCAACTTGGTTCAGCATGTTGTCGAGATCGGTAACGTGGTTATAGTGTTTTGCGAGGTCTTTGACCAATTGTTTCCGGTGGAGTGGGCCGTAACAACTTTCTCGCATCCAGAGCGCCCCCTTTGACAACGAGCTCAATCGGCTAAGAAGAGGGAGCCCTCACCGCCCAACGCAGTTTGGCAGAGTTGGCCCGTGGGTTGTCGTATTTCTCGCTGGAGGAGG
>CAYNNY010000244.1:0-2862 GCA_964398555.1 uncultured Verrucomicrobiales bacterium
GCACTCAAATTCACATGGCAAGCACCCATTCCGCGGAAAAAGACGCTCCTTGAGGAAGGAGCAAGCAATGCCCAAATCCTACTCATTCCGCTCATTCTGCTTGAGCGGCTTCGGCAGCACGAGTTTCAGCTAAATGGTAGAGTTTTCTGAAACCTAGAAGCCCCAGCGGAGTCAGGGCAGCACAACCACCAATCCACCACCAAATCATCTGATGGTCTGGGTAATACCCGTAGATGCCATCCACACCAAATTCCGGCGCATAGCTCGTGAGCAAGACCCCCGCCATTGGCCCGACAATGAATTTCGCTCCAAAGTAAGGGAGGTAGGCGAGTGAGATATACGATCCTTCACGGCCAGGAGGGGCAATCTCAGCGGTAAACTGCATCAGTCGGGGCGACCAAATCGCCTCTCCAATGGAAAATGCGATCACAAAGAAAACCATCGACAGGTAGTAGGGATCCCTATTTCCAACGGGCACTTCGAGCCAGCGCTCAAAAACCACAATCCCAAACCAGGTATCAGTGAGGCCAGAATAAATCTCGGGCGGTAGCACGACAAAGACCACGGAAACCACCGAGATAATCGTCCCGACAAGAAGCAGCCAGTAAGAACGCACTTTCCGTGTGAGGTAGGCAATCACCGGAACGAGAAAAATGATAATCAGAGGATTGAGCACCCCAAAGACATTACCCACCAACGAGCCTTGTCCAAAATAGCGGATCCCGTAACTCGGCCAGGTGATGTGAAAATGGAAAAAGGTGAGGCGTGTAAATACGGTGATCCCAATGAGTAGAATGAAAACCCAAAAGGCTCGTTGCACAAAGTTATCAGAAAATACCTTCACCGAGCCAATGGCTCCCGCCTTCATGGATGCTAAGCTGCGAGTCAGTAACGAACCAGATGAGGCGCCATCGTCAGCCCCCTCACCTTTGATTTTTTTCTCGGGAAACTTAATACCATGCTCGGTCATCTCCACGCCGTCACGCATCCAGAGGATAGCCAAGAGGTCAGGTAAATTGATAAAAAACCCGATACCAAACAGGACCTGCCATGTGGACAGCGAGTCGCCAAGAAAATCAACACGCCCCATTTCACCCATATTGATCCGTATCACATCAAAGAGCTTCGCACCTATGGCCCAGCCGACATTCATCAAGGTGTAAAACAAGCCAAACCCCAAAGCAGCCCCCTCGATCGTTGTAAACCGCTTGATACCCACCGAAAGCACAGGCCCGGTGATGGCGACACCAATCCCCAGCGGAATAAAACCAAGCAGAGACACCACCCATATATTATCGGCAAAGGGCATCACCACTCGGCTGATCAGAAGAAGGACGCTACCGATGATGAGAGTTTTTTTCACACCGATGGTATCGCAGACCGCACCCACAATCATGGTGGTGGCGGTGACAATCGTTGACCACGTGCTGTAGTAGGTGCCTGCACCAATGTCACTCAGCCCCAAGTCCTCACGTAAGTAGAACATAAAGGTAAGCTGCGCAGCTCCGTAGGCGCTGTATTCAGTGAGCTTCGTGAAGAAAAGAATATACAACTCCCTAGGCGACCCCCGAAGTCCTTGAACATAGGAAACAATGATGTAGAGAAAACCCAAAACCAAAGCCAAGACAATCACCGCCAAAAT
Source organism: uncultured Verrucomicrobiales bacterium (assembly GCA_964398555.1). Taxonomy (GTDB): domain Bacteria; phylum Verrucomicrobiota; class Verrucomicrobiia; order Verrucomicrobiales; family Akkermansiaceae; genus Oceaniferula. The sequence continues at coordinate 1,643 of CAYNNY010000244.1, forward strand.
CATATCCAGCGTATCGCCACGCCCTCCGAAGATTCGCGAAAGAAAGGAATCCGTCGTTTGAAAATCCAGCACCTTGAGCCCCTCCTTCGTCTCAAGCAATGCCACGTAAAATGAAAGTTCATCTCCATCTCCAAGATCAAGCACCCCATTCAATTTGAATCCACCTTCAATGGCCGTTTCCTTCCCCCATTTGATCGATTGAGCCCTGAGAAACCCAGCCTTTTTCATGTCGCCATTCAGCTCTTCCGCAGTGCGGGCTGCTTTCATTTCCTTACTCCCAGACAACCAGGCCTCATCAGACTGCCCGGACTTTATTTTCCCGATAAAGCTTTCCACCAAACTTATCCCGCCAAGTTCACGTGCAGTAGGACGCTTGACCTCGCTAATAACCACATCGCCGGCCATCTTTTGAAAGACTATCTTAACAGCCCGGCTACGCGGCTCCCAGTCAGTTACATTGGGGTTCCGCTTATCATCCACCGTGATGATTCCCCAAAGCACCGCATAGGGTTCGGATTTCTCATCGGCCCCCTCCTCGGAATCGACTTCCATTGGCTCATCAGCCTCTGGTTGCATCCAGCGAATGGACTTCACGGGGACAAAACCACGCATCCGCAAATCGTGAATATACCCACCAGCGGCCTCGTCGTCGCTTAGCTGATCGCGCAAATATTCTTGATCCTCTTCTTTCTCCTCGCCTCGGTAAGCAAGTTGGATGATTTCCTCCGGTAGTTGCACCGCTTCGGGAACGGCCGTGCTTGAAACATTCTCACTTAATCCATCGAGAAACTGTCGGGCCTTCTTCTTGAGAAGCATTTTCGAGGCGTCCGAGGCGGCATCACCGGGCATAGCCTCGACTGGAACTTCAGGCTGCGGGTGCGCCACTTCTCCCGTAGAGTCATCCGCTGCATCATCAGCGGCATTCGAAGAATCGGCAATGGCCGGCGCACTCTTTGACTCAGAAGCAGATTCTGTCTTAGTTGCCTGATCCGGCTCTTGGCTTCGACTCTGATTCACCGCAAACAAAGCTCCAAAAATCAGAAGCAGGGTCAGTGTGTATCGAAACCGACGTGTGCGCTGGATGAGATTAACGAATCGTTTCATGCTCAACTCATCTCACATAAATACACTTGGCAAACAAGCATCAATTTAAACACAAAATCATCCATCTGTTGGTCATTTTCCCAACATCCCCACCATTACAAAAAAAAGACTCCACA
>CAYNNY010000245.1:0-2809 GCA_964398555.1 uncultured Verrucomicrobiales bacterium
AACTCAGCCAGAGGACTCGTAGATGACTGTGTAGGCACACTCATCTATTCAGGTGGCGACGATGTCCTCGCTATGGTTCCAGCCGCCAATGCCATCCGCTGTGCCGAAGATGTCCGTAAAAATTTCCGATTACTCTTTACCGATAAGGACACCGAAAAATACGCATCCATGGATGCCTCCGTCGGCATTGCCATCGCCCATTTCAAATCTCCGCTCCAAGACGTCGTTAAAGCTGCCCAAGCCGCCGAAAAGCGCGCCAAACGCAGCACTGATGATGGCGGGCTCGGGCGCGCTGCCGTCGCCACCACCATCTTCAAACGCTCAGGCGAAATCCTCGAATGGGGAACAAAGTGGGAGGAAGCTGGTTACACCCTCCTACAAAATCTCATGAGCTGGCTCATCGACAAACAGCTCAACCGCCGCTTCCCGCACAAGCTCGAAGCCCTCCTTGCTCCCTACCTCCCGCACAAAAAAGAAAAACAACCCAACAACTCCGACTCCGATTTCGAGACTCATTTCTCTGAAATCATTGCCCTAGAAATCACCCACTGCCTCGACCGCAACGACGGAGGCAAACTCACCTCCGACGAACAAAAACAATTCATCTCCTACTGGAGTTCCCTAGAAGGCACATTCTCTCAACAACTCCAAACCTTCATCAATCTCCTCCGCACCGCCTCCTGGATGACCCGTAGCCCAGAAGAACCAACCAACTCTCGTAATCCGTAATTCCTCATTCGCAATTCCAAAAAAAGCCATGATTCAATCTTTTGCCTGTTCAGAGACTGAAAAACTCTTTCATACAGAAAAGAGTAGGCAATTTCAATCCATCGCACGGATAGCACTCAGAAAACTTATCCAAATGAACCGCGCAAGAATGCTTTCTGACCTCTCAGTGCCTCCAGCAAATCGCTTAGAGGCGCTCAAAGGCAATCTCGCAGGTTATCATTCCATCCGTATCAACCAGCAATGGCGAATCATTTTCCAGTGGTCTGACCAAGGCCCGAAAAATGTCTCAATCGTTGACTACCATTAATTCATATTGACCGAACCCCTGTAACGTTATACATTATATCCATGACATCACCTATCACACCCGGAGAAATACTACTGGAAGAATACCTCAAACCACTTGGTATCTCTCAGAATGCCATGGCTCGTGCCATCGGCGTCGCACCCCGCGCCATCAATGAAATCGTATTAGGGAAACGATCCATCACCCCAACCATGTCGATACGATTTGGAGCATTTTTTGATCAATCAGACGACTTCTGGCACGGCATTCAAGTAGAATGCGACTTCAGAATACTTCGTAGAAACGCCAAAAAACTCACCAATAACATTCACCCAGCCAAAGAACTAAGCACCAATCTGTAATCCGTAATTCCTCATTCGTAATCCACCAAAAAAGCCATGACTCATATCCTCACCATCGAACCTAGCGATGTCCTTTTCTTCCGCGACGGTCGCCCCATGGACGGCGCATCCATCGGTCACGGAGCCGCCTGGCCCATGCCGCATATCCTCGACTCTGCCATCCACCACGCCCTACACCGTGCTGAACTAACAAATCTGCACAGCCACACCCCAAAACGTAGTGGAGTAAATCTAACAGACAACAAGGATGAAGACCGCACCCGTCACTTCGGCTCCCTGCAAACCGCAGGCACCTTCCCCGTGTTAGATGGCACATGGTATTTCCCTCGCCCTGCCGATGCTGATGAAAAAGCCACGGCTCTGACGACTCACAAACCACTCAAGGAAAAATTTCCTGGCACGGCTTCCTCTCTCGATGCCAAGCTCACCCCCGTCGTGAACACCCAGCCACCCAGCAAAGACAAAGCTGAACCATGGCTCAGTAAGAAGGCATTTGAAGCCTACTTGCACAACGCTGAAGCCAACGCACCTGAGCCTTTCCTGAATGACGAAAAAATCTTCGCAGCCGAGCATAACATCGGTATCGGCATCGATCCCAACACGGGAACCCAAGACGGCAAAAGCTTCTACTCCGCCGCTTACCTCCGCCTCCAGCCCACCGCTAAGCTTGGGCTCATCGCCAAATGCCAAGATAAAGATGCTGGCGACCTCATCGACACCGTTTTTCCCAACTCTGGCTCCACCACCAACATCCTTGCAGGCGGACAGCAGCGCACCTGCGGAGTCCTCCGCACCACCCCCAACAATCAAGCAGCACTTCCCCTACCCATTGGGCAAGAAATTACAGGTAAGCTCGTCCGCTGGACACTCCTCACTCCTGCCATATTCCCACATATCAAGGAAGACACAGACAAGGGAATCAACGATCACCCCGGCGGCTGGCTGCCAAGCTGGATTGATCCCAGCACCATGGAAATCAAACTCAAAAATCGCCCCAGCAGAAAAAATAAAGAACCTCGCGCCGACTGGCGAGCACGCGTCAAAGCTGAACCATTCATCGGTGCTAAACTCACCTCCGCCATCATCCCCCGCGCCATCCCTATCACGGGCTGGGCAACCCACGATACCGATGACCAATCAGGCAAACTCATCACCACAGGAGGAGCCCGTGCCACCCACCTCGCCGTGCCCGCAGGCGCCGTCTATTACTTTGAAGCTGACACCGAAGAAGAAGCAAAAAAGCTAGCCGCCGCCCTCAACTGGCACGGCGACCCATCCACCCCCACCGCCACAGAAATCATCAACCGCCGCTCCTCCCTCATGGGCGAAAAAGGCTTCGGCCTAGGCGTCTGCTCCCCCTTCTCCTACCACCAATAATCAGCTCCCCAGAGCCACACTCAACCAATTAACTATTCACAAATAACCAATAACC
>CAYNNY010000246.1:0-1373 GCA_964398555.1 uncultured Verrucomicrobiales bacterium
TTCGCGGTTAAAATGAAGTATCAACCCCAGAAAAGATTCGTCTAACCTGTAAGCTCCGTGGTTCTAAAAATCTCCATCCTCCTGACTTTCGCTCTGATCACCTCCGTGGTCCACGCTCACGACAGCCCGTCGCACACCATTGATGAGCTTAGCCGCCACACCCACCTCACCTCGGACCAGCTTCACCAGCGTTCCATTGCGCACCGCGCCACAGGTCACACCCGGCTCGCCATCGCCGACCTCCAGGCCGCCATCCGAGAGCAGCCAAGTCAACTAGGCCTCCACCTCGAACTCGCCCGCACCCAGCTCTCGGCCAAGCATCCGACCGAGGTCCTCAAGTCGACCCAACAAGCACTCAAGCTCGCCACCACTCCCACCGAGCGAGCCACCATCCACATCCTCCGCGCCGAAGCCTATCAGCTCGATAAAAAACCCAAGCTGTCACTCTCCGCCACCCAGCTAGCCTTCCGCGAAATCCCCGAAGGTAAAATCGAATGGTATCTTTTGCGCTCAGAGAACCAACGTGTGCTGGAGCTCAAAAACCAACGCGTCACCGACCTCGAAACTGGCCTCAATCAGCACCCGAGTGCGGTGCTCAGATCCCACTGGATCGATGCCCTAATCGATGCAGCTCAATACACCGAGGCCCTCCGAGAAGTCGACCTCGAGCTCGCTGATCGACGCTGGAAATCATCCTACCTCATCAAACGCGCCCGCGCCCTCACCGGGCTGCACCGGAAAAAAGAAGCCGCCGCCGACCTTCAGGCTGCCCTTGCGGAAATAGCCCCCCGCATTCACCCCACCCGGCCCGACCTCCTCCTCCTCGCTGACCAAGCCCGCGCCCACGCCATGCTAGGCAACGACGCCGAAGCTCAAGCCACCCTCAAACAACTTCGCGAGCACCACGCTCCGGAGTGGATCCTACGTGGCGGCGGTTTCCAACCGCCACGCCTCCAGAAGCAAAAGTAGGATAGGCCTCCCGGCCTGTCGGCTGCCTATCGCCGATCATCCCAAGCCAAAGCCAAAGCCCAAATAAATACCCAATCCACAGCAACCCCCAACACCCCCTCGGGATGCTCGGATAACGCTCAACAGGAAGCCGGAGACTGCAACTCTCCACTCCATATTATGATTGCCAAACCCACCAAATACACTCTTCCCCTTGCCATCCTACTCGTGCTGGTGCTGATTTTTCTTGGCTGGTTGTTTGGTGATGCGTCGAGGAAAGAAAACTCATCATCAGAAAGCGAATCCAATAGCACCTCGCTGTCCAGACCCAGTCGGCAGGCATCCAGAACACAACGATCCCGATCTTTGTCACCCGCCGACATCAATGTGCGAAAACGGCTCGATGCCCTCTATGCTCAATACCC
>CAYNNY010000246.1:1473-2723 GCA_964398555.1 uncultured Verrucomicrobiales bacterium
TCATTAAATCTTTAAACACCCCAACTTTAACGGGGGTATCGAGCAATGAAAAATTCATACAGGATATATTATTCTCCGGTTATGGACTCTACTACGACACCGTTCAAAAATTCAGCTTCATCACCGAGGCCCGACAAACCGCCATCAAAATAGCCCTCGCCCAATCCCGAGGTGAAACGTTCACAGGCAAGCTCCCCAACCACTACAAAACCAGCCAACCCATCGTCTGGGATCAGGAAAACAACATCCTCCACACCGGAATAGAAGCCGAAGAAAATCAAGATTTCTCCACCATCAAGATTCCGAAGATTAAATTCTAGGATCTAAGTTCTCATACTCCTTATTTATTGCCGCAACCCTAATATCCCCCGTCAAAAACCATCAAAAAGATCAAATTGACCATTTTGATTAAAAGTGCTACGATTCCTCCATGATAACAATATCAGCATCCGAAGCCAAAACGCATTTTGGGGCTCTTATGGATAAAACCCAGAAAGAACCCGTTACCATTGAAAAACAAGGCCGTCCCGTGGCGGTGGTTATTTCTTTCGAGCATTATCAGGAGCAATACGCGGGTATTCCCTCCCAACAAGAGAAGGAGCAAGCCCTTGCGTTTCTCAATACTTGGTCAAAGCGTCCTCCTGTTGACAATGTAGAAGATGCTCTTGAGGGTGACACCAAAGCTCAGGCTATCTGGGAGAAATACACGCAGAAACGATGAACATCTTTTTTGATACCAATGTCTTGCTGGATGTAGCGTTGAGGCGCGAACCCCACTTTGCCCAGTCACAGGCGGTATTGTCCGATGCGATCCAAAACCACACTTGCTTTCTGTCGTGGCATACCATTTCCAATATTGCTTACATCATGGCAAAACTAGAAACCAAAGAGGATGCCCTTACTTTCATCAAAGGGATTACGAAGGTCTGTAAGATTGCCCCCGTCGAACACAAAGACCTTGCCGTAGCCATGCAACACAACAGCGGTGATTTAGAAGACGCCATGCAAATTGCATCTGCGTTAGCCATTCAGGCAGAAATCATCGTTACACGTGATCCAAGGGGGTTTGCTAAATCTCCAGTATCTCTCTCCGATCCTACAGCTTCGTAAGGGAGGGAAGAAATTCGCCCCAATCACCCCTATTCGTGATCATGCGCGTCCATTCGCGGTAAAAAAATCAGCTCGCCCGCCGTGCCTCACAGACGCCGTATGCGCTCTTTACTTTGGGGGAGTGATTGCTCTATCATACG
>CAYNNY010000247.1:0-2691 GCA_964398555.1 uncultured Verrucomicrobiales bacterium
TCTTGATATCGACACACCACGCTTGCTCGTTTTTCTCGCGTTTTCTCCACCATTTTTTCAGCGTGTCGAATTCGGCGATCTGGATGGTTTTGGTTTTGGAGTAGGCTTTGTATCCCTCCGGTAAATGGTGCTCGTAATACCAGACTTTCTTGGTGGGCTTGCCTTTGGTGAAGAAAAGCAAGTTGGTGGAGACCGATGCGTAAGGCTGGAACACCGAGTTGGGAAGGCGGATGATGGTGTGCAGGTTGCAGTCTTCGAGCAGTTTCTGGCGGATGCGCTGTTTCACGCCGTCGCCGGTGAGTGAGCCGTCGGGCAGGACAATGGCGGCCCGTCCACCTTCCTTGAGCAGGTGGATCATGAGGATGAGAAAGAGATCGGCGGATTCCTTGGTGCGGTAGGTGAGGGGGAAGTTGTTTTCGTTGTTATTGGAAACCACTCCTCCGAATGGTGGGTTGGCGAGGATGACATCCACCCGGTCTTTCTGGCGGTATTCGGTGAGGGGGCGCGCGAGTGAGTCTCCGTAACGAATGTTTGGTTGGTTGATGTCGTGGAGGATGAGGTTGGTATTGGCGAGCAGGTAGGGAAGCGGTTTGTATTCCCAGCCGATGACATTTTCCTGAAGGGCGATGCGTTGCTTCACGGACGTTGCCTTTTCCTTGAGGTGCTGGATGGCGGAGGTGAGGTAGCCCCCGGTGCCACAGGCGGGATCGAGCACTTTTTCGCCCAGTTTGGGATCGGTCAGTTCCGTGAGGAGCTGGGTGATCGCGCGTGGTGTGTAAAACTCGCCGAGCGTCCCTGCGCTTTGCAGTTCGCTGAGGAAGGTTTCGTAAATTTGGCCAAAAATGTGCAGGTCTTTATGGCTGTTGAAGTCGATCTCGTTGAGTTTGTTAATCACCTGCCGCAAGTGAATGCCAGACTTCATGTAGTTGTAGTTATTGGCAAACACCTCATGCACGAGGATGGCGCGTTTGTTGCCGGTGGAGAGGTCAATATTGGCGAGCGTGGGAAAGAGCTTTTGGTCGACAAAGTGGAGGAGCTCGTCGCCGGTCATACCTTCATCGTCACCTGCCCACTCGTCCCAGTGGAGTTCTTCCGGGATGGGCGAGATGTAGTCGTCCTCCAGCACTTCGAGTTGTTTATCTTTATCGCTGAAGATTTTGAGGAAAAGCATCCATCCGAGCTGGAGGATGCGGAGTTCATCACTGCCAGTTCCGATGTCCTGGCGCATGATTTTTCGGGCTGATTTGACGATTCCTGAGATGTTTGACATGAAGGTGGTTGACATGAAGGTGGTTGACTTGTTGATTGGTTGACTGGTTTGTGGCTCTATTGGCTTAGGGTCTGGCGGCCTTTGTCGGTGAGACTGTATTTTTGGAGTCGGCTGGATGGTTTTTCGGGAATAGTGCGCTCGATTAACTCGTTTTTGAGAGCCGGGTCAATGTAAGTATCCCTAAGTCGGCGTCGGCTTTTGAGCTCGAAGGCTCTGAGAATATCACCATTTGAGAGCGCTCCTCGTTTTTCCAAAAGTTCGAGAAGCTTGGCCACATAATCTCCGACTGGTGCCGTGACTGGTGCCGTGACTGGTGCCGTGACTGGTGCCGTGACTGGGTCGATGGCGTGGCGGTGGATGGTGGTGACAAAGCCGTCGGAAAGTGAAAATTCGGGTTCGGGCAGGCCTGCGGCGATGCAGTAGCGGATCATATCGCGGGTGCCTGTTCCCATACGCTCGATGTATTTTGTGAGATAAAGCGGCTCGGCGAGCAATGGGTTAGCGGGGATGGAGCTGTGGACTTCTCGTAACAGCTCTAGAGTAAGCGCCGATGGTAGTCGTCCGGGGTTTCTTATCTCGAGTCGGTCTGAAAAAAGCATGACTTGCACACTGCCGTTGGAGTTGTAATCGCGGTGGGCAATGGCATTGACAATAGCCTCGGCGATGACATCACGCGGGATTTCATACTGCACGGGAGCTTGGGCACTTTCGGATCGGGTGCCGGTGCTGACATTGATCTTGGACATGACGAAGTCGATTGCTTGATCGACGAGCTGGAAGGCGGTTCCTTTGTAAACTTGGTAGGATGGAATGGGCTTGGCGACCTCGGTTCCGTGGAAGTGGGCGCATCTGACCTCTGAGGGTTGGGTGAAGCGCTGGGGATATTTTCCAAAAAGAAGGATGGCGGCATTGGTAGGCTGGCCGTCATCGAGTAGGTTAAGATGGGTGAGCACTTCTGTGAGTGCGGCTTCCTCTGGGATGGGAAAGTTTCGGGCTTTGCGCGCACGCTGGACAAAGCGGGTAACGGCTTCCGCATCGAGGTCATCCAAGGTTGCTTTATTGGCGGCGCGAGCGTCCCATGGGGCGCGATTGAGCTTGCCTGTTTCTTCAAGGTAATCGACGAGACTAGCGTAAATGGAGGGGAGTAGGTCGGCAGTATTCTGAAAACGGCGGCGCACAAGCTGGCTTCCGGCATCGCGGATCAGCGACTGCATTTTAGGATGTTTCGCCGTATCGGAGGCTCCCTTGACAAAGATGAGGCGAGTTTTTCCAAGCTGCGTGGCTTCTAAGTATTCGAGGTGGGTGGGAGAAAGTCCTTCGTCATTTTCCCAACCGTATTCATCTCCAAAGAGGCCAAGATAGAGATCACAATGGGCGACTTCATCCAAAAACACATCATCTGGTCGAAGGTCAGATGCAGG
>CAYNNY010000248.1:0-2682 GCA_964398555.1 uncultured Verrucomicrobiales bacterium
GGTATTGCCTATCGCAGATCAGCCCAACGAGTAGGCATGAACTGACGCACGACAGGAAGCCGGAGGACTGGATGGCCCTCCCTCCAGAGAGTGTTGCTGGGAGATTTGGCTTGGGTTGTCGAGCAGTTGCAAACTTGTCCTACTTTTTCGGTTGTGAAAAATAGTATTCAATGAAGTTTTTGATGTGGAATGTGGATTTATTTTTATAGTATTTGTGTTTGGGTTAGGGGTTGAGTTTGTTTTTTGAAATGCAATAAAAAACTATTAGGTTTGCGTATATTATCCTTCATGGTGTGTGAGAATCATGTAGTGTTAGCGGGTCTACCTACAAACCTATGAACGCAGTAAAACAGTATAAAGAAGAAATGACGTCGGCGATTGAAGTGTTACTCAATGCGCTGAAACAGAGCCCTGAAATTTGGAGCCTCCGTAAAGAAGTAGCGCATTTATTATTTGATAATGCTCGATATGATGAGGCCGCGGAGCTTGTGTGGTCGGCTCCTGAGATACCTGCGATTGATTTGGAAATCGCGTTTACTGCGAGGGTACTTTCGAGGGCGCAACCGAAGCGTGCGATTCGATTGTTGAAGTATGTGATTAGCCAGACGCGTAATAATCCAGCGAAGCTGCTAGCGATTGCCAATGCCTTGATGCATTACGGAATGGTGATGCAGGCCTCGCGTTTTTATGGTGCCGCGACGGCATTGGATGGTAATTTTTCGAATGGGGAGTTGGAGCATTTTATGCTCTGGCTCGATGATTCACACCGACTCTGGGGTGATTGGGCCAAAGAGGATCAGCCGATGGATGAGTTGCCGTGGGTGAAACGGGAAGATCTGAAATCTGTGGACGATCAAAAAATGATGTCGGGTCTAACGACGCCGATCAAAGTTCCCGGGCTCAATGAGCTTACCTCGGAGCACATGCTGAATGAATACTATAGGCAGTCGATGATGAAAGATGGAGAGATCACGGCACCTCCCGCAGTGACGGTTCCGCTGGATCGATTGAATCCGGATGATGTGATACGGGACAATGAGTTAGGCGCGCCGCTGACGCCTCAAAAAGCAGATTCGAAGGTGGTTGATTTTTCTCAAGGGGTTTCGAAGTCGATGACCGCTGAAGCCATGGAGCCTAAGGCACCGGCGCTGGATCTTGAGCTGTTTAAAATTCAACCGAAGAGGAGTCCTGAGTTGGTATTGCCTGAAGGCTCTGTGTTATCAGCACGTGAGTGTGAGTCCGTGGCTCCATCTGGACCGGCGTTGCTAGTGGAAGAGGTGAGTAACAAACCCAAGCTTTTGTTTTGAAATTTTGCTGTTCCGTCAAATAGAATTCCTCGGATGAATGCCGTTTGGTGCAGGTTTACTGAATGAGGTGAGGCGTTAATTGAGCTCGAATCCACAGTCGCTGATGGTGGATTTGAGTTTCTCCTCATCCAAATCCTTACCGGTGATGGTCAGGGTGTTTTTCTCGGGGTCGCCGCTGACCGTGGCACCAGGTGATTGTTCCGAGATCGCTTTGCGGAGTTTGCCGACGCAGCCTTGGCAGCTCATGCCGTCGACGGAGAGGATGATGGATTCTCCGCCAGTTGAGCATTTGGTGGTGATGTAGGATTTGATGTCGCGGTAGGCAAATGAGAGTAGGAGGAGGGCAAAGACGACGGCTCCGATGAGTTCGATCATATTCGCCCCTCCGTGGTGGTGAACTTTGTCGGGCAGGTGGATGGTGATGACGGACCCAAAGAAGACGGCGCAGACGATGCTTCCGATACTCACGGAGGCTAGATAGACGGTGGTGAAAAGTTTTCCAAAGCTTTTATAAATCAAACCAATCGTTGCGATATTGGTGGCCGGGCCCGCGATGAGAAAAACGATGGCGACGGCGGGCGACATGCCCTTGAGCACGAGAGCGGCGGCAATGGGCACGGAGCTGGTCGCGCAGACGTAGAGGGGGATGGAGAGAAAAAGAGCGGCGATAGAGCCGTAGAGGGGATCGGCAAACAGGCTGTTCGCCATGAAGTCGGCGCTGAGAAAGGTGGAGATCAGGGCGGCGGCGATGATCCCTGCCAGCATCCATTTCCATAGGTTGTAAAAGAGGTCGTTGATGGCGAAATCGTAGAGTTCTTTAAGGCTGGCGCGTTGATGGGGCTGGGTGGGGGATGTTTCCTCTTCGATCGCAGGCGCGGCGTGTTTCTGCTGGAGAAGGTGGTGGATGCCTCCACCGAGAATCCCGATGACAAAGGCGCTGATGAGTTTGAAGATCGCAAAGGGCCAGGAGAGAAACGCCGCGCTGACGAGTAGGGAATCGACTCCGGTCTGGGGGGTGCTGATCAGAAACGACAGGCAGCTACTGTTGCTCGCGCCCTTTTTTTTCAGAGCGATCACCGTGGGGACCACGCCGCAGGAGCAAAGCGGCATGGGGACTCCGATGAAGGCCGCTTTGATAACGTTTAAAAATGAGTTTTTCCCGAGCCATCGTTTGAAGAGGCTATCGGGAACAAATCCGTGCATCAGGGCGGCAATGAGTAGGCCCAACAAAAACCAGATCCCGAGAGATTCGGTGACCGTCCATAAGTTGTTTAAAAAATCCAAGATCATCATGATGATTTCTGCTATCGCTTGATAGCTAGATAGCTAGAGTAAGGTGGGAGAATTGGCAAATTCTTTCTTGAGGGTGGGGGGG
>CAYNNY010000249.1:0-2678 GCA_964398555.1 uncultured Verrucomicrobiales bacterium
AAAATGCAAGAGCTATTTAATATATCTTAATTATTCCGCGAGCCTTACTAGAATCCGTTGAGAGGCTCAATTCGCAATAGTCATCACCTGCAATCCAAAACGTATAATCCCCAGTTTCAGGAGCAATGATGTAAGCGCGAAGGCGTTGCCCGTAGTTGTCACCCCAATTTGAGGGAGCTGCCGTGCCTGCAATCGTTTCTACAATATTAGCAACTTGATAGAACTTGCTACTCTCACGGAGGCTATCCAAAGAATAGCCCGGAATCCCAGTCCAAACCTCACGTTTCATTTTACCGGATTCCCCGGCATGAAGTAAAATGGGAGCGAGGGGCAGACTAAGTGCCGCCAGGATAAATGAGTGTCTTGTGGTCATGTGAAAAATTCAATTAAATATAACAATGCGGCTAAAATCTGCAATCTCCGGACAAGTGATAGAAGCGAAGACCCAGAGGCTAACCGCAGACACTAACTCATTTTGGAGGTGACGCAAAACAACTCCCCCCCCCGCCACATCTGTAAAGATTTTTCTCAAACAAAATCAGAGAAGAGTTGCAAGATTTCACCTCAAGGCGCATAGTATGGCGCAGTCAGCCTCTCGAAATCACCATCACCCGAAATTCACCCAACGTGTCCGAAAAAAACACCAACAAACCCAAGGAGAAAAACCGCAGAGATTACGCTGGGATCCTTCCTAAAAAAGGCTGGCCGAGAAGGAATTACCACTTTCTCAGGCACCGGCTCCTCCCCCAGGCATTTCAAAAGCGCAACGGCTCCAGCAAAGCTCCCATCCCCCACCCTCCTGAGGCTGGCAAGATCCGAGTCACCTGGATCGGCCACGCCGCATTTCTGGTGCAGTTCCCTGACCACTCTGTGATCATCGATCCCAACTGGGCCCAATGGCACGGCATCGTTAAACGCCAACGCCAACCAGGCCTTGATCTCAATCTCATGCCCTTGGTCGATCTCGTGCTCGTTACCCACGCCCACTTTGACCACCTTCATAAAAAAAGCCTCAAGGTTCTGGAATCTCATGAAGGTATCGTCGTGCCCAAGGGCAGCGGCTCGCTGGTTAAAAGACTAGGTTTTCACAGCGTTCACGAAATGTCAGTCTGGGACACCTTACAGTTTGGCGATCTCACCGTCACCCACACCCCCAGCCACCACTGGGGAGCCCGCTATTTACACGATACCCATCGGGACTACGGCGGCTACATGGTGCACTCCGGCGTCTGTAAAGTTTTTCACTGCGGCGACAGCTCCTATTTTGAAGGATTCAAAGAAATCGGCAAACATCACACCCCGGATGTGGCTCTCATGCCGATTGGTGCCTACGACGCCCCGAGTGGTCGCGATGTGCACATGAACCCAGAAGAAGCCGTGCAAGCATTCATCGAAATGGAAGCTGGTATCCTGATACCAATGCACTACGGCACGTTCCCTCTAGGAAACGAGCCATTCCATGAACCCGCCGAGCGGCTGATCGCCGAGGCCACCCGCCTTGGTGTAGCCGACCGAGTCCTCATTCTCGAAGAAGGCGTAGGAGTAGAAGTGGAATGCCTCGCGGAAACAAAGACCTAATGAGTGAATTTCAGAGTTGGATTTTTCAATTTCATACCTACAAGCCCCTGCGTGAGCCACACTCAAATAGACGACCTTCGTATCAAAGCCATCAAGCCTCTGATCTCCCCTGCCGTACTTTCATACTACCTGCCGACCACAGACAAAGCGGCCGAGGTTGTCGCAACGGCCCGTATTGATGCCGAAGCTGTGCTTGCAGGTGAGAACGACCGCTTACTCGTCGTTGTAGGCCCATGCTCGATCCACGATACAGGAGCCGCTATCGAATACGCCGCCCGCATAAAAGAAGCTGCCGACCGTTACAAAGACGACCTCGTTGTCATCATGCGTGTCTATTTTGAAAAGCCACGCACCACCGTCGGATGGAAAGGCCTCATCAACGACCCCCACCTCGATGGCTCCTTTGACATCAACCAAGGCGTGCGTGTTGCTCGTGAACTCCTGCTTGAACTCGCTGAGATGGGAGTGCCCGCTGGCACCGAGTTTCTCGATACCATTTCCCCACAATACTACGCCGACCTCATCGCTTGGGGTGCCATTGGTGCCCGCACCACGGAATCTCAAATCCACCGCGAGCTCGCATCGGGACTCTCCATGCCAGTCGGATTTAAAAATGGCACAGGCGGATCGAACCAGATCGCCTACGATGCCATTCAGGCAGCGTCTCGCCCACACCACTTCCTCTCGGTCACCAAACAAGGCGTTTCCGCCATTGTCACCACCACAGGAAACGACGCCTGCCACATCATTCTCCGAGGCTCGTCCAAAGGCCCGAACTACGATGCCACAAGCATCAGCGAAGTGACCGAACAGCTCGAATCAGCAGATCTGAAGCCATCCATCATGGTCGACTGCTCCCACGGCAACTCTCTCAAGGACTACCGCAACCAGCCCGCTGTGGCGCAATCGATTTGCGACCAAATCACCGAAGGCAACAAAGCGATCACCTCCGTGATGATTGAAAGCAATCTGGTCGCCGGGGCCCAGAAACTCTCCAGCGACCTCGCCGACCTCACCTACGGCCAGTCCGTGACAGACCAATGCATCAACTGGGAAACCACCGAGACAATGCTCGAAGAATTTGCCAAAGCAGTGCGAGC
>CAYNNY010000250.1:0-2669 GCA_964398555.1 uncultured Verrucomicrobiales bacterium
CCTTGCGCTCGTCCTCGTTGAGCTTACCGTCCTTATCGGTATCGAAGCGTTCGAGCATTTTTGCCTTCATGGCTTTGCGGCGCTCTTCCATGGCGGCTTTGGCTGCCTTGCGTTCTTCTTCATTGAGTTTGCCATCGCCGTCTTTGTCGAATTTCTCGATCACGTGCTTGGGCGGGCCGTTACGTTGGCCGCCTCTGTCTCCTTTTCCTTTGCCTCCGGCATTGGCGCTCATGGTGAATGCCACGGTAGCAGCAAGTCCTGTCATTATTAGTTGGGTTGTTTTCATGGTGGTTAGTTTCTGGTTGGTGGGTTGTGCCTAGTGAAACCTGTGTGGATGCCAATGGTTGCAAAAAAACATCGATTTCATCGAAACTGGTTGAATCTCATTGCCAGTCATTGCCTGAAACGCTTGGATGTCCCTGTTCATGAACCAACCTGATCCAGCAAAGAAGTCGAAGTCCCGTGTTTTTGCGGAGAGATCGTTTAGCACGTTGTTTTTGTGGGCGATAATCGTTGGGGTTTTCCTCAGTGGAAGTGCCTGGTTTTTCATTGGAATGCTCACTGTGGTAGGGCTGCTAGGTGTATGGGAGTTCTTCCAAATGACCCAGAAAGGCGGCATGCCGTCACAGCCCAAGTGGGGAATACTGGTGAGTACAGGCTACTTGATTTCGCTTGGGGTATGGCTCGGAACGGGAGGGCATGATGCCTTAGATTCACTCTTCGCTCTGGATGTCGTATTTCTAGCGGTGATGGTCATGGGTGGTTTTCTTTGCCAGCTTCGGCGAGCCGTGGATGGTCAAAAAACGGTGATCGAAGTTGCGGTTACGACCATGGGGTTTGTGTATGTGGCTGTGCTTTATAGTTTTCTAACAAGATTGTTGTTTGTACCCGTGAATCCTGCGCCTGTGTCAGGTGCGTGGCTGGTGATCTGGCTCGTGGTGGTGACGAAATTTTCAGACATGGGTGCCTACATGACGGGTTCATTGATTGGGAAGCACAAGATGATTCCACACATCAGCCCAGCTAAGACGTGGCAGGGGTTTGGAGGGGCACTTGCCTTTGCCTTGATGGGGGGATGCGGCCTGTTTGCCCTGATGCCTGATAAGCTCTCAGCACTCGGCGGTTGGCCATGGGTCATTGGGCTGAGTCTCGTATTATCCCTCCTTGCTGTGGTGGGGGATCTCGCGGAGTCAGTATTGAAACGCAGTATGGGGGTGAAGGACTCCGGGAATACACTGCCGGGGATCGGCGGGACGCTGGATCTGATAGATAGCCTGTGCTTCACGGCTCCTGTGCTCTACTTTATAATTAAATGGATGCCCGTGTGCGCTTAAATGATGATCTGATGGAGAAGCGTAAGGTAGTTTTGTTAGGTTCGACGGGTTCTATTGGAACCAGCGCGCTGAAGGTGGCGGCTGATATACCGGAGAGGATGGAGATTATTGCCATTGCAGCGAACTCGAGCGTGAGATCTCTCGCGGCGCAGGCACGTGAAACCGGAGCCAAACATGTAGCACTCTACGATGCCTCCAAGGAAGCTGAGCTCCGCGCCGCCTTGCCCGATGGGGTTAATATTCATCTCGGTGCCGAGGGTTTGTTAGAAATTGCGACGCTTGCTGAGGCGGATATGGTGCTGGTCGCCATCGTGGGAACAGCGGGCTTGGAACCAGCGCTTGCTGCCATTGAGGCGGGGAAAGATCTTGCCGTTGCCAGTAAGGAAATCCTCGTAATGGCGGGAGAGCTGGTGATGGATGCTGCGGCGAAAAAAGGTGTGAACGTCTTACCTGTCGATAGCGAACACAAAGCCATTTTCCAATGCCTCAACGGTCATCAAGGTGGCGAGCGTGAAGTATCCCGTTTGATTCTAACAGCATCAGGAGGGCCATTCAGGCAAACTCCGGCGGAAGAGTTAGAGGATGTCACACTCGAGCAGGCACTCAAGCATCCTACTTGGGAGATGGGTCGAAAAATCACGATTGATTCCTCCACACTATTTAATAAAGGCTTAGAAATGATCGAGGCGCGATGGTTATTTGGTATCGAGATGGAGCGTATTGATGTCATTGTGCATCCTCAGAGTATTGTTCACTCGATGGTGGAATACGTCGATGGCAGTGTGCTCGCCCAGATGAGTCATGCGGATATGTGTTTCCCCATCCAGTACGCGGTGACTTGGCCGGATCGGGTGCCGGGGGGACTGAAGCCGCTTGATTTTGCCGCACTTGGAACGTTAGAATTTGAAGCTCCACGATACGATGTATTTCCCGCACTCAATTTAGCGCGCAGAGCTGGGGAGGTGGGCGGCACATTACCGGCCGTTTACAATGCTGCGAATGAAGTCGCGGTGGATGCTTTCTGCGATGGTAAAATCGGTTACACCGACATCTGGAAACTCGTCGGGCAGGTGATGGACTCGCATGAGGTGGCGGCTGCGGCGGACTTGCAGACGTTAATCACTGCCGATGCTGATGCACGCGCGTTTGCAAAAACTATCTGCGCCTCCTGAACAAGGTGATTCCTCCAAGACCCAGAAGAAAAAGCGATGATGGCTCAGGCACACTCACCAGCGTGAGGGATTCTCCGCCAAGGGCGAGCACGGCATTAATTTCATCGATGTAGTTCGGTATGAAAGTAGAACCGGAGTAGCGTGGATCTACTCCTACAGAAGG
>CAYNNY010000251.1:0-2547 GCA_964398555.1 uncultured Verrucomicrobiales bacterium
TTGAGGTGGAGTTTTTCTGAGCTGACGGCTCCTGGCTCCATGCGGGTGCTGGGGCCGAAGATGGCGATGCTGTCACCGACTTTATAAACGCCGATCAACATGCCGTAGGGGTTGTAGGCTTTGAAGGTGTATTTGGGTTTTTCCGCCTTCTCGGTTTTGTTTCGGTAGCTCACGCTGATGCCGTCTTTGCTGAAGGCAAAGAGGGTGATCAGTTTGTCATTCACCATGATTTCGTTGTTTTTGATCTCGTAGAGGTATTCGTTTTCCTCAACCACGGGTTTTTGCGGCTTGAGCTGAATAGGGGCCGCCGCGTGGGTGGTGGCGGTGAGGATGAAGAATGAGAGGAGGGTGATGGCTTGGAGTCGTTTCATAAGGTTTAAAGGAAGTTGGTGGCTCTCAAGCGGATACTCTTTGCCAGGGTTTGGATGATGGGGTGGGTTAACCCCTCATTTTGTAATTGTTTCGCGGTAGCCGGAGCGAGGGATTGCATGGTTTCGGCAATGAATCGAAGTCGGTCAGTGAGTTGGGTCGGGGGGAGTCGGAGTTGTTTGGCACATACGTCCCAGTGGCGGAGTTCTATTTTTTTAAGTTGGTAAGCGCTGCCGATTTTCATGGCGAGCTTTGCTTTGTGAGGGGAGACGGTTTGTGGATATGGCAATGTGCTGGCGATGTCGTAGAGCGGTGCCAGACGCACTTGATTTCCTCCGGCAAGCAGAAGTGAATAGTTTTTAGCATGGGCATCGGTACCCGAGATGAGAAAGTTGAGGATAAGGGCGTCCGCCAAGGTGAGGATATCCAGGTGGGCATTGCTGGAAACATCCCAGATCATGTTGGCGATACTTTCAACAGAGGGGCCACCATCACTCTGGTATTTGAGGTTCGGGTGAATTCCTGAGGCTTGGCAAAAATCTTCCTGATGAATCCGGATAAACTGGTTGCCGTTATGGAGTCGGTCATAGCGTTCGACGACAATCACGGGAATGCTTTCTGTTTCCGCTGAGATTTTTTTTGTATGGATGACGGAGGAACGGGCAGTAGCGATCCCTAGCGCCGAGGCCAGAGAGAGACAGAAGTGTTCGTTTTCTGCAAACCCTGGGAAATGTTCTGAGGCGGGTTTAAGGATGTGGGTGGTGGGGGTTACCCCCTGGGGCACACCCCATTTTCCGGTATCCGGAGATTGGTAGAGGGCTATTTTCGGTTGGGCTCCGGCAAGGCTGAATTGCCCTTGATCGCTTGCAACTCGCTGGACTCCATGGTTTTGAAATACGAGCTGGATACGCTCGGCAAGTTCGCTCTCACTGAGCCATTGCACTTGCTCTTCATAGAGTTGGTTGCGAAGTTCGTTTTCCTGTTCTTCCGGGATGAACTGGATGGCACCGGCGCAGTCTTCTCCTACATGTTTGAGTAAACGGAAAACGTTTCTCGGTG
Source organism: uncultured Verrucomicrobiales bacterium (assembly GCA_964398555.1). Lineage (GTDB taxonomy): Bacteria > Verrucomicrobiota > Verrucomicrobiia > Verrucomicrobiales > Akkermansiaceae > Oceaniferula. The sequence goes on from CAYNNY010000251.1 coordinate 1,429, forward strand.
AGACGTGAAACCGTTTCCCCCATAAATCGAGAACGCTTGGGCTATCGGGGAGTAGGCCCCAGAGGTAGGGTTCAATCACCTCGTGGGGGTGTTGGCGGATGGCCATGGGCATGGAAATGGACAAGGGGAAGGACTCCGCAGATGTTTGCCATGCCGTGGCGTAACTGAAATCGAGCCGATCGCTCCGATAACTAACACTGCCTAGTTTTTGCTGATTGGCGATGATGCTGAGTCTTTCAGTTTTCATGGCTGATCTGCTTGGCTGGGACGGCTGATGTTTCGCTTGAGAATATCATCGAGGTTGATGGTGTTCGTCGAGTGTTGATCAGTGGAAGCGGGTGATGGGGAGGCCGGATCACCTTTGCTTTCTCCGACTGAGATGGGAAGCTGAAGGGCTTTTAGGGTGCGTAGTACCAGTGTGAGTGAGACATTCGGTTTTCCCTTTTCCAATTCAATGATCCAGTCGCGACTTACACCTGATTGCTCGGCCAGTTCGGCCTGTGTCCACTTTCTCCGTTTTCTCTCCTGCCGGATCACAGCGGTGAGATCTTTAACACTGACAATATTCATGACGCTTTTGTAGCGATGTGGGTGATCGACGACAAGTTTAAAAAGTGGATGATTGGCGACTTTTTAGTAATGTGGGTGGTCGGCGGCTTTTTATGCCTGCGGCGCTGACCGCGAAAGGGGGCGAAATGCACGAAAGTTTTTGGGTTGTGGCTGAGGTTGTGGGTTCATAGGATGGATGGAGAAGTTATTATTTATAACCACGGATCGCACGGATTTTCACGGATGGTTGATACTTCATGTTTTACCGCGAATCTAGCGAATTTTTATGAGAGGGTGTTTAGGATAAGTCCTATGAATGTTGCGTTTCTGCTTAATAGCTAGACTTGAGCTGATCAGCGATAGGCAGTCGACAGGGTGCAAGCCTATCCTACTTTCCGTGTGATCCGTGAGATTTGTGGTTTTAAGATTGTGGTTTTGGATTCTGGCGGATCTCTGGTTTTACTTTGATAGCGGCTCTTTTCTTGATGCTTTCTATCCCGCTGTTTTCCCCTTGATCGGCGAGGATGTTGATGTCTACTTCCACGGGGACCGCCCTTAACCCAGCAATGA
>CAYNNY010000252.1:0-2513 GCA_964398555.1 uncultured Verrucomicrobiales bacterium
GAACTAGTAGTTATTCTTACGGTGGAAATACTAAAATTCTTTATCCCTGTCCATTGGAAAAATAATGACCGTGGTTTTTCCATTGGATAATACAGCTCTTACGCAACATGATGCTCATGTGAATAATAAGTGAGCTCAAATTGGGTATGGAGATGAAAACGGAGATGAAAACGCTTATGCGCCGAAAGAACATGGCACTACGCGCGGAGGCCTCGTATATTAGCCGCTACTCACCCCCCTCACCATACATCTTCTGCACACCATCCAGATATTTCTGCGTTGAGTCGTCTACCCTCAGCTTCATTGATTCCCTTTGCAAGGCTTCGCTAAGCTCGCGATACTGTTCAAAATCACCACTCACCTCATCCGACTGGGTAATGTAATACCAGTCCAGATAATCGCGCGTGCGCTTGCCTACTTCTTGGAACTGAAAGCGAACATCACTCAGCTTGTTGAGCCGCCCCTGAATCCCCTCATCCTTCCCACTGGCCACTTCGCCTAATATCATTTCATACTCCTCCATCAGCGGTCGATAGTTCGGGAAACACCTATAACTCAAGCGCTCCATCTCAGCCCGGGCCCCTGCCACGGCGGCGACACGATCAGACGGATCCAGCTTGAGTATCTCACGGTATCCATCCACCCCCACACTCACCGCAGCCTGATCCTTATCTCTATACCTTAAGCGCAACACACTCTCCAATCGCTTCTCAGTCTCCAGCATAGAATAAACCTGCGAGAGCTTAGCGGTGCCTAACTCCGCCATTTCCAAATCCACCCATTTCTCCAAACTACTCTGGGATTTATTCATGCTCGGGAAATGTTTACGCATCAGGTTTTCTTCCTCCCCTTTGAAAGTGGCCACCTCGGATAGATAGCTCGCCATGCCACGCCGTCCGCCCGGCTGCCTCAAGAGCGTATTGACCATTGCCCCGGAAATAGCACGGAACGCTATCGGCTTCCGCCCATCCATCGCACGCCTCTGAACCTCGCTGGTATCAAATACCTGCTGAAGATCCATGATTTCAAAATACGCCATATCCACTTGATAAATTTTGCGATTAGCTCGCCCCGCCTTGATATCGATGGCCTCTAGCATACCCTCAATCAGCCATGGTTTCACCCACACATATTCACCCTCAGCTACCTGCTTCCCCGCACTCAGACCACGCTCATAGAGCAGCATCTCCATCAAATGATACCGCAAGCGCTTATGATCGACACCTTGGGCCAGATGAATGTGAATCCTAAGCTGATAGTTCCCTTGGATTTGCTCAATCTTACTGACCACACTACGCTTGCGCTCCTTGTCGCCCTGCTTGCCGTAGAGATCGATAATGATAGGCAGCTTTAACTTCCGCCCTTTTTCACCCGTGATGGCCGCTAGCTCAGACCTCATTTTTTCGGCCAGCGAAGCGATCCCACCACGGATACTCTGCGCGCTCCCCACCACAGTAAATCCACCAAACGTCGTGACTGCTTCTTTGGCTGGCACCTCGGCGGCAGGATCGACCTCCGTGACGTCTTGAGCCACGAGAGTTGCCACCGAGCACATCATCCATGCACCCGCCAGCACCGCCACACTAGAAAACCAACCAGTCATCATCTTTGCTACTGGCTTTGTAAACGAGGATCCAGAGTGATCTTGCCTTCCTCCACACGGACATCGTGGATTCTTAATGACTTATTCGACGTTAAAGAATTGTCTTTGTAGAGCTTAAGCTCCTCGGTCAACTCCGCGGCCATTTGATTAAATGACGGCATCACCAAACGGGCAAAGCCACCGGGCAACTCCACCTGCCCGACATGTGATGCATGCCGATTGATACTGAACCCATTTTTCGATTTCTCAAATTTCATAAAGAGAGAAGTCACATGATTGCCGATATCTTGTAATTCACGCTCGATGACTATCTCAATCTCCCCCGGGGTAAAATTCACCCAAACACCACGCACATCAGCGTAAGTATCCAGTAATCCTGACTGCTTGACTTGCAGACGTTTGCGCAGCCAGACATTCACCTCCGCCTCACTAAAGCTCACGGGTTCATTCCGCTCAATCGCCGTGGCTAACCTCTTGGGTAACGGGGAGGCACTCATTTGGCCGTCTTTAAACACCTCAGGCCTGCCTTCAATTTTCTCAAGATCATACCTCTTGATGGCGGGGAAAAATTTCACCCCAGCCACCTGGGCATCCATTACCTTTTGGTTAAACTCAGCGGGCTTCCCCGTAGGCTGCCAAATAAAATAAATGTGTAGCCCCAAGTAAGCCATCACCACCAACAAGAACAACACAAGCAAACGCTTGATGCATCCACCCTTACCCTTCGTCTCCGTATTTTGATCCGCTGCCATAATGTCCGGAATTCAGTAGCAAATTCACCCCGATATGGGAAGCTTAGATTCCAACTGCCTCGCAAACCAAGAAATCATCTTGCAAGGATCTCCTTAGAATGAAGAATGTTTGCAACCAATCCTCGGCGCGGAGGTTTGATTGGTCATACCATGACTAG